>JBBQDK010000110.1:0-10090 GCA_038319625.1 Gammaproteobacteria bacterium
CGTTAGCATTAGTTCCCCGCGGGCGTTTCTTCAGAGCCGTCGGGCTGTCCTCTCTTACAAAGACCCTGGCTGTTGTCATACGGCTGTTTGGCGCGGTGTGTCCGTCATATTCGGTCTCGCATGCGCGTTTGCGCAACGTAGCTGCCGCCATGCATGCTGAAAATCAGTGGTTGCCAACTGTTTGGGGCGGTAAGACCTTGTGACGGGTACTACAATAATAGGATTCTGATCGACAGTTCATTTCCACGCAGGTGGGCATGCGGTAATTCCGATCTCGATATTGTCCGGAAGTACTTAGAGTGAACAATAAGTGTGGATTGTAAATTAATGATAAATAACAATGTTACTGTAGTTGAAACAAATGAGAGGAGCAACGGTCATGGCAATTGCGAATAGACTCAGACAATACATGAAAGAGCAGGGTGTCAAATTTGAAGTAATCCGACATCCACGCAGCGGCTCCAGTATGCAGAGCGCGGAAACGGCGCATATCCCCGGTGACAGACTGGCGAAGGCGGTGCTGCTGGAAGATGAACAGGGTTATCTGATGGCCGTGGTACCGGCCACCCATCGCCTGGAGTTAGGTGCGTTGCATCGCGAATTGAATCGTCAGCTGGGTCTGGCCACGGAGCGCGAAATATGCGAGCTGTTCTGGGATTGCGCCAACGGTGCGATACCGCCGACCGGGACAGCCTACGGCATCGAGACGATATTGGACGACAGTCTGGCCGAAAAATCGGATGTCTATTTCGAGGCGGGGGATCATGAAGAGCTGGTTCACGTCAACGCCGAGCAGTTCCGCAACCTGATGGTCGGCATCGGTCACGCGCACATCAGCAGTTATCCGTGATCAGAACAACCGGCCGGCTCGTATCAGGTGGTCGTGCCAGAAGGGCTCGTCGAGACGCGATTCCATAACCCGCTGGCCACTGGCGGGGGCATGGATAAATTTGCCGTCACCGACGTAGATGCCGACATGCGCCACGCGGTGGCTGTCGAGCGAGAAAAACAGCAGGTCGCCGGGCTGCACGCGACTGTCGGGCACAGGTACGGAGCGTTCATATTGTGCGCGGGCAGTGCGCGGTACGTTCAGACCGGCTTGGTGGTAGCTGAACTGCACCAGACCGCTGCAATCGAAGCCGCGCGGTGTGCTGCCGCCATACCGGTAGGGCCTGCCGAGCATCGCGAAAGCGGTGTCGATGATTTCCGCGCGTGCGCCGGTGACCGGTACCTGACTGACCGGCACAGTACTGCAGCCTGCCAGCACCAGCGACAGCGCCGCTATCCCGCGCAGGAGTCTGCGCCAGATGCGGGACCCTGCACCGGCAGGAATGAATAGACGGTTGTGCGGGTCGATCGCTGTGGCGGTCGGGTGGTACGGGAGCCGTGTGGCAGGCACCTCCATCGTTGTCGGTAATCGCAACAATTCCAAGCCGTGTCCCCGCGGATTTTCTGGCTGAAAAGACTTCACGGTTGGCTTAGGGTATCATGCCGCGCATGCAGAATTACATGGACATGCGGACGCGGCCGGCCGTTATACTCGGCGCCATTGATGTCCTATCACCTGCCGACGCACCTCGCGCTGTCCTGCGCATCGCACACTTGTTGATCGCCTGACGCTTATGGCCAAACGCGCCAAACCCACCCGCAAATCCCGGCGTGGCGACAGCCGATGGTTTCGGCGTCTGTTGGTGATCGGGCTGATCGCGGTCGTCGGAGTCGGCGCCGTCTATGTCGCCTATCTCGATTACACCATCCGCAGCCAGTTCGAAGGCAAGCGCTGGGCCTTGCCGGCGCGTGTCTATGCGCGTCCGCTGGAACTGTATGCCGGCATGTCGCTCACCGCCGAGCAGTTCACCGATGAGTTGGAGAACCTTAAATACCGCACCGACCAGTCGCCCGATGCGCCGGGCACTTACAAGCGGCAGGGCGATCGCTTCCAGGTGGTCACGCGCGGGTTCACCTTCTGGGACGGCAAGGAAAACAGCCACGCCCTGACGCTGGATCTGGCGGGCGGTCATCTCGCTGCACTCGACGACAGCGTCACCGGAGCGCCACTTGGTCTGGTCCGCATGGACCCGGCGCAGATCGGCGGCATCTACACCGCCCGCAACGAAGATCGCATCCTGGTGCGTCTGCAGGAAGTACCGCCGCTGTTGATCAGCACGCTGCTGTCGGTCGAGGATCGCACCTTCTATTCCCATCATGGCATTTCCGTACGCGCGATTCTGCGCGCCATGTTTTCCAACCTGCGCGCCGGCGGCACTGTGCAGGGCGGCAGCACGCTGACACAGCAGCTGGTGAAAAACCTGTTCCTCAGCAATGAACGCAAGATCTCGCGCAAGGTCAACGAGGCCATCATGGCCTTGTTGCTGGAATGGCACTACCAGAAAGCCGAGATCCTCGAAACCTATCTGAACGAGGTCTATCTCGGCCAGGACGGCGCACGCGCCATTCACGGTTTCGGACTGGCCAGCCAGTTCTATTTCCAGCGACCACTGGATCAACTGAAGCCGCAGCAGATCGCGTTGCTGGTGGCCCTGGTCAAGGGGCCTTCTTATTACGATCCGCGCCGCAACCCGGCGCGTGCCAGACAGCGTCGCGACGTAGTGCTGGATGTGCTCGCTGAACAGAAGGTGCTGACGCCGCTGCAGGTCGCACAGGCCAAGCCACAGCCGCTCGGTGTTGTGCCCGGCTCGCCCAGCGGTATTACGCCGTATCCGGCCTTCCTGGATATGGTGAAGCGGCAGCTGCGGCACGATTACCGCGAACAGGATCTGACCTCGGAAGGCTTGCAGATCTTCACCACACTTGATCCGCTGGTGCAGCACAGCGCTGAACACGCGCTCTCCACGCGCCTGCAGGCGCTGGAAAAGAGTCGTGGCATACGGCACGGTGCGCTGGAAGGTGCAGTCGTGGTGACCAGCATCGAGGGCGGTGAGGTGCTGGCGCTGGTGGGCGGACGCGATCCGCGTTTCACCGGCTTCAATCGTGCCCTCGATGCGCAGCGGCAGATCGGTTCACTGGTCAAACCGGCCGTGTATCTCTCTGCGCTCGAGCAGCCTGACCGTTACACACTGGCGACCTTGCTCGATGATTCGAGCTTGAGCGTGAAGATACCCGGCCAGAAATACTGGACCCCGCAGGACTACGATCATCAATACCACGGTCAGGTACTGCTGATGTCCGCGCTGGCGCACTCCTATAATATTCCGACCGCACGTCTGGGGCTGGATGTGGGGCTGGCGAATGTGATCGATACCTTGCACAAACTGGGCGTGGAAGGTGACATCCCGGCCTACCCGTCGCTGTTGCTGGGCGCCATCAATCTGCGCCCGATCATGGTGGCGCAGATGTATCAGACACTGGCGGCCGGCGGCTTCCGCACGCCGCTGAGCGCGATCCGTGACGTACTGACGGCGGACGGCAAGCCCCTGCAGCGCTATCCGCTCACCGTCCAGCAGACCGCCGCCCCGGCCCCGGTCTACCTGGTCGAAACCGCGATGCAGCAGGTGGTGCGCAGCGGCACGGCAGTGGCGCTGTCGCATTATCTGCCGGCCAGTCTTGATATCGCCGGCAAGACCGGCACCACTGACGACATGCGCGACAGCTGGTTCGCTGGCTTCACCGGCGACAAAGTCGCGGTGGTCTGGGTCGGTCGCGACGATAACAAGCCGGCCGGCTTCAGCGGCGCCAGTGGCGCGCTCACCGTTTGGGGCACGATGATGCACGATGTCGCCACCCGGCCACTGCAACTGACGCGACCCGCTAATGTCGAAACAGCGTGGATCGACAGCGCCAGCGGCCAACGTACCGACAGTGACTGCGAAGCCGGCGTACAATTACCCTTCATCACCGGGTCGGTGCCGAGCGCCTATGTCTCGTGTCATCAGGGTGCGACAGACGGCAATCCGGTAGACAAAACGATTGACTGGATCAAAGGTATTTTTCGATGAAACAAACGGCAATACAGGCAACAGGTGTGATGGTGTTGGGTCTAGCGCTGTTATTGAGCGGTTGCGCCACCACGATTGCGCCGGTCGAAGACCAAAGCGTGGGCAGCACCAATGCCCGCCGGGCAACGACCAATACCCAAACTCCCGACGGAGTCGAAGTGTTTCCCGCGCAGAATGCGCCACTGAGCCAGCAGAGCATCGAGCCGATGGCAACAAACCCCGGTGAATTCGCCGCGCCGCATACGACCGCTCCGCAAAGTCCGGCCGTGGTGGCGCTGGTTGACAATGCCAATCGTCAGGCCGGCAGCGGCGAGCTCGACGGTGCGGCGGCGGCGCTGGAACGCGCACTGCGCATCGAACCGCGCAACGCCGGTTTGTGGCAGCGGCTGGCCGATATCCGACTGCGTCAGAATCAGCCCGGCCAGGCCGAGAGCTTGGCACTCAAGTCCAACACCCTGGCCGTGGGCGACAAGGCCACACAGGCCGGCAACTGGCGCATTATCGCCAAGGCGCGGCGCATGCGCGACGATGTCGACGGCGCCCATCAGGCCGACAGTCGTGCCGACGCCCTGATCGGACGCGATGCCGGCTCCGCCAACTGAGTCGCGGCGTTGTGCCTGGGCCGGGCACGACGCAGCCCAACTGATATGCACCTACCATGACCGTGAATGGTGCGTGCCGGTACACAATGACCGCCGCCTGTTTGAATTCCTGATCCTGGAAGGCGCGCAAGCCGGCCTGAGCTGGATCACCATTCTGCGCAAGCGCGACGGCTACCGCGCGGCCTTCGATAATTCATTGAGGTAACCCCCCGGCTCTGCCGGAGGACTAGATTAGGTTTGACCGGTGACGACGGCGCAGTCCGACGCCATGAGCAAGGGCTCAAGCAACTGGGCTTCACGTTCGTGGGCAGCACCATCTGCTATGCGTACATGCAGGCGGTCGGCATGGTCAACGATCATACAGTGGATTGTTTCCGGTAGCGGGAGTGTGGCGTCCGCACGGCTGATGGGTTGCGGCGCAGACAACGCGCCGCCACCCATCCTGCATCTTCCGTACTCTCCGGTGACATCACAAGAAAAGACGGCGGGTAGCTCGGGCTACGGGTTACGGGCATAACAATAATTCAAGCAGTGCTTTTTGTGCGTGCAAACGGTTTTCGGCTTCGTCCCAGACCACGCTCTGCGGTCCGTCGATGACTTCGGCGGCGACTTCTTCGCCGCGGTGCGCGGGTAGGCAATGCATGAACAGGGCATCGGGCTTGGCCTGGGACATCATACGGGTGCTGACCTGGTAGGGCGCGAAGGCATGGGCGCGTTGCGATTGTTCCTGTTCCTGGCCCATGCTGGCCCAGACGTCCGTGGCCACCAGATCGGCACCGCGCGCGGCCGACATCGGGTCGTGCAGCAGCACGGTGTGGGTGTGATTCTCGTCGAGCAGTGTGCCGTCCGGTTCATAGCCCTCCGGGCAGGCAATGCGCAGGGTGAAGTCGAGCAGGTTGGCGGCTTGAATGTAGGAGTTGCACATGTTGTTGCCGTCGCCGATCCAGGCCACGGTGTGGCCGCGGATATCGCCGCGCAGTTCGAAATAGGTCTGCAGATCGGCGAGCAACTGGCACGGATGATGTCGGTCGGTGAGGGCGTTGATCACCGGTACCTGCGAGTATTCGGCGAAGCGTTCGATCTTTTCGTGCTCATAGGTGCGGATCATGACGCAATCGACCATGCGCGACAGAACGCGCGCGGTGTCTTCGATGGGCTCGCCGCGGCCGAGCTGGGTGTCGCGCGGCGAGAGAAAGATCGAGCTGCCGCCGAACTGGATCATGCCCGCTTCGAAGGATACGCGCGTGCGTGTCGAGGATTTCTCGAACACCATGCCGAGCACTTTGTTCTTCAGCGGTTCGTACAGCGTGCCGGCGTGTTGCATGGCCTTGAGCTCACCGGCGCGTGTCAGCAGTGCGCGCAGTTCATCGGCGGAGAGGTCCTGCAAGGTAAGGAAGTGCCGCGGCATGATCAGGCGGTCAGGAACGATTTGATCAGTGCGACAACGCCGGTAACGATCTGATCGGCTTCGGCATCGCTGATGATCAGAGGCGGCAACAGACGGACAGTTTTTTCGGCGGTGACGTTGATAAGCAGGCCCTGTGCCAGTGCCTGTTTGGTCAGTTCGCCGCAGGCGCGATCCAGTTCGATTCCGATCATCAAGCCCTTGGCGCGGATCTGTACCACGCCGGCCACGCCGGCGAGCGCGCTGTCGAGCCCGGACTTTATGCGCAGGCCCAGTTGCGCGGCACGTTCGCAGAGTTTGCCGACTGCGATGGTTTCCAGCACAGCCAGTGCGGCGCGGCAGGCCAGCGGGTTGCCGCCGAAGGTGGAGCCGTGATTGCCGGGCTTGAACACGTCGGCAGCCGTGCCGCGGGCCAGACAGGCGCCGATTGGCACACCGTTGCCCAGTCCCTTGGCGAGGGTAATGACATCGGGTGTGATCCGGGTATGCTGGTAGGCGAACAACTTGCCGGTGCGACCCATGCCGCTCTGAATCTCATCGAGCATCATCAACCAGCCGTATTGGTCACACAGGGCGCGCACGCCGTCGAGATAATCGTCGGAAGGTATCTGGATGCCGGACTCACCCTGCACCGGTTCAACCAGCATGGCAACCACGTTCGGACTGTTTCTGGCGATAGTCGCGAGCCCATCGAGATCATTGTAGGCGACACGCACGAAGCCCTGCACCAACGGTTCGAAACCGGCCTGTACACGGCGGTTGCCGGTAGCGGTCAAAGTGGCGAGAGTGCGGCCGTGGAAGCTGTTTTCGGCTACCACGATTGCAGGAGCTGCGATGCCTTTGGTGTGGCCGAAGAGACGCGCGAGTTTGATGGCCGCTTCATTGGCCTCGGCGCCGGAGTTGCTGAAGAACACCTTGTCCATGCCGGACAGGCGCGTGAGTTGCTCGCCGAGTTTCTGCTGATGAGCAATGCCGTAGAGATTCGAGGTATGCACCAGGCGGCCGGCCTGCTCGCAGAGCGCCTTGGTGATGGCGGGGTGGGCGTGGCCGAGACCGCACACGGCGACGCCGCTCACCGCGTCCAGGTATTTCTTGCCGGCACTGTCCCACAACCAGGCGCCTTCGCCTCTTTCGAAAGTGACGGGCAGACGGTTGTAAGTGGTCATCAACGGGTCAGACATGGATTCAGTACCGCTAGAAAAAAGAAAAGGCAGCCCCGCAAGAGACCGCCGTTCGTGGAAAATTCTATCGGTAAACCGCTCGCCGTGCAAACTCCGCGTATGGCGCGTGTGCCGTGCCAGCGGCTACGGAGCCTGAAAACGAAAAACCCGGCCCTGTGGGACCGGGTCTTGGTCCGGACAGATCAGCGCCCAGACATTGTATAGCATGATAGTGCTGAGCCAAGTGCCCGCACCGATGGTCCGTAGCCGCCCTTAAAAGTGAACACAGCCATCACGCCAGAGCTTTCACCCTTGTGCATGCTTCCAGTGTAAGCGCGCCAGTCAACCAAGTGGTCAGGGCTGCCCAGCGAAATCAGAGCAGTACTGGAGGTGCGATGTACTTATTGATGATGGCAGTACCGGGACCGCCGCTGCTGGCTTCGCTCAGCGCCTTGCGAACGGCGGGTACTTGAACGAAGGGGAAATAGGTGAGAGGGCCGATTCAGGTGATGCCGACGATGAGATGAATCCAGACACTGTACTCTCATGGGTTGATGGCGCCGGATTTGCCGAGAGTAAAGAGCAGTAAAATCACCAGCACAAAACCGGGAATCATGGTGTCCGGAGTGAACTTGAGTGGATTTATGAATGTTTCTCCGCCGGTTATTCAGCTGATTAGTGCTATTGGTAAGATGTTGAGTTCATTATAAGGTGGACCAAAAAAAGACATAAACTAATGGAATTCAATAGACCGGTAGTGGGGAAGGTCAGGCGCTCCACTCGGCAATATCGTAGGGCATGCTCGTATACATACAGGATGTCGAACAACACTCATCTGCAGGCCGCATCATTGGCTTAGAGTATAGTCTGCAACTCGATTATTACACTGAACAGGACAGTATTCTCTCATGTGCGGTATTTGTGGTGAATTACGCTTCGACGGCGCTGTGCCGGATATGCGGGCAATCCAGCGTATGAATCAGGCGCTGGCGCGACGCGGGCCGGATCACGATGGCAGCTATTCCGACGGTCCGCTGGCTTTCGGCCATCGGCGTCTGGCCATCATCGATCTGTCGGAGCGCTCCAACCAGCCGTTGATCGACAGCGAGCTGGGCTTGGTGCTGGTATTCAACGGTACCATCTATAACTACCGCGAGCTGCGCACCGAGCTGGCGGGCAAGGGTTACCGGTTTTTTTCCGACGGCGACAGTGAGGTGATTCTCAAGGCCTACATGGCCTGGGGTGAGCGCTGCGTCGAACATTTCCTCGGCATGTTCGCGTTCGCTATCTGGGATACACGCAAGCATACGCTCTTCCTGGCGCGCGACCGGCTCGGCATCAAACCGCTCTACTACAGTCTCGCCAGGGATCATCTGCGCTTTGCCTCGAATCCACAGGCGCTGCTGGCCGTGGGTGATGTGGATACCGGCATCGATGCCGTGGCGCTGCATCACCAACTGACGCTGCACGCGGTAGTGCCCGCACCGCGCACCATTCTCAGCGGCATACGCAAATTACCGCCAGCAACCACCTTGAGCATGACGCCTGACGGATCGCATAAAGAACGCGTCTACTGGGAGCTGCGCGCCGAACGTCCGGAACGCGCACTCAGCGAATGGGAATGGATAGATGCGGTACATACCTCGCTACGCGCCGCAGTGGAGCGCCGGCGTCTGGCTGCTGATGTGCCAGTCGGCGTATTGCTCTCGGGCGGCCTGGATTCCAGTCTGCTGGTGGCGTTGCTTGCCGAGGGCGGCGTGCAGAATCTGCTGACCTTCTCGGTGGGTTTCGAGGACTCGCCGGAAGAGAATGGTAATGAGTTCGAGTTTTCCGATCAGGTGGTGACACGTTACGGCACGCGCCATCACAAGTTCCACATTCCCAATGACGAAGTGCTGAAGCGCCTCCCGGAGGCTGTGGCCAATATGGCCGAACCGATGGTCGGCCAGGATGCAGTGGCCTTCTTTCTGCTCGCCGAACGCGTCTCCAAAGAGGCCAAGGTGGTGCAGAGCGGTCAGGGCGCGGACGAAGTCTTCGGCGGATATTTCTGGTATCCGCGCATGGCGGCCGAAACCGCCGGCAGTCCGGTGGAGCGCTTCCGCAAGCATTACTTCGACCGCAGCCACGACGAATTGCTGGACACCGTGGCGCCGCATTACCACGGAGTCGACTATACCTCGGGGCTGATTGAGAGTCTGCTGACCAGGCCCGCCGCCGACAGTTTCATAGATCAGGTGCTGCGCCTTGATGTGACCACGCTGGTAGTGGATGACCCGGTCAAACGCGTCGATAATATGACCATGGCCTGGGGTCTGGAGGCGCGCGTGCCCTTCCTCGACCATGAGCTGGTGGAGCTGGCCGCCCAAATGCCGCCTGAACTGCGCTTGAAAAACGGCGGCAAGCACCCATTAAAGGTGATAGCGCGCGGTTTGCTGCCAGATACGGTCATCGACCGGCCTAAAGGCTACTTTCCAGTACCGGCGCTGAAGTATGTGCGTGGACCGTTCCTGGATTTCATGCGTGATATCCTCGATTCGACGGCCTGTCACAGTCGCGGGCTGTTCCAACGGCCCTATGTCGATAGGTTGCTCGTCGATCCGGAGCGTTATCTGACGCCGATCCAGGGCAACAAGCTGTGGCATCTGGCCTTGCTGGAATTCTGGTTGCAAACCAATGTGGATAATCGTATATCCCTATGAATGCTGGCTGTTAAGTGTTCGGCCGAGCCGGTAGAATGTAGTCAAGTGTTGTGGCGCCGCGCGCCATGATCTTTCCAATCAAGCAACTCCCGAGGTGATGTTATGGACGTAATGGAACGAATCAAGCAGCAGGTCGAAGGCAACCCGATCGTGATCTTCATGAAGGGCACGCCAGAGATGCCGCAATGCGGCTTCTCGAGCCGTGCCTCCCAGGCACTGTCGGCTTGCGGCGTACCCTACGCCCATGTCAACGTACTGGCCGACCCCG
>JBBQDK010000111.1:0-10016 GCA_038319625.1 Gammaproteobacteria bacterium
CCCCTGCAGGATGCGAGCATAAATTCTGCCCCACATTGAAACTGTGGGTGTTCCAGCCACGTCGACGTCTGGGCTGCTGCAATCAGAGGCGGATTCTAACGCATCCCGCCCGACCTGTGTCCGGACGAACTGCAACTTTGAGGAATATCCGACCCTTTTCAGCCCGGCTGACCAGTCAAGATACAGGGAAAATTGATTTTATCGGCGGCACTGACCATCTGCACGGCCACATCTTCGAGCTGTCGGCAGTCTATAACGAGCATTCTGGCGCAGCGTTTCGAAGGCCTCATCGGCACTGATGCGGCGACATTTCCAATATCAGTCCAATGGCCACGCAGGTCGCACCCCCCGACACAAGGCGATACTCAGATTTTGCCCGGCGTATGCCAACTGTTTGAGCTACGCAGCCTTGGCCAGGATAGCAACGAACAGCCGCCCGTCCCTGGCAATCTGCGCACGCAGTGCCTGGCCGTAACTGCTTGGGGAAGCGACTAAAGTAGCGAGGTCAAGTGCCGCTATAAACAATTGGGGACTGTGCGGAAATACACCCGGGAGCCACTCTCCCAAGTGCATCGGGGTCGTGTCTATTCGAGCACGACCAACATGCTTCAGACACCGTACCGTTGTTTGGTGTTCGATGATGCAGCCGCATATTCAGCACATGGACGTAAGCGCACGCCATGCAAATGATGGCCCCAGTATCAAATGTCTCGACAAACAGGTGACGTGCCGCCATGAGTGAACGATTATTCAGAATACTACTGGGCTCATCGCTACTACTGCTGTTGTTCCTGGGATCACGGCAGTTGGTGATGGCCTATATCGGCCTGCTTCTGTTCGAAGGGATCACCAACTGGCGTATTCCTATTCTCGTGTCGA
Source organism: Gammaproteobacteria bacterium (assembly GCA_038319625.1). Taxonomy (GTDB): domain Bacteria; phylum Pseudomonadota; class Gammaproteobacteria; order JBBQDK01; family JBBQDK01; genus JBBQDK01. The sequence goes on from JBBQDK010000111.1 coordinate 880, forward strand.
AAGCACGCTACGGCACGGATTTCCAGCAAGCCGTCCAGGCCTGCGGCGGAAAATCGACCCTGAACTTCGAAGCGGAAAGGGCCCTGCGGTTAATCACCGCAACACTGCTTTACATCAGCTATTTCGTATTGGGGGAAACGGCCTGGGTCTTCCCCTGGTTCATTGGCTTTATGCTGTTGATTGCAGGGCTGACCAACATCTGCCCGATGGTCATAAGCCTGCGCCTGATCGGTTTCAGATGAATACCCCACCCCTCATCATCGCGGATGACTGGACACGCAACTGGCAGGCTGATATCTCGATCAAGATCACAGCGATAGTGATCTGGGTCGTCACATTGATAGGATTTGCAACAACCGTTCTCTTGATAAGCCGTCAGGAAGCGCAACTGCGCACTGAATTTTCGCGCGAGACAGAGAACCTAGCGAAGACGGCCACGCAACTGCTGCAAAATGCTTCTTCGCCGGACGATCTTATATCCCAGTTCAAACTCGTCATTCAGCATTCCTCGTTCTCGGCAATAAAACTGAATATCGATGACCGCATTACAACCATCGGCACTATTCCGCAGAATGCCGAAACCATCGAGCGGAAAATTGACACAGAAAAGGACGGCAACAAAACGGCCATCAGCAGTCTGAGCCTGGTGACTTACCACCCGTCCATCCGATCATTGGTGGTCAAACAAAGGGGTAAACTCCTTATCTGCCTGGTCATCGGCCTGCTTGTCTTCGGGGTGTTTCTGAGCATGGTCATCAAGCAAGTCCTATCGATACCGCTGCATGCGCTTATCGGTGCCACGCAAGCGGTCAGCGGCGGCAATCTCAGTATGCGCATCAATGTGACACGACAGGATGATTTCGGAAAACTTTCGCGTTTCTTCAATCAGATGCTCGATACGATCACACAGCAACAGCAGGAACTGCGGAGCACCAACGAAGAATTGCGGAAAGAGGTCGCGGTCCGCCGCGGCGCTGAAACCGAACTGCTCGCGCATCGCGACAGCCTCGAGAATATCGTGGAGGCGCGGACCAATGACCTTGTGCGCGCCAAGAACGAAGCAGAGAAGGCGAACGAGGCAAAAACCAGCTTTCTTTCCCGCATGAGTCACGAACTGCGCACGCCGCTGAATGCCATCATTGGTTTTTCCGAATTGCTCGTATCTGATACACAACACCATCTACCCGCGGAACACGTCGATAACGCCGAAGAAATTCTCCGTGCCGGTCACCATCTGCTGGATCTCATCAACGAGGTACTCGATCTGGCACGCGTCGAAAGTGGACGCCTCGATCTGCATCCGGAACAGGTTGCTGTCGGATCCATTATTAGTGACTGCGCGAAACTTATCCGTCCGCTGGCCAACAAGAACCAGATCAGCATCAGCGTGGATACCGGACCTGATTACATCGTGTACGTCGACCGTATGCGCTTGCGCCAGATTCTGCTCAACCTGTTATCGAATGCCGTCAAATACAATCGCATTGCGGGCAGCGTGCGAATTACCTGTAGCCCATCCGATAACGGACTGGTACGTATCGCCATCTCTGACAGCGGACGTGGTATCGATGCCGAAGCCATGCCGCGTCTGTTCCAGCCCTTTGAACGTCTTGGATCGGTTTACGATGGCATAGAGGGCACCGGGATTGGACTCGCACTCAGCAAACGCATGGTAGACGCGATGGAAAGTGTCATCGGCGTTGAAAGTGTAGCCGGAGCGGGCAGCACCTTCTGGGTGGATTTGCCCGGCATCAAAATTTCAACCGCAACAACGATGACTACCGTCTTTGCCGATGTTCTTGGTGCCTGATACCCGATGATTATATTCAATTGCAAGCAGCTGACTTACCCACCACATGCACAATGGCATGTGGAACAGCCGCACATTCCACACCGCCTTATCAGCATTGAGATAATGACCACGCAAAAATCCACATCATTTGTGAGGCACTGTTTCCCATGAACCTCAAAACCGCTAACCTGATGATTGTGGATGACGAACCCACCAACCTGAAGCTGCTCGACAAGATGCTGCGTGCTGACGGATATAGCAACCTGACGCTGATACAGGATCCTCGCGAAGTACTTGCTGCCTGTGAACACACAACACCGGACGTCATCCTGTTGGACCTCAATATGCCATACCTGGACGGCTTTGCCGTTCTTGAACAACTCAAAGTCCTGCTCAATACCAACTTACCGCCGGTGCTGGTGCTGACCGCGCAACATGGACGCGAAAACCGCTTACATGCGCTGGAGAACGGTGCACGAGACTATCTGACCAAACCGTTCGATCGCTCCGAACTGCTGGCGCGGGTTCGCAATCTTGTCGATGCACACCAACTTCACAAACTTGTAGTGATGGAGAACGAGGTACTGGAGAGTCGCGTTTTCGAGCGTACCTGCGAATTGCGTGAAACACGTTTACAGATCGTGCAGCGCCTGGGTCGCGCGGCCGAGTACCGTGACAACGAAACCGGACTCCACATCCTGCGGATGAGTCATACCACAGCGCTGCTGGCAGGCTCATTGGGCTGGGGCCAGCAGCAGTGCGAACTTATTCTACATGCCAGCCCCATGCACGACATCGGCAAGATTGGAATTCCGGATCACATCCTGCTCAAGCCGGGCAAGCTCGATCCTGCCGAATGGGAGATTATGAAGACCCATGCCATCATCGGAGCCAACATACTCGAAGGCGACAACTCGGAGCTGCTGACACTGGCACGCGAAATCGCCCTAACGCATCACGAGAAATGGAACGGAACTGGTTACCCGAACGCTCTAGAGAGAAAATCCATCCCATTGTCGGGACGAATTGTGGCACTGGCCGACGTCTTCGATGCGCTGACATCGGCACGCCCTTATAAAAAGGCCTGGCCCATCGATGCAGCGCTCGACTATATACGCACGAGTCGTGGCACCCATTTCGATCCTGATATCGTTGACGTGTTCCTGCAGCTGATTCCCGAGGTGCTTGCCATTCATTCACGCTACGCCGAGCCGCCCGAGCGGGAACTGATCACTGCGTAGTGACGCTGCTTCCCGCGACCTCTAGTCGCGCCCCCAAACGTTGGTATCGCACACGACTGCGCTGTCAAAGGTATCGGGCAGTCTGTCAATTCTCGGACCTATCCTGGCTATCCACAGGACCTAATGAAGTATTAGAAAAGACCTGAAAAACCCATCAACCGCCAAGAATACCAAGGTATTTCCTTTTGAACCTCAAAATAGATTTTACCGGTGTCCTTGGTGGTTCAAGTAATAAATCAGAGCTTTCATAGATCTTGACGGTATCCACAACCGTTTCTAATCGAGGTCGGCCGCCAGCGACGCACGCACCGGCTCCGGCAACGGTACCACGCCGATCTGATATTGCGGGTGATCGATACCGGCGTTCAACGCGGCTCCGGCCTTTGCGGCCGCAGCCATCTCCACCGTCAATTCGAAGCGCATGAAGTGTACCGCCGAGGTCTTGGTGGCGTTACTGCGCTCCATGTCTTCGTCGGCAATGGCATTGACTGGGGCGAAACCATCCACCTGTATCCAGACCTTGTCCTCGATACCGATCAACTTCGCCAGCTCCGCATGGCGCTGCTGCTCGTCGCCGTATTCGAGCATGAACGTGGCTTTCCAGTTGCTGCCATCCGGTATCAGGGGATTGTAGGCATATAGTTCTTCGGCAATGCCCTCCATCTCGAAGATACGTTCGGTACGCAGCATTTCCTGAATCTGGTATTGAATGGTCAATCGGTCTTCGAAGTACAGCGCGGCATTCGCGCCCAGTGCCATGCGCCGGTTTTTCTTGTGCACCAGCACGCGGCTGCGAAAATCGCTGCGCTCCCGGGCATAGCGTTCCAGGGAAAAGAGATCTTCAGGGGTCAGCTTCTGCATAAATCATCTGCCATGATCAATAAAACGGTTTGGACCTGACGGTCCGCCAATATCAGATATCGTAAGCCTTGCGCAGCAGTGACAACGGATGCTCTGGATGTTTGCCGTTGGCCAGCGTGGTTTCGATCTGATGCCCCGCCATGGGACAGTCACTGCCGTAATGATCGGCGTCGGCCTTGTCGACGCGGACGGCGACCGGTTTGCAGATCCTTATCGATGTCTCGTGAAACTCACTCTTCACTGCATAGGTACCGTCGTGGCCTGAGCAGCGTTCGATGGCGTCGACTGTGGTGTCGGGAACCATCTGCAGCAGATCACGTGTCTTCAGTCCGATATTTTGCACTCGCAGGTGGCAGGCAACATGATAGGACACCTTGCCGAGCGGCTGCTTGAAATCGGTCTTTAGCAGACCTTCCTTGTGGCGCAGCATCAGATACTCGAACGGATCGTAAAATGCCGCACGAACCTTTTGCACCTGTGCATCATCGGGAAACATCAGCGGCAGTTCCTGCTTGAACATCAGTACGCAGGAGGGGATGGGCGCAACCAGATCCCAGCCCGCATCGACAAGCTCCGCCAGCATCGGGATGTTGGCTTCCTTGAGACGGCGTACGGCTTCGAGGTCGCCCAACTCCAGTTTCGGCATGCCACAACAATGCTCCTTCTGTGCGACGCGCACTGCGACGCCGTTGTGCTCGAAGACGCTGATCAGGTCTTCGCCAAGTTGCGGAGCGTTGTAGTTGCCGTAACAAGTGGTAAACAGCGCAACCTTGCCGCGCGTGCGGCCGGCAGGTATTACCGGCAGGTCGACGGCATTACGACGCGCCAGGCGCTTGCGCAGTGTATCGCTGTGATATTCGGGCAAGGCGGCATTCGGATGCACACCCAGCACTTTTTCGAGTATCCGACGTGCCGGCTTGCTGCGATTGGCGGCGTTGACGACATTCACTACCACCGGTATCCCCGCCAGCCGCCCCACGGTATCGGTCGAGGTCAACACCCGGTCACGCAGACCGGCACCATGCTTTTTAAAACGCACGGCTTTGGCGCGCAGCATCAGGTGCGGGAAATCGACGTTCCACGGATGCGGTGGCACATAGGGGCACTTGGTCATGTAACACATGTCGCACAGGTAGCAGTGATCCACTACCTGCCAGAAAACCTTTTTGTCCACGCCATCGAGTTCCAGTGTGGGAGATGCATCGATGGCATCGAACAATGTCGGGAAGGCATTGCAGAGACTGAAACAACGTCGGCAGCCGTGACAGATGTCGAACACCCGCCCCAGTTCCCGGGTCAGATCCGCCTCATCATTGAAAACAGGATTCAGCCAATCCAGCGGGTGGCGCGTCGGGGCTTCCAGATTACCTTCACGTTGCGTATCGGCAGGTATGGACATGACAGATCTCGACAGGATGGAATTTCGAAACGCCGGATTGGTTCTTGATTTGTCATTCCCGCGACGCGGGAATCCGGCAGACAAATTCTACCGGACTCCCGCTGGCGCGGGGATGACGGCATGCCGGGCTGTTACTTCATTTCGTCGAGCGCCTTCTGGAAACGATTGGCGTGCGAGCGTTCCGCCTTGGCCAAGGTCTCGAACCAATCTGCGACTTCATCGAAGCTTTCTTCACGTGCGGTCTTGGCCATGCCCGGGTACATATCGCTGTACTCGAAGGTCTCGCCTGCGATCGCCGACTTGAGGTTGTTGGTTGTACTGCCGATCGGCAGATCGGTGACCGGATCGCCGACCGATTCCATGTATTCCAGATGGCCATGAGCATGGCCGGTCTCGCCTTCGGCGGTGGAACGGAACACGGCCGACACGTCGTTATAGCCTTCCACATCGGCCTTGGCGGCGAAGTAGAGATAACGACGATTGGCCTGTGATTCACCGGCAAATGCTTCCTTGAGATTACCGTGTGTCTTGCTGCCTTTAAGCTCCATCGTAATGTCCTCCGGGTAATGATTATGGAAATGGCAAATGCGCCAGCAGATGTGATTTAGACTAAATCTAAATCTGGATGAAACTCTATACTCTGGATTATGATCTGTCAACGCGACCATTGATTTGCGCCATATCAATTGACCCTGCAGCCACCGTTCGGCTAAGTTAAACCCCGCTTTATCGAGGAGCCCGCCACGTGGCCAAGAAACCGACATCACCGACGCATTTTGAAGACGCCCTCAAGGAACTCGAGGCCCTGGTGGTGCGTCTGGAGCAAGGTGACCTGCCGCTGGAAGAATCCCTGAAGAATTTCGAGCGCGGCATCGAGCTGACCCGCACCTGCCAACAGGCTCTGCAGGAAGCCGAGCAGAAAGTGCAGACGCTGGTGGACAAGGAGGGTCAGCCGACCCTGATGCCGCTCGACCATGACGATTGACTCCAGGCCCTTACCGGCCGCTCTGAGTGCTTTTCAGGAACGCATCGAGCAAGTCCTGGCGCATTGGCTTCCCCCCGCCACTGTACATCCCACACATCTGCACGAGGCCATGCGTTATGTGACGCTGGGTGGCGGCAAGCGCATCCGCCCGGCGCTGGTCTACGCCAGTGGCGCGGCACTCGGCCTGGATCCGGCTGCACTTGACGGCCCGGCCTGTGCTGTGGAACTGATACATGTGTATTCATTGGTGCACGATGACCTGCCGGCCATGGATAACGACGCTATGCGCCGTGGCCGGCCTACCTGTCACAAGGCCTTCGATGAAGCCACCGCGATACTCGCGGGCGACGCCCTGCAATCGCTGGCCTACCAGGTCCTGAGCAAGGATCCCACCATGACGATCGATGTCGGGGTGCGCCTGCGCATGATCGAGACACTGGCCCAGGCCGCTGGATCGCGCGGCATGGCCGGCGGGCAGGCCATTGATCTGGCCGCCGTGGGCAGCGAACTGGATATCGCCGAACTCGAGGATATGCACGTCCACAAGACCGGCGCGCTGATCCGCGCCAGCGTGCTGCTCGGCGCCCTGGGTCAACCAGGACTTGATGTCGAACGGCTGGCACATTTCGATCACTACGCCAAATGCATCGGCCTGGCCTTCCAGATCCGCGACGATATACTCGATGTGGAGGGTGACCCGGCCCGGCTCGGCAAGGCTTCCGGCGCTGATAAGGCCCGCAACAAGCCAACCTACCCTGCCCTGCTCGGCATGAACGGCGCCCGGCAGCGTTGTGCGGAATTGTGCAGTGATGCCATGGCGAGCCTGGCGGGACTGGATGCCCGCGCCGACATGCTGCGCGGGCTGTGCGAGTACATCGTGTTGCGCGACCATTAGACTTGTTTATATTTAAAGCTTGTAGCCAAGAACGCCAAGGAAAGCAGACATCTCCATTCAGGCAGCGCCCTGCCACATGGGCGTGAAGATTGCCGGACACATGAATCTGCTTCTCTATGGCGTTCTTGGCGGCCTTGGCGATTCAATGAATTGATCACCGCAGGATCATTGCAACGACAGTCCCCACCCACCATAATTCAAGTCTGTTTCATCCAGCCGTAGCCCATGACAGAGCAGAATACCTATCCCCTCCTGCAAAGCATCGATTCCCCCGCCGATCTGCGCCATCTGAGCGAAAGCCAGCTGACGATTCTGGCGCAGGAACTGCGCGCCTTCCTGATCGAATCGGTATCGCGTACCGGCGGACACCTGGCGGCGGGCCTGGGCACAGTGGAGCTGACCATCGCCCTGCACACTGTCTTCGATACCCCGAACGATCGGCTGGTCTGGGATGTCGGTCATCAGACCTATCCGCACAAGATCCTCACCGGCCGCCGCGAACGCATGAGTTCATTGCGCAAGAGAGGCGGTCTGGCCGGCTTCCCGAAGCGCGACGAAAGCCCCTACGATACCTTCGGCGTGGGCCACTCCAGCACCTCGATCAGCGCCGCGCTTGGCATGGCGCTCGCTGCGCGGCAACAGAAAAGCCATCGCCAAGTCGTCGCTGTCATCGGTGACGGCGCGCTTACCGCCGGCATGGCCTTCGAGGCGCTCAATCATGCCGGCGATCTGGACGCCGATCTGCTGGTGATACTCAACGACAACGACATGTCAATCTCGCCGAATGTCGGCGGCATGTCCAACTACCTGGCCCGCGTCCTGTCTGGCAAGGTCTATTCGAGCATGCGCGAAGGCAGTAAGAAGGTGCTAAGCCACATGCCGCCGTTCTGGGAACTGGCGCGTCGTGCCGAGGAACACGTCAAAGGCATGATGGTGCCTGGCACCCTGTTCGAGGAACTTGGCTTCAACTACATCGGCCCGGTCGATGGCCACGATCTGCACACCCTCATCAAGACCCTGCGCAATCTGAAATCACTGAATGGTCCGCGCTTCCTGCACATCGTCACCCGCAAGGGCAAGGGCTACGCACCGGCGGAAAGCGATCCTTGCGTCTATCACGGCGTGTCGCCATTCAAGATCGAGACCGGCCTGTCGGTAAGCGGTCCCGGTCCCGGTACCAAACCGACTTACACGCAAGTATTCGGCGATTGGCTCTGCGACATGGCTGTACAGGATGAACGGCTGGTCGGCATCACCCCGGCGATGCGCGAAGGGTCCGGGTTGGTCTCTTTCTCGAAACGCTTCCCCGCGCGTTATTTCGATGTCGGCATTTCCGAACAGCACAGCGTGACACTGGCTGCCGGGCTGGCTTGCGAAGGTCTGAAACCGGTGGTGGCGATCTATTCGACCTTCCTGCAGCGCGGCTACGATCAACTGATTCACGATGTCGCCCTGCAGAATCTGCCAGTGCTGTTCGCCATCGATCGTGCCGGTCTCGTTGGACCTGACGGTCCGACGCACGCAGGTAGTTTCGATCTCAGTTACCTGCGCTGTATTCCGAACATGACTATCATGGCGCCGGCCGATGAAAACGAATGCCGGCAGATGCTCAGCACCGGTTTTCAGATTGACGGCCCCGCTGCTGTGCGCTATCCGCGCGGCGTCGGTCCCGGTGTGGCAGTGCAAACGTCACTGGAAACACTGCCTGTCGGCAAGGCACAACCGCGCCGCAGCGGTCAGCGCGTTGCGTTGCTGGCATTTGGCAGCATGCTGACGCCCGCACTGGAGGCTGCCGAAACGCTCGACGCGACAGTGATCAACATGCGCTTCGTCAAACCGCTCGATACGGAACTGCTGGCGCGCGTGGCAGCCGGGTACGAATTGTTGGTTACCCTGGAGGAAAACGCCATCGCCGGCGGCGCCGGCAGCGCAGTCAATGAAGCCCTGGCCGAACTGCAACTGCA
>JBBQDK010000112.1:0-10001 GCA_038319625.1 Gammaproteobacteria bacterium
AAGGCGCCGACCCCTTCCTGCTCGGCGAGTTCAAACTCAGCGACGGGACACCCGTCAAACCCGCATTCCAGCTGTTGGTCGAGAGAGTAATGGACTACACGCCTGAGTGGGCCGAAGGCATCACCGGCATCACGGCAGTCACCATCCGCCGACTTGCCTATGAAATGGGCGTCACCGCACGCGACCAGACCATCGAACTGCCGATCGCCTGGACCGACTGCTGGGGCAAGGAGCACGAGACCGTCACCGGCAACCCCGTAGCATTTCACGCCATGCGCGGTCTGGCCGCACACTCGAACGGTTTCCACGCCATCCGCGCCTTGTCGATTCTGATGTCGATACTCGGCACCATCGACCGCCCCGGCGGCTTCCGTCACAAGGCGCCGTTCCCGCGGCCCATCCCGCCTTGCGCCAAGACACCTAAGGGCCCGGAGGGTGTACAGCCGAATACACCATTGGCCGGCATGGCATTGGGCTGGCCCGCCGACCCGGATGATCTGTTCGTCGATAAAGACAACAATCCGGTGCGCATCGACAAGGCCTTCTCATGGGAATATCCGCTGTCGGTGCACGGACTGATGCACAACGTCATCACCAATGCCTGGCGCGGCGACCCGTACAAAATCGACACGCTGATGATTTTCATGTCCAACATGGCCTGGAACTCAGCGATGAACACCGTCACGATCCGCGACATGCTCAACGACAAGGATGACAGCGGTGAATTCAAGATCCCTTTTCTGATCGTCTGCGACGCCTTCCAGTCGGAAATTGTCGCTTACGCGGACCTGGTCTTGCCCGACACTACTTATCTCGAACGTCACGACGTGATGTCCATGCTCGACCGGCCAATTTCCGAATTCGAAGGCCCGGTGGATTCGGTACGTATTCCTGTTGTACCGCCGACAGGCCAGTGCAAACCCTTCCAGGATGTCCTGATCGAACTCGGCACGCGTCTCAAGCTGCCGGCATTCACTGAGAAAGACGGCACACGTAAATTCCGCGATTACCCGGACTTCATCACCAATTACGAAACCGAAGTCGGTTCCGGCATTGGCTTTCTGGCCGGCTGGCGCGGCAAAGGCGGAGAGAAGTTCATGAAGGGTGAGCCCAATCCCAAACAGTGGGAGATGTACGAGAAGAACAACTGTGTCTTCCAATATCACCTGCCGCGCTCCTACCAGTACATGCGCAACTGGAACCAGGGCTATCTGGAGTGGGCACAACGGCATCGGCTGACGCGTTACGCTGAGCCGATCCTGATCCATCTCTATTCCGAGGTACTGCAGAAGTTCCGTCTCGCCGCGCAAGGCAAGTGGGACGGCAAGCAACCACCCGAACATCTGCGTGAACGCATCGAAACCTATTTCGATCCCCTGCCGTTCTATTACGAACCGCTGGAGTCGCAACAGACCGACCTTGCTAAATTCCCGCTCAATGCCATCACGCAGCGGCCCATGGCGATGTATCACTCCTGGGATTCGCTGAACGCCTGGCTGCGCCAGATCCACGCGCACAATTATCTTGTCATGAGTCCCAAGCTCGGTCAGCAGGGCGAGTTCAAGGATGGCGATTGGGTCTGGGTCGAGTCGATGTGGGGCAAGGTACGCTGCATGTGCCGATTCTCTGAAGCCGTCGAACCCGGCACGGTATGGACCTGGAACGCCATCGGCAAAGCCGACGGCGCCTGGAATCTCGAACCGAAGGCCAATGAAGCCCAGAAAGGCTTCCTGCTGAATCACCTGATCTCGGAAGAACTGCCGGCCAGCAAACACGGTGAACACCTTTCCAACTCCGACCCGGTTACCGGACAGGCCGGCTGGTACGATGTGCGCGTACGCGTATACAAGGCCGATGCCACCGACCCCAAGGAAACCTCGCCACAATTTGCGACATTGAAAACGGTACCGGGCAAAGGGCAACGCAAATCCTGGCTTTCATACTTTGCGGGGAAAAAGGCCTAACTCTGTTTGAACCGTCAAGGACGCCAAGTGCGTCAAGGAATTTTCAGCATGAGAATATTTCTTGCGGGTTTGATAGTTTGGAATGACGCCTGATTTTGGCTTTTAAATTGAATATGTTTTTCTTGGCGCACTTGGCGTCCTTGGTGGTTCAAATTTCCGGGTTTGGCAAATGACACAACTAGCACTCATCATCGATCTCAATGTCTGCGTCGGCTGTCATGCCTGCGTTACGTCATGCAAGGAGTGGAACACCTCCGGTATCGCGGGCCCCATGTCCGACGATCAGCCGTACGGTAAAGATCCTAACGGCACGTTTTTCAATCGGGTGCAGACCTTCGAGGTCGGCGAATACCCGAACACCGAAACCGTGCATTTTCCCAAGAGTTGCCTGCACTGCGAAGAACCGCCGTGCGTGCCCGTCTGCCCGACCGGCGCCAGTTACAAGCGTCCCGAGGACGGTATCGTGCTGGTCGATTACGACAAGTGCATAGGCTGCAAGTATTGCTCATGGGCCTGTCCGTACGGCGCACGCGAGTTCGATGAGCATCAGAAGGTGATGAAGAAGTGTACGCTGTGCGTGGATCGCATCTACGATCAGGCATTGCCCGAGGCCGAGCGCAAGCCCGCCTGTGTCATGGCCTGCCCGACCAGCGCGCGTCTGTTCGGCGATGTGCACGACCCCAACTCGCAAGTCTCCATCGCAATCCGCGAAGAAGGCGGTTATGCGCTGATGCCCGAATGGGGCACCAAGCCGGCCAATTACTACCTGCCGCGCCGCAAGACTCACATGACGATCCACGATGACGAACTGGTACGCGCCGACAACCCGCTCAAGAAAGAGCGTCAACTGCCCATGCCGGACAAGTCCGAGCCGTCATTGGATGATGTGACAAGTTGGTAAAACAAGTAGCGAGTAGCGAGTGGTGAGGGGTATGGAAGGACTGCAACCTTGATAATTCCCAGACTCGTCACTCGCTACTAATTTAAGAGATTTATTATGAACCCCGCATTCTCCGTCATCTTTCTCACCACCCTGATCGGCGCCGGTCAGGGTCTGTTTCTGGCGCTGTATACGGCGCAAAGTTATGCCGCGGTGGGCCTGTTGCCGCCACAAGCCGTAGATTTTTATTGGCATGGCAGTTTGGTCGCGCTGCTCCTGCTGGTTCTCGGCCTGATCGCCTCGTTCTTCCACCTCGGTCATCCCGAGAGGGCCTGGCGCAGCGCGGCGCGCTGGCGAACCTCGTGGCTGTCGCGCGAGGTCATCGTTTTGCCTGCGGTCATCATAGGCGTTCTGGTCTATGGCCTGGTCTGGCACCTGGGCTGGGACTTGAGCCTTATCGGTATACAGAGCGGCATACACGATGACCTTGCTTTGCTAATCGGGCTTGGCACGACGCTGCTGACCTTCCTGCTGTTTCTCTGTACCGGCATGATCTATGCGTGCATCAAGTTCCTGCAGGAGTGGGCCAGTCCGCTGACGGTGATCAACTACCTGTTACTCGGCACCGCTTCCGGCTTCACACTGGCCGCCGCCTTCAGCGCCTACGCCGCGCCGGCATTGATCGACTTCTATTCGGCCTGGGCCATTATCATTACGCTTGCCGCCTTCGTCATGCGCATCTCGGCGCTGCTACGCAATGCACGCATCAAGTACAAATCTACACTGCAGACCGCCATCGGCGTGCGTCATGTGCGCATCGTGCAGAAAGCTCAAGGTCAAATGGGCGGTTCGTTCAATACCCGCGATTTCTTCCATCACGCCAGTGCTGCTGCCTTCCGCTCCATAAAATGGCTGTTTCTGCTACTGGTGTTCGCCGTGCCGGTGGCACTGTTATGGGCGGGAGTGTCGAACCACGAACCATCGCTGTTCGTGGCGGCATTCCTCACTCAGTATCTGGGACTGCTCTTGGAGCGCTGGTTCTTTTTCGCCCAGGCCAATCATCCGCAGAATCTGTATTACCAGACCATTTCCTGATACGTGCCTTGCTGTAAGACGATCTGCCGACCGCAGGTCTGAGCCTGCCTCAACAGGTCACCGTAGTGTCATTCTCCGGTGGCACGGTGCGCGGCTTGCGGTTCTCGTCGATGGCGACATAGGTGAGTGTGGCCGCGGTGACATGGATGCAGGCGGCCACACCGTGGCGCATGCGTTCGGCATAGACCTTGACTTCGACGGTGATCGAACTGCGCCCGACACGTGTTACCGTGGCATAGAAACTCACCAGGTCGCCGACCAGCACCGGCTTGCGAAACTGAAAGGCATTTACCGCCACCGTGACGATGCGGCCTTGTGCACGCCGGAAAGCGGCAATGCTGCCGGCGATATCGACCTGTGACATGATCCAGCCACCGAAAATATCGCCACCGGCATTGGCGTCCTGAGGTGTCGCCATCACGCGCGTTGCCGGCTGGTCTGTCGGGAGTGTGTCAGCTGTTAGTGTCATGATTAACCCTGCGGATGTGGATGTGACGTCTGCCGAGTGTCCAGTGCCTGGTTTCGCGTCATACACAGCCAAGGTCTGTCTGATTATAGTATCACCAGATCCGTGATCGAATGCGTTACGACCCAAACAGCATGTTCTGCACAGTCCCCCGGTTGTTCCGGCGTCGATTTCAGCCTCCGATCAGATCCCTGGCGTTTAATCGACCGACTGTGATCAGTCCATAGCCACCCTCAATAACCACTGGAAGACAATGGCCTCCTTAACACGGCGCCATGCAGACCCTTGTAACCACTGTGACGGCTCGTTAATGTATGACTATGGACAAGCAACTGATCGATCCCTACGGCCGCCGCATCGAATACGTGCGCCTGTCGGTCACCGACCGTTGCGACCTGCGCTGCTTTTATTGCCTGCCGAAAGGCTTCCGCGATTTTCAAGAACCGGACAACTGGCTCAGCTTTGATGAAATCGAGCGAGTAATCGGCGCTTTTGCCGCAGTGGGTGTACGTCGTGTGCGTCTCACCGGCGGTGAACCGTTGACACGCCATCGGTTGCCCGAACTCGCGGCACGCTTGGCAGTGGTGCCCGGCATCGATGACCTTTCGCTCAGCACCAACGCCACGCGTCTCGACAAGCATGCTGTGGCGCTGAAGGCCGCCGGCGTGACACGCATCAACGTCAGTCTCGACAGCCTGCGCCCCGACCGCTTCAAGAGCATCACCGGTGGTCGGCTCGATAAAGTGCTGGCCGGACTGATGGCCGCCAAGGCGGCTGGCTTTGCGCCGATCAAGATCAATATGGTGGCACTGCGCGGCGTCAACGATGATGAGTTCGAGGACATGGTCGCGTTCTGCATCGAGCACGATTTCACATTGCGCTTTATCGAAACCATGCCCATGGGCAGTACGGGTCGTGATGCCACCGATAACTATATCGACTTGCAGGACGTGAAGCAGCAGTTGGGAAAGCGTTTCGAACTGCTACCGGGTGTCATGCCTGGCGGCGGACCGGCACGTTACGTGCGGGTCGCCGGCAGTGAGTTGCGCATCGGTTTCATCACGCCGATTTCGCAGCACTTCTGTGCCACTTGTAATCGAGTGCGCTTGTCGGCGGAAGGTACGCTGTATCTGTGCCTTGGTCAGGATGACAAAGTAGAGTTGCGACCGATGTTGCGTGCCGGCATCAGCGATACGGAATTACAACTGGCTATCGCACAGGCGATAAAGATCAAACCGGAGCGCCATGAGTTCAAGGAAAAACCGGAGCAGGTGATACGCTTTATGTCGGTAACCGGCGGGTGAGCCGGTGCGGTGAATTACGTCAAGGAACATCTGTACGAGCGGTCCACGTACGAACGGGGATCTGGTGGTGTGCTTCATTCTGTTTGGCACTTATGCCGCATGCTCGCTAAACACCGATGTTTGGAAGAACGGTCCTTCTCCCGAAGGGGTGAGGGAGAAACTGCCACCGGGATGCTTCATGATCAGGCGCATGGCGATTCTCGGCGCTTGAATTAAGTTCCAAGGATTACGGAGCACACCCCTAGGAACTTGCAGATATCTGACAGCTGGCTTCCCGCTTTCGCGGGAAAGACAGACTGAACCAGTGCTTTGTGATGTGTTACCCAGCAGACGGCGCGCTTAAGGCGCCAACACCAGCTTCTGCAAGAGCAACAAATCCCGAATATCGATGACGCCGTCCGGCGCGCCTGGCGGGTACAGATCACCGTGCTGCAACTCCAGAGAGGTGGGTGTCAACGAACCCACCACGATCCGCTGCAGGACCACCAGATCGCCGGCATCGACCACGCCATTCGGCGCACCCAGCGGTCCCACGTCGCCGTCGTTATAGTTATAGAGCAGTGGCAACGGATCGGCGCCATCGCCAATACCGTCACCGTCGGTGTCGGTCGACAGTGGATTCAGGTCGGCACCGGGTGTATAGGCACTGGCATTGCCGTCAAAATTCACTTCGTTGTAGTCGCTGATGCCGTCACCGTCGGTGTCCGCCTTGAGCGGGTCGGTGCCGATCGATAACTCGAAGGTGTCAGACAGACCATCATTGTCATCATCAGGATCGCAGGCATTACCCATGCCGTCACCATCCGTGTCGAGCTGATCGGTATTGGCGACCAACGGACAGTTATCGACACTGTCGCACACCCCGTCGGCATCGGTATCGTGGCAGTGCAGTTTTACCAGCGGTTCCTGAATCCCGTCCGGGTCATCGCTGCATTTCCCATTCACTCCATTGGAACAGGGCGCGGGATCGGCCTCGGCCAACAGCCCGGCCTTGACTTGCGCCGGCGTGCTGCCCGGATGCTTGACGCGATACAACGCGGCGGCGCCGGCGACATGCGGGCTGGCCATGCTGGTGCCGTGCAGTCTGGCCGTACCACCGTTCAGATAGGTGGAGAGGATGTCCGTGCCCGGCGCCATGATCGTCACGCCGCTGCCGAAATTACTGAAGCAGGCGAAGCTGTCGTCACGGCTTTCGGTGCAGCCGCTGCCGTAGGTGAAACTCTTGTTCAGCAGCCCCCCAGGCTTGCCGTCGAAATCCGCCAGCGCCGAGACGATGATCGCGTTGGGGTTGTTGGATGGCGTCTCAGTGGAGACATTCACGCTCTCGTTGCCGGCGGCGATGGTGTACACAACGCCGGCCGCTATCGAGTTGTTGATCGCAGTGTTCATGGCGTTGCTGATGCAGGGACAGCCGAGACTCATGTTGGCGACGTCGATCTCGTTGGCGTGCGCGGTGACGTAATCGATACCGGCGATTATCCAGCTGGTGTAACCGCTGCCGGTATTGTCCATTACCTTCACATCCCAGAGCCGCGCACCCGGCGCCACACCCACGACGCCGCTGCCGTTGTCGATGGCGGCTGCAGTCCCCGCGACGTGCGTGCCATGCCCGAAAAGGTCGGTGCTGGCGGGATCGTTATCCGTGCAGACTTGCTGGTACTGGTTGTTACCTACGCAATTGGTATAGCGGTACACATTGAGATCCGGGTGCGTCAACTCAATACCGGAATCGATGATGGCGATATCGGCATTGACGCGCACATCGACACCGTCGATCTTGGCCAGCGGATCGAGGTCCGCGTCGATGCGGTCGACGCCCGTGGGCAAGGTCTGCGCATTGACCTTGAAAACCTGATTCTCTTCGATGTAGGCGATGCGTGGGTCGTGCCGCAAGGCGATCAGGCGGCCGGGCGGTACCACGACGGCCGCGCCGTGCAGGGCATGTTTGAAGACATGTCTGATGCCAAGACCAAAGCTCCTGGCGAGCTTCGGTGTATCGACGTCGGGATCAACACCACTTTTAAAAACGATGATGTGCGTTGCAACACCGGGTGGCACTGCAATGGCTAGCGGGCTGGCGGACAGCAGCAACAGCAGCAAGAGCGTGCGTCGAAAAGTCATGGCATATGTAAGAAGTTGATGGCGTTATTATTTGATTCAGGCTGACCACCATTACAGCCGTAAATCGCGGAGACTCGGGGTCACAGTACCCGCGGCGCCTCGGTGCTGTCAATCAGACCTTGGTCCCGGTCCCGCAGGCTCAGAATCGCTGCAGGTAATCGATGAACAGGCGTTCCTCCGGCAAGCCGTGCGCCAGCAGCAGATCGCGAGTCTGCCCCATCAGCGCCTCCGGCCCGTTGACATACACATCGTAACCGACAAGATCCGGACAATCCTGCACGATGCGCTGCCCGCCGAGCAGAAAGTCGTACTCGGTGTTGGTGCTGGAGGATGCGCCAGTCCCGGCGCCGGTTACGGGTGTATAGGTAAAAGTGTCGAGGGCGTCAGTCCAGGACCGGCAGTAGTTTTCCAGATAATGCTCACCGGCCTGCCGCACCACCCAGTACAGGTGCATGGGCTGTGGAAATTCCAGGGCAATGGCATGCTCGATCAGACTCTTGATCGGGGCGAACCCGGTCTCATAGGCAAGCAGGATCAGCGGTCGCCCGGCCTGTTCATCAAGGGTAAAGCTACCGTAGGGCCCGGACAGTGCAACCGGCTGGTTGAGATGCAGCTGGTCGAAGATGTAATCAGCGAATGGATCACCGGGCACACGCCGGATATGGAACTGCAAATGCATGGCGTTGCAGGGGCAGCTGGCGATGGATTTGTTGCGCGGCGCCAGCCCGGGAAGCTCCATGCTGACATGCTGGCCGGCCAGAAAGCGTAGCGTCTGATTGCGCGGGGTACGCAGGTGCAGTACCAGCAGATCCTCACTCAGGCGTTCGATCTTGTTGACTCGCGTAGTAACCTGCTGAAGCGGGATGTCTTCTGAGTTTTCGGCCTCGCTGGCCTCGATGACCAGATCCCCGACGGCACAGACGCTGCACATCAGGATAATCCCCTGGGCTTTGTCATGCTCACTGATGACATAATCGTGGAACCGGGTAGCGCCGATGCTACCGGACACCAGTCGAGCGCGGCATTGTCCGCAGGACCCGTTGCTGCAACTGTAATTTGGCGCCAGACCGGCACGCAGAGCGGCCTCCAGCAGCGTCTCCTGGGGTTCGGCCGGAAATTTGTGATCCGAAGGCAGCAAATGAATATTGGCAGTCATCTCTACACCATCATGGCGCGCGGGCGGGTCTGTGACGCGGCTGGGCCTGCCGCCGGCCAAACCACTGGCAAACAACAGATAAAGCCAGAGCCTTGACAGACCCCCCCTTTAGCGGCCGATTTTATTGACAATACAATGCCATTCCAAGTAGGCTACGCGTCTTTTCCGCAATGGACAGCCCCCTGTTTGGGAAGTGGATTCCTGACACTCTATATATATTGGATAGCCGTCATGAAAAGAACCTTTCAGCCCAGCAACTTGCACCGCGCCCGTACGCACGGTTTTCGTGCTCGCATGGCCACCAAGAACGGTCGCGCGGTTATCAAAGCACGGCGCGCCAAAGGGCGTGCGCGTCTTTGCCCTTGATCGTCGGACTGCAGCGCTGTGATCACGGCGCGCTTTCCCCGGCGCGCACGGCTGACCAAGCCGGAGGAATATAAGAGCGTTTTTGCGGAGGCAACCCGGGTGACGGTCGGCTGCCTGACCATGTTGACCCGACGCAATCAACTCGAATACCCCCGCCTCGGTCTGGCAATCTCCAAGAAACATGCAGACAGCGCCGTCGCCCGCAACCTTATCAAGCGTGCGACCCGGGAAAGCTTCCGTCTCTTGCAACATAAACTCTGTGGTGTGGATGTCGTGGTTCTGACCCGTCCCGGTGTAACCAAATTGAGCCGCGCCGAATTGCAGGCCGCACTGGCGAAACTCTGGTCAAAGATTATCGAGCGATGCAAAGAATCCTGATACTGCTGATCCAAGGCTACCGGTTGCTGATCAGTCCCTGGCTTGGCAATCACTGTCGTTTTTACCCGAGCTGTTCCTGCTACGCGCACAGCGCTATCACCACTTACGGCGCCGCGCGCGGCGGCTGGTTGGCGCTGCGTCGCCTGCTACGCTGCCACCCCTGGCACTCAGGCGGTTTCGATCCGCTCCCCGACCTCACCAAAAAAGCCCCGCATGGATAATCAACGATTATTTCTCTTCGTCGCCCTCTCATTCGTCCTGATGCTGATCT
>JBBQDK010000113.1:0-9970 GCA_038319625.1 Gammaproteobacteria bacterium
GTCAAGTAAAGGATTGCTATTTCGATGACGCAATGTGGGTCATCCGCTATCTCGTTGTCGATACCGGAAGCTGGCTGTCAAGCCGGAAAGTACTGGTTTCGCCTATCGCGATCGGCCATCCGGATTGGACGGAAAAGGTTCAGCCCGTTACGATCACAAAAGAGCAAGTGAAGAACAGCCCGGATATCGATACCGACAAGCCGGTCTCACGCCAGCATGAAATTCAGTTTTTCGGGTATTACGGCTATCCGTTTTATTGGGGTGGAACCGGGCTCTGGGGGGCAGGGGTTTACCCGAATATGATGATGCCGGATTACCCAGACACGCCACCTGCAAAGCCGGATGCGGAGCAGGCCTATGCGAAAGCTGAAGCAACGCGACACACTCAGGAAAATCCCCACCTGCGCAGCTGTGAAGCGATAGTCAACTATCACATTATGGCGAGCGATGGTGATATCGGTCACGTACTGGGATTGCTCCTCGATGATGAAACCTGGGCGATACGCTACCTCATTGTGGACACCGGCAACTGGTGGCTCGGTCACAAGGTCCTCATCGCGCCGCAATGGATCCAGGACGTGAATTGGCACGATACGACAGTCTCCATCAACCTGACACGGCAAGCGGTTCAAGACGCGCCGCCGTATGATTCAGAGGTCGCACTGGATCGTAAGCAGGAAATTGAGATCTTCAAACACTATGGACGTGCCGGCTATTGGCCGGATGATGTGAAACCTGCAGCCTAAGAACCACACCATTAGATCCACTTGATAACGGTAGCTAAAATTGCAAGCGAGGAATGATCATGTCAATACATAATCCAGAGCGTAGAACCGTGTTGCGCGGCGTGCTCGCCGCAAGCTGTGCACTGTGTCTACCCAGTGTTTGGGCAGGTGAAAACGGGAACGGCACGGCACGGTCCACCACCACTGCGGCCGGAAAGCTTGGCAAGACGCAAGCAAAGTACCAGGAACAGCCGAAGGGCGATCAGAGCTGTGCCAACTGTATGCAATTCATTGCCGCGACCAGTACCTGCGCAGTCGTCGAGGGCCAGGTCAGCGCCAAGGGGTGGTGCATGCTCTGGTCCAAGAAGCAGGCCTGAAGCGCAACGACGGAAAGCTCCCGCCGAGCGCGTCGAGCGCAACACATTCTGTTGTGACGGAATCCCGACTTGGTGCTTTGTCGTGTGTGGCAAAAAATAATCGCACACGCTGTCCCTGCGTTTCAGAGGCGCTACCAACCAAAGAAGGTGAAGCAATGCAAGACGCGAAGGCACTGCCTCATTCGTCAAATCATGGCGCGATTCGATGGACAGCATCGCGTTGCAAAGTCATACGCTGACGCAGGCTAGGCAGGCATGAGCATTCGCACATGAGCGACCTAACGATAGCGAATACGAGGCGGCGGGTAATCAATGCCAGCATAGAACTACGTGATCAAACAGGGCAGTCGACTCACCGGCTCCTATCGCTTGAAGTCGCCACCGCTTTTATTGCCAGCGATTTCGGTACTGTCCTTCGTGGTCACGCGAAACGCGCGCGCCGGTTTCAAATCAGTTTCAACCAGCAACAACATCAAACACGGAGAAAGTTCATGAGTTTGCATGGCAAGGCTTGCGGATGACGACGAGCGAGAGTCAGTTTAATGCGATGCGGTAACCAAAGAGATAAATTATGACTGCCGCTGATCAAACGTCGGCTGAAGATGACGGTCCGATTTCGCGATGGTGGTTGCGCACGCTACTGATCGTGATGGCGCTTGGTTTTGCAGTGCTCATTACGATCACGATGCTTGCCTACCACAATGCGCCGCCAATACCGGCTCAGGTGGTGGACGCGCAAGGTGCCGCGCTTTTCAACGGAGACGACATCCGCGACGGTCAGACGGTATTTCTCAGGTACGGCCTGATGGACAATGGCAGCATCTGGGGCCATGGTGCCTATCTTGGTCCGGATTACGCGGCCGAAGCGCTGCATCGCATGGGCGAGGGCACCGCCGATGCCATCGCCCAACAACAATACCAGCAGCCTTTAGCTGCGTTGACTCTTTCACAACAGGCAGCAGTCAGTGCCGAAACGGCGGTGGCGCTCAAGATCAATCGCTACGATGCGGCCACTGCAACGCTGCATTTGACTGCCCCGCAGGCGGCAAGCTATCGCCAGCAGATCGACTACTGGACCGAGTACTTCCGCGACCCGTCACGCAATGGCGGTCTGAAGCGTGACCTCATCACCGACCCGGCTGAGCTACGCCAGTTCACCACATTCGTGACATGGGCAGCCTGGGCGTCGGTGGCCACCCGTCCCGGCGAGAATTATTCGTATACCAACAATTTTCCGTACGACCCGAGCGTCGGCAATCTGCCCACGCCCGACGCGCTGCTGTGGAGCGCGCTTAGCCTGCTCGTATTGCTGGCCGGCATCGCGACGGTGCTGCTTGCGTTCGGGAAGTTCGAATACCTCGGCTGGGTCAGTCGGGGCCGGCAGCTTCAACCACACCTGCTCCCCGGTGCCTCCAGTCCCGGGCAGCGCGCGCTGGTGAAATTCTTTGTCGTGGTCACGCTGCTGTTCCTCGCGCAGACGCTGGTCGGCGCTGCCACCGCGCATTACCGCGCTGACCCAGGCAGCTTTTACGGTTTCCAGTTGGAAGAGATCTTTCCTGGCAACCTGATGCGCACCTGGCATCTGCAGACGGCAATCTTCTGGATCGCCACCAGCTATGTCGCCGCCGCGCTGTTCCTGGGCCGCTCGCTGCGCAGTGACGAACCACGTTGGTTCGCCGGCTGGGTGCACGTGCTGTTTGTCGCGTTCGTGGTGGTGATCGGCGGCAGTCTGCTTGGCGAGTGGCTTGGCATCTCGCAATTGCTTGGCTCCTGGTGGTTCTGGCTCGGCAACCAGGGCTGGGAATATCTGGAGCTCGGCCGGATCTGGCAGTACCTGCTGGTAGCCGGCCTGCTCGCCTGGTTCGCTATCCTGTGGACGCTGGCGCGGCCACGCGCGGTGGTCGATCCCGCGGCGCGCCCGCTTGCGAAATTATTCTTGCTCGCGGCCTTGGCGATCCCGGTGTTCTACGTCCCGGCGCTGTTCTTCGACGCGCAGACCAACTTTACCGTGGTCGACACCTGGCGCTTCTGGATCATCCACCTGTGGGTCGAGGGCTTCTTCGAGTTCTTCGCCACGACGGTGGTGGCGCTGACGTTCTATCAACTTGGCCTGACCAGCCGCAACGTCGCGCTGCGTGTGGTCTATCTCGATGGGGTTCTGTTTTTCCTCGGCGGCCTGATCGGTACCGGCCACCACTGGTATTTTACCGGTCAGAGCAGCTTCAACATGGCGCTGTCGGCGATGTTCTCGGTACTTGAAGTGGTGCCGTTGACCTTGTTGACCCTGGACGCCTGGGATTTCGTGCGCACCACGCGCGGCGACGGTGAGCGCGGCGGCAACTCGGTCGCAGTCCCACACAAGTGGACATTCTACTTCCTGATGTCGGTCGGCTTCTGGAACTTCGTCGGCGCCGGCATGTTCGGCTTCTTCCTCAACCTACCCATCGTCAGCTACTACGAGGTCGGTACGCAGATGACGCCCACTCACGCCCACTCCGCCCTGATGGGCGTGTTCGGCATGCTGGCGATCGCGTTGATGGTGTTCGTGTTGCGCCAGACCAGCAGCGACGAGCGCTGGTCCGGCATCGAGAAATACGTCCGGGTCGCGTTCTGGGGCACCAATATCGGCCTTGCGATGATGATCGTGATGAGCCTGTTACCGAGCGGCGTGCTGCAGCTCTGGGACGTAGTGCAGCACGGCTACTGGCACGCACGCAGCCTCGATTACCTCGGCAGCGAACGTGCGCGCCTGATTGAATGGCTACGCATGCCCGGCGATCTTGTGTTCATCATCTTCGGCGCGGTGCCGCTGGTGATCGCGACTGTCAAAGCCTATCTTGGAGTGCGCGCCGCGGATTAGCGGAAAGACAATGGAATGAAACCGAATGCCCCGGCCTCGTTTGGATCGTCGTTTACCCACCGCGAAAAAAAACTTTATGAAATCGATAAGACCAGCAGCACTGGCGTTACCGCCGGAATCTCCCACTGTATTGGCGATTGGCCATTCCACGCGCACGATCGAGGAATTCATCTCTTTGCTTCAGGCACACGCCGTCACATGCGTGGTGGATGTGCGCACGGTGCCGCGTTCGAGGCACAACCCTCAGTTCAATCGCGAAACCTTGCCCGTTTACTGAAGCCGGCAGGGATCGGTTACGTCCACATTGCGGAACTTGGCGGCCTGCGTCACACAACACGCGATTCCCTAAACATCGGCTGGCGAAACGCCTCTTTTCGCGGCTACACTGATTATATGCAAACTCCGGAATTTCAGCGGGCCATCGACCAGTTAATTCAATTGGCGAACCAGGATCGGATAGTGGTGATGTGCACCGAAGCAGTGCCATGGCGGTGTCATCGCTCGCTCATCACCGATGCGTTGTTGGTGCGTGGAATTGGTAGCGAAGATATCCTGAGTGCGACTCGCCGTCAGGTTCATGCCCTGACGTCCTTTGCCAGAGTCGGCTGATCGGGCTTAAGTACCAGTACGACGTCGCCTTCACCTGTGACACCGACCACGACCGCCATGGCATCGTTACCCGCAGTGGGGGTTTGATGGTCCCCAATCATTACCTTTCGGTAATGATCGACTACCTGTTCGGCCAACGGACGCAATGGAGCAGGACGGCCGGTGTGGGCAAAACCGTGGTCAGCACGGCCTTGATCGATCGCGTGGCCAAGCGTCTGGGTCGAGGGAATTCGTTCCGGCCAACTTTACGGCTACCGAGTGGACGGTCCGTACCAACCCATGGAAGGCCATCGCTTCAATTTTAACAAACTGCTGCTGGATCCGTTCGCGAGGGCGATCTCAGGGCTGCTTGATTGGGATTTCGGTCCGGCCTGCGGAACGACCCGTCCGCACCGGAGAAAGATCTGGTTATTTCGCAAGCGGATGATGCCGGGGGCCATGCCGAAGTGCGTATTTACTCTCGAGCACTTCCACTGGCATGACGACCGACCGCTCCGGCATTCCTGGTCAGAGACCGTCATTTATGAAACGCACGTTCGTGGTTTCACTATTCATCCCAGCGCCAACGTGGAACAGCCCGGTACTTACCGTATCTTCTCGATGGCGTGCATATTTTCGCGCGGAACTGCGCGCTTTGCCATGGCTCCGCGAAAGGGGATGTGTCGCCATAACCGATAGCGAAAGGCGAGTATCCGCCGCTCCCGCAATTGGCGACTGATGGGGTTGAGGACGACCCGGAAGGCGATTCGTTCTGGAAGATAAAGCACGGGATTCGTCTGACGGGTATGCCTTCGTTCGGATACACACCCAGTGATCAGAAGATCTGGATGCTCGCACTCTTCCTGAGGCACATGGACAAGCTGCCACCCTCAGTAGAGCAGACTTGGCAACAAGTCCGGAATTGGCCAGTGGCGGCAAAAGGAAACAGATAACATGAGTACCTCAAATCGTTCTGCACCCGGCGGCCCCGGAATACCGGCGCGCTGGACTTCCAGCGCTAAAACCGGTGTCGGCACGGCCCTCAGCGACAACAGTCGTGCCTGGTTCACGCCGAGCCGCGGCATCTCCAGCGAGATTTATTACTCTCGCACTCAACGATGTTTGCGCCAACGAGACGCGTCGCATGCGCAGGAGGACAATGAGCCGGTGCCCAAGCATTTCTGCTTGTGCCGTTTTCTATTTAGCGGTACGGGTCAGTGCTTTGCCGGAATGATAAACAACGGCCGGTTCGCCGGGATGATGATCATGTTGCTTGATAGAGTACATCGTGTTGGCGGCCGTGGTGCCGTGCTTGTGGACACCGGTAACGGTGCCGTGGCCGATGGCACTGCGATAGTGCCAGGATACGGCGGTGCCAGCGGGCATCGTTTTGAACGACTGGGCCTTCTTGGGTGCTTTCTTAACCGGCATAACGACCTCCTCATCATTGATAAATCTGCGCACGACGGCACAGTCGCCACGACGGGCGATGACAAAGCGCGTCACCTGTTCGGACGAGCGAGTGATCATGACAAAAGGCCCCGTGTCCACGCCTGTCAACCGTAGTACCAGAACGTGTTTTTATCTGTGCGATAGCGAACAGACGTAAGTAAACCGAAAAAGTGCCCAATCTGCAGTGATCGGAAGCACGGTTGCGAGACCTGCTCAATGCTGGCGGCGAGCACATTCGAGGGATGCGCGACTCGCTGCCCTCGGGGTCGCAGCTGTATCCGGGCAGCTTGCTCGCGAGCTGGGTCGTCGTATCGCACGCGAACACACCGAGGCTCTGTTCGACGAAGCGCTGGACGAGGCTTCCGCCGTCAGCGATCCAGTCACCATCACATCCCGGAAGTACGACTCAAAATAACGTGGTTGCTGGCGTACTGGCTACATCAGGTGACGAAATTTTAAAGCCGACAACAAGGAGATCGCCATGCAAACTCTCGCGAGCATCGCCAGGCACCCCATCCATCCTATATGAGACCACCAAGGAACGGGGGCAACGATCCTATTGCCGAGTTCGATGGTCGAGAGCCTGAATCCTTTCGCGACGATTGTGGCGCTTACGCTTGCAACCAAGGAAATGACCGGCCTGGAAGCCGCCCCGAATAAGGCTGCAGCCTGAATAGCAGCATTGAAAGAGGGCGGGTCTAACCCGTGACCAGATCCCGGTAGTGGGCTTGGCAAAGACGTATGAAAGCCGACGATTCTTAAATCGTTTGAATGAATTTATGTCTGAACGCCCGCTACATGAGTATGCGTCCGCGGTTTCCGAACACACAGAAGTTCGGCGGTGCTTTCCACTGCCCTTGGGTACCGATGAATCAGATGGATACGTCAAATATGTCTTGTTCACGGGCTGACAGGACTGGGGGATGGAGAAGCGGGGAAAAGCCTGAATTCTCTGGTCCGCAACATATTGTGACGCGCCGGTCCTATAATACTGCCGCAGAGTTGGATGGTACCGGTCAGTACTATTCTCTCTACCACCTCGGCTAGACTTCTCGACATAAAGTTGGCAAAGATGCGCACTGGCACATATGCGCATTATCAAGTCCGCCACGCATCATCATCAGTCGCGATACGGGTTGATGACTCGCTTAGGCAGTAAGTTCTTCCGCAACCCTCTCAGGCAACCGCCTGCCGGCATGCTTCCAACAAGACCCAGTCACCGACCTGACAGCACTGCGCCGCTGATGACGGACGCGATGGCGATGGTGATGGATATCGTCAATGGTGAATAGCCACATTGTCTCGACATTTTCAGTCTCTTTCTCCTGTTGGTAATGGATAATTTCTGAAACCCATACAGTTAGTGCCGCACACATCTTTCAGATTGATACCGCACAGATAGCGGGCGTCTGCAGTAATCCATAGAACACGTCCGGATAGGGACCCGTGAAGAGCAGCCCCGCGCCACGAGAGGTGGCATGAATGACAAAGGCGCTCATTTCGAAACCGTTTTGTCCAGCCTTTCGGGAGAGAAAAGTCACACGAACAAATGTCTTGGCAGGAAGCTCTCCACCGTTAGTCACGACTGACATGCCTTCCAGACTGACATCGCGCGTGTAGCCACGAAATGTCGACAGGCAATCATAAGCACGGATTTCCACCCACTTTCTGGTCGGTATCCGCACGAGGCAACGGTGTTCGATAGTCATGCCGTCACCCTGTCTGCGCCGCACGATCGCCTCGTGAGGCGAGATCTGTTGATTTGACGAACTCCGCGAGACAACTGCGTCGCAATGAACGACCCCGCCCCAAGGGGCGGGGTATCAATTCTGTGTTTGAACAAACAATTCGCCGCAAGCGGCGGGGAATTCGACCCAGAGAGATTAAAAGAGCTTTTCGGCTAGCGATTCTGCGACGTCCAATCCCCACAGCGGAACCTTGCCATGCGTAGTGAAGAACAGCTTTTTGTATTGCATCTTCAATAGAAACGGAACGTGGCCGATTTTCAGCACCTGTGTATCGCCGCCAAAATAAGAGTTCGAGCGGATATAGAAGGCTTGGTTGTTACCCATGTCGCCGATGCATAAGACAACGGGTGCGAGCGGCGCGTCGGCTTGTTCGGCGCTCATGCGTCCCATGTCCTTGGCAATCTGCTTGCCGACGATTTCACACTCCTGGTGTCCGATGGCGCCGAGCTTTGGGACTGTGACTGCCGCTGCGTCGCCCGCTGCCAATATTTCGCGATACTTCGGATGCCGCATGGTGAGATCGGTAACGACAAACCCGCGCTCATCGGCAATCGGCAAGCCGTGGAGAAAACCATGCGGCACCCAATCAGGAAGTACGATCTTGAGTTCAGCCTCGACCGACTTGCCATTGGCGAACTCGATGCCCTCGCTTGTGATGCGAGAGATATCCTGAGTTTCGTTGAGATAATGGAAGCCCATTTTGGTGGCGATCCCCAGCAACTCGGTGACAACCTTCACGCCGGCATCTTCGGCAATCATCTTGCCGGGCGTGAATACAGTGACCTTGTCCGCGCCGCCCAGGTCATGCCGGCCTAACCACGTCGCCATGGACAACATCGCTTCCACCGGTGGTCCTTCGCAGGCCGCGTCGGCCATTGGCACCAGGTCCTTGACCGCGCTGCCCTGATGGAAGCGCGCCGACCCGATGGCGATGGGGCCGCCGTGGTAGTCGCCGTCGTGCAGATAATGTCGCAGTTTGTTACCGTAATAAATGTCGGACAAGGCATGGCCGTGCTCGGCGAAGCCATCAATTTTGTCGTAGGCGAGTCGCGCGCCCAGTGCGATCACCAGATAATCGTAGCGTATCGATTCGGTGGCGGCGCCCGGACGTTCGCTGGGCACGAAATTCACGCGCTTCGCTTCCACATCGATAGCAACCACATCGCCTTGGATGAAGGCAATGCGGTCGTTCGCCAAAGGCTCTACGATGTCCATATGCAATGTCAGCCCCGGATCGCGGTTTTCGAATAGCTCCGTCGGAATATTAGGAATGAACAAGAGGTAGGATTTGCGGTCCATGACAGTGATATTCACCGTATCGCCGGCATATTCCCGTATCTTTTGGGCACTCCCCAGTCCGGCGAAATTACCGCCCAGCACCAGCACGTGCGGCTTACCGTTAACGGCCATGTTCTGTTCTCCTGCTCAAGCGGGCCTTTCGAAGTGAGTTGCCATACTCGTGCTGCACTCAGCCACTATGACGTCGATTATCCGCTTCAATTCGAACCAGTCTGTGTCCTAGCGTACATAAGAGAAGACATATTGATGTTGGGTAATTTTTATAGATTGAGTTAAATCCATCTTCAAGGAGTCATTGTCGTTGCAATGGGCAGTTTGTAGACGCCAGTCGAATTCTGACGACACTGGATACGCACCGGGGCCAGTGGAATGAGGCCGAGCGGAGCGCAACTCAAGGAGAACATAGTTGCCAGACGACCACTTATGGATTTAACAGTCGGGCCATGCCCGGCGGCTCTACAGTATCTCCAGGTAAGCGGAGAACCGATGTTCGACTCTACCGGTCGTTTTGCCGGATATCGCGGGGTCGGCAAGGACGTGACCGAGTCGATGCTGGCAAAGCATGAAGCATCGGTGGATGCGTAGAATTCTGCTCTGCAGCCTTGAAATCCTATCGACCATCCTGGTGACAGTCACCCCGTCGGGTTAGGATTACTGTAGGCTGGCTTGAGCCGACCTTCGCCTCATCACGGCGGCATGAATAGTAGTGGACCCCAAAAATTGGACAACGCGATAAGTGCTGCCTCGGTTATGCCGCCACCCTGGCGGCGCATTGATAATACACACTGTCCGGTGTCTGCCGGTCAAGCGACTGATGCCGTCGTTTGGCATTGTAGAACATAAAATACCTGCCCAACGAATCACGGGCGTCACCAATGCTGTCGTAAGCCCTGAGGTAGACCTCCTCGTACTTCACGCTGC
>JBBQDK010000114.1:0-9937 GCA_038319625.1 Gammaproteobacteria bacterium
ATGGATGTCGTCGTAGTGGCAAGGTTGTTCTGGAACTGAAGGTGGTTGAGCGATTGCAAATGATTCATGAGGCTCAATGACTGTCCTATCTGTGACCTGCTGGGATGAACTCGGACTGCTGATAAACTTCAGCCACGTAATGCTAAGGTGCGGTATAAGGCGCATTGTCAATAAACTATGATTTTCTTTGCGCCCTTTGCGCCCTTTGCGCCTTTGCGTTGAGTAGTAAACATATATGCTCCTGATGATCGATAACTATGATTCCTTCACCTATAACCTTGTCCAGTATTTCGGCGAGTTGGGTGCGGATGTGCATGTATACCGCAACGACAAGATTACGCTGGATGACATTGAGCGGCTTGCGCCGGAACGCATCGTGATTTCGCCGGGCCCGTGCACGCCGAATCAAGCCGGTATTTCCGTGCCGGTGATTCAGCATTTCGCCGGCAAGCTGCCCATCCTGGGCGTCTGTCTCGGCCATCAAAGTATCGGTCAGGCCTTCGGCGGAGAGGTGGTGCGCGCACGCGAAGTCATGCATGGCAAGACTTCGCGGATTCATCATCTGGATGGCGGCACGTTCAAAGGTCTGCCCAAACTGTTCGAGGCGACGCGCTATCATTCGCTGGTGGTGGCACGAGCCAGTCTGCCCGAGTGTCTGGAAATGACGGCCTGGACCGAATACCCGGATGGCAGTGTCGACGAGATCATGGGCCTGCGCCACAAGACGCTGGCAGTGGAGGGTGTGCAGTTTCATCCGGAGTCGATACTGACGCAACACGGGCATGACTTATTGCGGAATTTTTTGCGAATGAATTAAGGAAACCCTGAATTATTACTTGAACCGCCAAGGACGCCAAGAAAATCTGTTTTGAAATTCAAGAGGAAATATCCTGGCGCTCTTGGCGTCCTTGGCGGTTCAGAAAAAAGGTTTTTTATTTATGGATATGCAACAAGCCCTGCGCACAGTCACCGAGCGTCGCGATCTTTCCGCGCAGCAGATGAGCGAGGTGATGCACCTGATCATGACCGGGCAGGCGACGTCGGCGCAGATCGGCGGATTTCTGATCGGATTGCGCATGAAGGGTGAAACTATCGAAGAGATAGCGGCGGCGGCCGGTGTGATGCGCGAGCTTGCGATGCATGTCCAGGTGCGGGGTGAGTATCTGGTCGATACCTGCGGCACGGGCGGTGATTCCGCCAGCACTTTCAATATTTCCACCGCCAGCGCCATCGTAGTCGCGGCGGCGGGCGGGCGGGTTGCCAAGCATGGCAACCGTTCAGTGTCGAGCAGGTCCGGCAGTGCCGATGTGCTGGAAGCGGCGGGTGTGAATCTTGATTTGACACCGGCGCAGGTGACACGCTGCATCGAGGAGCTTGGCGTAGGATTTCTGTTCGCGCCCAAACATCACAGTGCGATGAAGTACGCCATCGGTCCGCGCCGCGAGATGGGCGTGTGTACGATGTTCAATCTGCTGGGCCCGCTCACCAACCCGGCAGCCGCGCCCAATCAGGTACTGGGGGTCTTCGACGCTGGCTGGGTCGAACCGCTCGCACTGGTATTGCAGCGCCTCGGCAGCCGTCATGTACTGGTGGTGAACGCCGAGGACGGCCTCGATGAGATCAGCATCGGCGCGCCGACCCAGGTAGCCGAGTTGCACAATGACACCGTGCTCACCTACCGCATCGAACCGGAACAGTTCGGCATGCAGCGTTGCGATATCGCTTGTTTGAAAGTGGCGGATGCCGTTGCGAGTCTGGCGATGATACGTAAGGTGTTCGCGGGCGAGCCGGGCGGGGCGGCGGACATTGTCGCATTGAATGCCGGCGCGGCGATTTATGCCGCCGGTCTGGACGGCACACTGGTGGCAGGTGTGCGACGCGCGCAGGACATCATCGGCAGCGGCGCGGCGCACGCCAAGTTCGATGCGCTGGTTGAGTTTTCGCAGCGGTTAAGTATTGGCTGACAACTCAACGCAAAGACGCAAAGGACGCAAAGACGGCAACGAATGTTTGTTTTTTATCCAAGTTCTCTTTGCGAACTTTGCGTCTTTGCGCTGAGAGGTTTTTGCGTCGAGCAAGGCACATGAGGGCTAACCAGAGCCATGAACCACCCGCCTGACATTCTGCAGAAAATCCTTGCCCGCAAGGCCGAGGAAATTGCCGAGTGCAGCACACGTGAGGACATTCGTGTGTTGACGCAACGCTGTGCCGATCTGCCGGAGCCGCGCGGTTTCGTCGCTGCCATCGAACAGCGCATTGCGGCCGGCATGGCGGCGGTGATCGCGGAGATCAAGAAGGCATCACCAAGCAAAGGCGTGTTGCGCGCGGATTTCGATCCGGCGGCAATCGCCGCCAATTATGCGCAGCACGGTGCGTGCTGCTTGTCGGTGCTGACCGATAGGGATTTCTTTCAGGGTTCAGTAGCGTATCTGCAGCAAGCTCGTGCCGCTTGCGCGCTGCCGGTACTGCGCAAGGACTTCATGATCGATCCGTATCAGGTCTACGAAGCACGCGCCATGGGCGCCGATTGCATCCTGCTGATTGTAGCGGCCTTGGACGATGCCCGGATGATGGAACTGGCGCAACTTGCCCGTCAGTTGGGCTTGGATGTGCTGGTCGAGGTGCATGATGCCGCAGAACTGGAGCGGGCACTGACCTTGCCGGTGCGGCTTATCGGCATCAACAACCGCAACCTGCGCACTTTTCATACCGACCTCAACACCACACTCGATCTGTTGCCCGGCATTGGGGCTGATCACATCGCGGTGACGGAAAGTGGAATCCTCACACAGGCCGA
The DNA here is from genome assembly GCA_038319625.1 of Gammaproteobacteria bacterium. GTDB lineage: Bacteria > Pseudomonadota > Gammaproteobacteria > JBBQDK01 > JBBQDK01 > JBBQDK01. The sequence goes on from JBBQDK010000114.1 coordinate 2,798, forward strand.
TGTAACGTTGCTGCGCGCGCGTAGCGTCAATGCCTTTCTGGTCGGTGAGGCCTTTATGAAAGCGGCATCACCGGGCGAGAAACTGGCGGAGTTGTTTGAGAAGTAAAAGGGAAAAGATAAAAAAGATGAAAGGTAAAAGGTAAAAGAAAGCCGTAATGGGTTCCCTTTTCATCTTTCATCTTTCATCTTTCATCTTTTTTATCTTTTACCTTTTACCTTTTACCTTCCCCTTACCTCGCCCCGTACACCACCATGGTCTTGCCCTTGACGCCGATCAGTTGCTGTTCTTCCAGCGTCTTCAATACCCGGCCCACCATTTCGCGTGAGCAACCAACGATGCGACCGATCTCCTGGCGGGTGATGCGGATCTGCATACCCTCGGGGTGGGTCATCGCATCCGGTTCCTTGGTTAGTTCGAGCAGGGTACGCGCGACACGACCGGTGACATCCATGAAGGCGAGGTTGCTGACCTTGCGGCTGGTATTGCGCAAGCGCGTGGCCATCTGACCGGCCATGGCGAACAGGATATCCGGGTCTTCCTTGGCGACCTGGCGAAAACGGCTGTAACTGATCTCGGCCAATTCGCAGGTGCTGCGCGTGCGTACCCAGGCGCTGCGGCCTTGCTGTTCCTCGAACAGTCCCATCTCACCGAAGAAGTCGCCCTTGTTGAGATAGGCCAGCACAATTTCGCGGCCGTCGTCTTCTTCGATCAGGACCGACACCGAGCCGCTGATGATGAAATAGAGCACGTCCGGTTTGTCGCCGGCGTAAATAATGACGCTTTTGGTCGGGTAGCGCCGCCGGTGGCAGTGCATCAAAAATTTGTCTATGGATGGATTGCCGGTACCCTTCGGTATAGCGAGTGCCATGTTGCTTTTCCCCTTGTTGTCCTCGCGGCAGGAATCGGTATGCGGCGACGGATCTGAGCAGCTTGCTTAAAGGCCATCAGGATTTGGATTCGGTATCGGCAGGTGGTCCGATGGGGTGCCTGCAGTGCCATGTTGAACTGTGTTAACCTTCATTTCAACTGCAAATAGAGGTTCATTGTATGAAAGCACGCATCAAATGGGTACAGGATGTGACCTTCATGGGCGAATCCGGCAGCGGTCATGCGGTGGTCATGGACGGCCCGCCGGAGGATGGCGGCCGCAACCTCGGTGTGCGCCCCATGGAAATGCTGCTGCTCGGCATGGGTGGCTGCACCGCCTTCGATGTGGTGCATATCCTCAAGAAGGCCCGTCAGCCGATCAGCGACTGCGTGGTGGAGTTGTCCGCTGAGCGTGCCGAGACACCGCCCAAGGTATTCACCAGCATTCATGCCCATTTCATCGTCAGTGGCAAGGGCCTGACCGAGGTGCAGGTGAAGCGCGCCGTGGCATTGTCCGCCGAGAAATACTGTTCAGCCTCGATCATGCTCGGCAAGATGGCGCAGATCAGTCACGACTTCGAGATCGTCGACGCCTGAACGCCGGGCGTCGGACCAACGCAGTATCACCAACATCGAATCGCTACCATGTCCGACATCGCCCAGACATTCGATCAACTGGTTGCTGATTATTACCATGCCTGGTTCAATTTTCATCCCGAGGCTGCGGTGGACGTCGGTGTTCCGGGGCACGATGGCCGGCTCGCGCCGTATGACGATGCCGCCATGGGCGCGCTCGCCAGTCTCCATGAGATGTTGCTGTGCGGGCTTGACGAATTGGGTGAGCAGGCACTGGATGCCGAGCGGCGCCTGGATTATCAGGTGCTGCGCGGTGCCGCGGTCATCGAGCACCACGAACTGCTGGAGCGGGACTGGCGGCATCGTGATCCGGCGCGCTTTCTGCCGGTAAATGCCATCTATCAATTGACGGTGCGGCCGGTGACGGACCTCGCGGCGGCACTCACCGGCCGGCTTGCGGCGATCCCCGATCACTTGCGCGGGGCGCGCGCGTATCTCGGCGAGATGCCGGAACTGATTCCGCCTTTGTGGCTGGACTCGGCGCTAAGCGAGGCTCGGGCCGGCGCCGAATTCATCCGCAGCTTGTCCCAGCATCCGCAAGTGGCACAGGCCTTTCCCAATGCCGCACGATTGACCACCCTCGTGGACGAAGCGGCGCGGGCATTGCAGGAGTTCGCGCACCATCTCGAGACCGAAATCGGTCCACGCGCAGCAGGTGATTTCGCCTGCGGTCGTATGCATTTCGAGCGGCTGCTGGGCATGCAGCACTTTCTGGCCGTGGGTGCCGATCAGTTGCACGCCTTCGGTCAGCGCCTGTTCGATGCGACACTGACCGAACTCAAACAGGTGACCCGTACACTGCGCGGTGATGAAGACATCGCGGCAATGACCGCGCAGCTCAAGACCGATCACCCGTCCCTGGCCGAGTTATTGCCGACCTACCGGGCGCAAATGCTGGCGGCGAAGCACTTTGTCGAGGAGCGCCAACTGGTCACCGTGCCCACGCCACAGGAACTGCGGGTGGTGGAGACGCCATCCTTCATGCGACACCGCATACCGTTCGCCGCGTATATGGAGCCGAGCCCCGGCGATCCGGCGCAGTGCGGTTATTATTATGTAACACCACCGCGCGATGCCGCCGAACTGGGCGAGCACGACAATCCGGGCCTGATGCATACCTGCGTGCACGAGGCCTGGCCCGGTCATCATCTGCAGTTCGTCACCGCGAATCGACAGCCGCAGGCGAGCAGCCTGCCGCGGCTGTTGAACCGGTCCGCGACGCTGTACGAGGGCTGGGCGTTGTACTGCGAACAGCTCATGCACGAACAGGGTTTTCTGGATCGGCCGGAGCAGCGCTTCGTACTGTTGCGCGATCGTTTGTGGCGGGCCTTGCGGGTCATGCTCGATGTCGAGTTGCAATGCCGCGGTCTGGGTGTCGGGCAGGCGGCACAGCGGATGCAAGTAGCGCTCGGGTTTTCGGAGTCCCAGGCGCTGGGTGAACTCGCCTGGTATACACACGCGCCGGGCACGCCGATGGGCTATGCCGTCGGCTGGGCTCTGATCCTGGCGATACGGCAGCGCGAGCAGGACCGCTCGGCGGACGATTTCAGTCTGTGCGATTTTCACGATCGCTTGCTGGCGCCGGGCTCGATCGGCCTGCCGCTGGTATTGCAGCATGTCTTCGGTCAGGAACTGTGGCGAGAGGTTCGTGACGAAGTGTTCACGCCGGCGGTGGATGGCTAATTACAGATGCCAGCGCGAGTTTCTATCCCCTTGCCGGACAAAATGGTGGATAATCGCGCGCGTCGGGTTGCCCGACGGATTGAATTATAGTGTTGAGCGGAGGTGTAGATGGGCAAGATCATGAAGAAGCTGAAGCTGCATGGCTTCAACAATCTCACCAAGACGCTGAGTTTCAATATTTACGACATCTGTTACGCCAAGACACCCGCGGCGCGTCGTGACTATATCGAGTACATCGACGAAGCCTACAATGCCGAACGCCTGACCCAGATCCTGACGGATGTGGCTGACATCATCGGTGCCAATATCCTCAATGTCGCGCATCAGGATTACGATCCCCAGGGCGCCAGCGTCACCATGCTGATCTCCGAGGAGCCAATCGCCTCGCGGCATCTATCGAATGATGAGGAGCCCGGCCCGTTGCCGGATGCCGTGGTCGCGCATCTCGACAAGAGCCACATCACGGTGCATACCTACCCGGAAAGCCATCCCGACAATGGCATCAGTACCTTTCGCGCCGACCTCGACGTGTCCACCTGCGGGCGAATTTCACCGCTACGCGCTCTGAATTACCTGATCCACAGTTTCGAATCCGATATCGTCACCATCGACTACCGGGTACGCGGATTTACCCGTGACATCAAGGGCAAGAAGTTCTTCATTGATCACAAGATCAACTCGATCCAGAACTACATCGCGCGCGACACCAGCGAGCGCTATCAGATGATCGACGTCAACGTCTATCAGGAAAACATCTTTCACACCAAGATGCTGCTCAAGGAATTCGAACTGGAGACGTATCTGTTCGGGATCGGCAAGGACGACCTGGAAGCGGTGGAGATGCGCAAGATCCGCCAGCGCCTGCGCCGCGAAATGGCGGAGATTTTCTACGGACGGAATCTGAAGAAAGGGTTGAAGTTGTAAATCAGATAAAAGGGAAAAGATAAAAGCGGAAAGGGGTAAGCCCCCGTTTCATTTCCTTTACCCTTTCCTCTTGTATCTTTTTCCTGTCTTATATCCAATAAGCCGTCTCCGTCATTACCTTCGACGCGATTCCCATCACCCGTTTGATCGGCCCCGGCAAGGGTGCACCGCCCGCCGCAATGGCTACAGTGGCATGCCCCTCTTCGTCATCGCGCATCTGTTCGAGTATGGCGCGGCTGCGCGCATCCTGTTCGGGTAGGCGTTGCAGGTGATCTTCCAGGTGTTTCACGACCTGCCGCTCGGTTTCGGCGACAAAGCCCAGGCTCCACTTGTCCCCGGCGATGCCGGCGAGCGCGCCGATGCTCACGGCGCCAAGGTACCAGAGCGGATCGAGCCGACTGGTGTGACTGTCCAGTTCCTGCAGACGCCCGGCACACCAGGCGAGGTGGTCGTTCTCCTCCTCGGCGGCCTGTTCCATGCGCTCGCGGACATCGTCGAGACGCGCGGTGAGAGCCTGGCCCTGATACAGGCCCTGCGCAGCGATTTCCCCGGCATGGTCGACACGCATCAGGCGCGCTGCCAGCGTACGTTGCGCGGTATCGAGATCCGCTTCGCCATGCGCCGCCGCCGGATTGGCGCGTCGCGCGGTGGGTGGACCGCCGAATACCGTGCGTACCGCTTGGTCGATATGCATCAGCAGGTGGTCGAAGGGAGTGTAGTTACGCATGGATTTGTAAGTTACAAGAGACAAGCTACAAGTATAAAGCAGGGTGAGTGATTTGTTGCTTGTATCTTGGCTCTTGTCCCTTGTATCTTAGCCGAATGTACTATCGTCACCATGTATTTTTCTGCACCAACCAGCGTGAGGATGGCAGCGCCTGTTGTCAGAACCACGGTGCCCGGACCTTGCGTGACTATGCCAAGGCGCGCATCAAGTCGCTGAAGCTGTCGGGCGAGGGCGGTATCCGCATCAATACCGCAGGTTGCATGGACAGATGCAGCGAAGGCCCGGTCGTGGTCGTGTATCCGGAGGGGGTCTGGTACAGCTATGTCGACCAGGAAGACATCGACGCGATTATCGACGAGCATCTGTGCCATGGTCGTGTGGTGGAGCGCTTGAGAATCTGATCGGAATGCTCGGGTTTCAAGGCTTGGAAGTTGGTAATCTTGTTGCCGAAAGCTGAGCAGGCCACACAGCCGGTGTGGCTGTATACTGACATAAAAAATAATATTTAATGTTATCAATATAATAAAGCTGTTCCTATCAGGTTGTACCAGTCTCGCCACCCTCTAAGGCAGGCCCTTCGGCTATTTTAATGATGGGCTTGACAGTGAGATTTGAATATAAGAAAATACTTACATACTGACACGTTCAGTTACCGAATCATTGACTCCTCCATCCTCCTATGATGGATTTTAAGCGTAACAACCCCTGTTACGCTTTTTTTTTGCCTGTAAGAAACAACCAGCGACTCGTGGCTGGTGGCGTAGGGCTGCGAGCCCGCCTCGACTGGCTCCCATCGGCCTTTTCTTGCAACTTGTAACTTGCTACTTGCACCTGTTTTTTGTAACATTCCCGCTCTTTCGATGAGCCGTAGCCGTTTGGAGCAGTAACAATGAAGACCTTCAATGCAAATGCCGAGACAGTAAAGCGTGACTGGTATCTGGTCGACGCCACCGGCAAGACCCTCGGCCGGCTCGCCAGCGAGATCGCACGTCGTCTGCGCGGCAAGCACAAAGCCGAATTCACGCCGCATGTCGATACCGGCGATTACATCGTCGTGATCAATGCCGGCAAGGTGCACGTCACCGGCACCAAAGAACAGAACAAGCTATATCAGAAGCACACCGGCTACATCGGCAATCTGAAGACGATCAGCTTCGACAAGCTGCGCGACAAGGCGCCGGAACGTATCCTGGAATCCGCCGTGAAGGGCATGATGCCGAAGAATCCGCTGGGCCGCGCGATGTTCCGCAAGCTCAAGATATACGCCGGCACCGAGCACCGCCACACCGCGCAGCAGCCGGCCGTGCTGGATATCTGATCCGGACCGGCGCAGACAGCACTTCAATCACTCGTTATTCAATCGGTAATAATCCATGGCACAAACCCAGTATTACAGCACCGGCCGCCGCAAATGTTCCAGCGCGCGCGTCTTCCTGCGTCCCGGCAAGGGCAACATCATCATCAATGACAAGCCGCTCGACGTATATTTCGGCCGCGAGACCTCGCGCATGGTAGTGCGTCAACCGCTCGAACTGATGAAGATGACCGAGCAGTTTGACATCACAGTCACCGTCGCTGGTGGCGGCAACAGCGGCCAGGCCGGCGCGATCCGCCACGGCATTACCCGCGCCCTGATGCAATACGACGAAACCCTGCGCCCGACACTGCGCAAAGCCGGTTTCGTCACCCGCGATTCGCGCATGGTCGAGCGTAAGAAGGTCGGCCTGCACAAGGCACGTCGCGCACCGCAGTTCTCAAAACGGTAATACAGATACAAGAGCAAAGGTAAACGAGAAAAGGAGAAGACATGGATGTCTTCGAAAGACTGGAAGTATGGAAGCGCAGTTGCCGCCTTTGTGTGGATATCTATAGAGTGCTGCGCAGTTGCAGTGATCGTGGGTTCAAGGACCAACTCACACGAGCTTCGCTATCAGTGCCTTCGAACATCGCGGAAGGACATGAGCGGGGCTCGCGAAATGAATTCCGGCGTTTTCTGAGAATTGCCAAAGGTTCTTGTGGTGAAGTGCGTACCCAGTTGTATATTGGTTCAGAAGTTGGGTTGCTCGATTCGGATGAAGCAACAAAGTTTATTCGAGAGGCCAGGGAGCTAGCCATGATGCTGCAGGGCCTTATTCGTGCGTTATCAGGGCTCCCGAAACACAAGGTTGAACCACCATAGGATTGAATCTTTCCCCTTTCATCTTTATATCTTTGCTCTAAATTAATGGGGGATCGTCTAGCGGTAGGACTACGGACTCTGACTCCGTCAACCGAGGTTCGAATCCTCGTCCCCCAGCCATTT
>JBBQDK010000115.1:0-9853 GCA_038319625.1 Gammaproteobacteria bacterium
AACCCGGCCCTGCTGCGCGCGCTCAATAAACTGCCCGGCAATCACATTACGGTCGGCGACACCCTCATCATTCCGCGTGGGGGACCGCGTCGCAATCCGCTGGTGCCGGCGTCGCTGCTGCCAAAGATACCCGTACTGGCCGTTGCCGCAGAGAAGTCGCACGTCGTCGTCAAGGGCGATACCTTATGGTCGATCGCACACAGTCACAAATTGAGTACGGCCGCACTGGCGCGCATCAACAAGTTGAAACCCGGTGCCACGTTGCATCTCGGCCAGCGTCTGGCATTAAAAGGCAGTGTCAAAGCGCCGCAGCGACTTGCTGCCCGTAAGTCTTATCACGCACACCACATTGCCAAGCTCAAGCCGATTCATTACAAGATCAAGCACGGCGAGACCCTGACGCAGATTTCACACCGTTTCAATGTCAGCGTCAGCGACCTGCTGCGCTGGAACGAACTGTCCAAGCAGCAAATCCTTGTCCCCGGGCAAGAGATCATGGTTTACGTCTCAACTTGATCAGTAGCTGATGGCTAGTGGAGCCCCTGACTGATTCGTCCTCAGTTAAGTTGCCCACCCTCTCCCTCGATCGGCTTAGCCCCCTCGCTGCGCTCTCCCGGAATGAGAGAGTGAGAGCGAACGAAGCAACCAGATTGTCCTGGTTACCAGCCACTCAATTCAACGACGCACACTCACCCGTCTTACGATAGCGCAGATAGTCGGCGAGAATGCGTGCGTGATCGAAGGCCAGTGACGGCAGTGCGGCGGGATCGTGCAAGGCAATGGCGCGGGCATCGTCCAATGCCTGCGGGGCGCCACTGGCAGTGGCGATATACACGGCGCTCGCGGTGTGGCCGCGCGGATCGCGCGCCGGATCGGAGTAGCAGCCGAGCAGCACCGTCAGCGTCACAACCAGCCCGGTTTCTTCCCTGGCCTCGCGCCGTGCAGCCTGCTCCAGCGTCTCGCCGACATCGACGAAGCCACCGGGTAGGGCCCAGCCCGGCGGTGGGTAACGACGTTCGATCAGCACGATGGGGCGTGCGGGCCGGTCGATCATCTCGATGATGATATCGACGGTGAGCAGTGGTGTGACGGGACGTGTCATGCGCGTCCGGTCGACGGTGCCTGTGCCTGTACCACGTTATCGCGCAGATACACCGGCAGCGCCAGTTCCGCGCTGACACCCTCGCCGCGTGCCAGCGCGGCGGCACCGAGTACGGCGACATCGTGCGCCTGCGGGGCGTCATCGGGTGCGTACTCCACCAGCGCCGCGCCGAGCCGCTCACGCAGTAGCGTTGCATAGGCCGCGAAACCACTGCCGATGCCGAACCAGCCTGTGCCCGTCGGCACGTCGATGTCCGCCACCGCGCAGACTCGCTCCGCCGCGGCCTCGACCATCAACCCAGCGGAATCGCACCGATATACGCCCCAATAGACTTCTGTCATGCGCGCATCCAGCGCCGCCAATACCTGCGACGCGCCACGTCTGCGCTGCGCACCCTGTGCCAATGTTGCCAGTGTCGACACCGGCACGACCGGAAGATCGGCACCGAAGGCCAGCCCCTGAATCACCCCGGTGGCGATGCGCACGCCGGTGAATGCCCCCGGCCCGCGCCCGAAGGCCAACCCGTCGAGTTGCCGCAACGCCAGTCCCGCTTCAGCGAGCACGGCATCGACCATCCCCAGAATCAATCGCCCGTGTTCACGTGGTGCGAGCTGATAACGCTCAAGCACCCGCCCGTCGCAGATCAGTGCCGCGGAACAGGCGTCGGTGGCGGTCTCTATGGCAAGTAGTTTGATGGTCATGAACTTCAAGTCGCGAAATGACGATCAAGCGGAGCGAGTGAATACGAGTTTCACTTATGCGCGATGGGCTTTTCCGTAAAGAGAAATTCCTTCATCTGTTTGGAGAACGAAGGGTCCTTGCGACGGATCCACTCCAGTACCATGGAGGCATGCTCCTTCTCCTCGTCACGGTTGTGCTGGAGGATAGCCTTCAGGTCCGCATCCTTGCAGGCATCGGCACGCTGGTTGTACCAATCGACCGCCTCCAGTTCTTCCATGAGCGAGACAATCGCGCGATGCATATCCCTGGTTTCGTCAGAAAGATCCGCAACAGATTCATGATAGCCGACACTGGACATAGTGATTTCTCCGGTTGCATAAAAAATCTCTGAAAAATTCGGTTACTCCCCTCTCACCCAACCGGCTACGCCCCCTCGCTGCGCTCTCCCGCAAGCGGGAGAGGGGAGTAACCGATTGAATAAGTGTTGTAGCCTGGCTTGAGCACTACACGCTACAGCCACATGATACGCGTTTCAGCTTTGCTCGGCAGTCAGGCGCGTGAAGAAATTAGCCACATCATCCAGTTTGCGGCTGCGCGGCATGGCCGGCAGGCTGCCGAGAAACAACCGGCCATACGGTTTGTTGAGCAGGCGTGGGTCGCACAGCATCAGCACGCCGCTGTCGGTGACATCGCGGATCAATCTGCCGGCACCTTGCTTGAGCGCGATCACGGCGGCGGGCAGTTGGAAATCCATGAACGGGTTGCCACCGCGTTCGCGCAGCGCTTCGAGACGCGCCTGCAGGATCGGATCACCGGGTGAGGCGAACGGCAGCTTGTCGATGATCACGCAGGACAGTGCCGCGCCGCGCACGTCCACGCCTTCCCAGAAACTGCTGGTACCGAGCAGCACGGCATTGCCGAGCGCACGGAACCGGTCGAGCAGTTCGGCGCGCGGCAACGTACCCTGCACCAGCAGCGGGAAATGCAGGCGGCCATCGAGGCGCCGCGCGGCGTCCTGCAGGGCGCGATGACTGGTGAACAACAGGAATGCGCGACCACCGCTCGCCTCCAACACCGGCAGCGCGGCCTCGACCACGGCCTCGGTGTAGGCGGGATGATTTGGCTCCGGCAGGTCAGTCGGCAGATACAGCAGCGTGTTGTGCGCAAAATCAAAGGGACTACCCAGACACAGAGTGCGCGCCTCGTCGAGGCCGAGCGCGGCGGAGAAATGCGTGAAGCTTTCGCCCACCGCCAATGTCGCGGAGGTGAATATCCAGGCGCTGGGATGGGCGTGCAGGCGTTCGCGGAACAGGTCGGCGACATCCAGTGGCGTGAGATTGAGCGAGAAGGCACGCGTGTAAGTTTCGAACCAGCGCAACATACCCTCGGTCTGCGTGGCGCTAACCTGCGCGAGTCGTTGCAGCAGCAACACGCTGCGCTGCCAAGCGCTTTCCAGGCCCTTGCCGCGCGGCGCGGCCGGTTCCAACCAGACCGACAGGGCGGTGAGCGCCTCGCGCAATTCTTGCAATGCTTGCGCTACCGGCAACTGTGCAGCCACCTCGCGCCAGGCGGCGCGACGCGGCTCCACGCCGAAGGCCAGGCGCAGATCGTGCACGGCCTTGTCGAGACGCTGCACCAGTTCATCCAACCCGGTCGTCTCGGGCGCCTCGCGGCGCTGTTCGAGTGCGGCGTCGCGCGTCAGTTCGAGTAGTTGCCGGCTACCGAGGCTGAGCCCGAAGAATCCGGTCGCGACCTCCGCGAGCTGATGCGCCTCGTCGATGATGTAGGCATCGGCACTGGGCAGCAGTTCGCCGAAGCCGTCCACACGCAAGGCCATGTCCGCGCACAGCAGGTGATGATTGACCACCAGCAGCTCGGCCTCTTGCGCCGCGCGACGTGCCTTCATGACGAAACAGTCGCCGATGCGCGGGCAGTCGGTACCCAGACAGTTGTCGGCAGTGGAAGTGACCTGTGGCCAGATCGGTGCTGTCTCCGGCAATTCCGCGAGCTCCGAAATGTCACCGCTGCGGGTGCGCCCGGACCAGGTGTGAATACGTTGCAACTCCGCCTGCTGCTGACGCCGACGCGGTTCCAGCGCGGCGTTTTCCAGACGATGCAGACAGAGATAATTGGCGCGACCCTTGAGCAGCGCGATGCGCGTCGAGACCCCGAGCGCGCTGCGCAGCGTCGGCAGATCACGATGAAACAACTGATCCTGCAGGGTCTTGGTGCCCGTTGAGACGATGACCTTCTGCCCGGACAACAGCGCCGGCAGCAGATAGGCGAAAGTCTTGCCGGTGCCGGTGCCGGCCTCGACGATCAGCACACCGGTCTCGGCCAGGGTCTCGGCAACCGCCTCGGCCATGGTCTGCTGCTGCGCGCGCGCCGCGAAACCGGGAATACGCGCGGCGAGCGGGCCATCCGGCCCTAGCAGGGATGATGGTGAAGACACTGGTAAGTGCGACATTATTGGGGGAGGGTCAGGGGGTGTAATGATGAAACATGAACGATGTTCGAAAATCGGCGTCAGTCTTACTATTATAATTCATCTTTCATCTTTCATCTTTCATCTTTCATCTTTCATCTTTCATCTTTCATCTTTCATCTTTCATCTTTCATCTTTCCTTCTCCGCCTGATTGTCCCAGACCTCGTCATCGATCGCACCTTCCTCGCGCGTCCACACCAGACGGCCGATGATCTTGAAGCGTGCCACCGACATGGCGCCGCGTTTACTGCGGCTGCTGCTGCTTTCGGTGAGCACTTGCAGGATGTCCTCGCGGTCGGCCTCGTAGATTTCATTAGGTTCAAACTGTTCATCCATCAGCACCAGCACGACGCTGTCCCATTGCTGCTCGGTCTTGAGCTGGCCGATGCGCTGGCCGCCTTTCTTCTCGTCGAAGATGGCGCGGCCTTTGATCTGAATGCGTTTGCCGGCACGGCTGTCACGGCCGATGGCATCGAAACCGCCGACGCGTTCCTGGCACAGATCGAGACCGAGCAGGCGGGCGGCATCATAATCGGCGATCTCGCTGCTGATGCCTGCCAGAGGTTTGCCGGTAGTGGCGCGGTAATCGGCGGCGAGCTTGCGCGCCTGCGCCATCAGCGTGTCGACTGAATAGAGAGTCACGTTCGTATTATCCCGTTTCATGGGCTTGCACCGCTACGAGCCGCTCTCCCGGCGACCCTGGACTATGATACAACACACCAAGACAAAGTACCGATCCCCTGTACGCTGGCCTGCTTGCAACAGCTCCCGGGGCGGGGCGGCAATGCCTGTCCGCTTCCGGCGACCGCGGACATCCTTTACAGTACGCGGCTGACACAGATCAGGCGTTTCGTTCATGAGCACTGCCCGCCAACACAGCTTTACCGTTACGACCCGCGGGCGTGGCACCTACGAGATCACCGACCGTGTCCGCGATGTCGTGCGCGGCGCGGGGATAGTTACCGGTCTGTGCCATGTGTTCGTTCATCACACCAGCGCCGCCGTCATGCTCTGCGAGAACGCCGACCCCACGGTACGCCAGGATCTGGAAACCTGGATGGCGCGCATGGTCCCGGACGGTGATCCGATGTTCCGCCATCAGGACGAAGGCCCCGACGACATGGCCGCACATCTGCGCACACTGCTGACCCGCAACGAACTCAGCATACCGGTGAGCGACGGCAGTTGCGCGCTGGGAACCTGGCAGGGGATTTATCTGTGGGAACACCGTACCGCCGCGCATCAGCGGCGGATAACGGTAACGGTGCTGGGGGAGTGATAGCTCGGATTTCGCTTCCTGCAATCCAGACTGAAGTTACTGCCTACCAATCACAATTTGCAGCAGTAACCAAATAGAAGCCACATGATGAAAGGGATAAATCGCTACTCACATAAATGATTGGCCGCAGTTAGCAGCTAATCCTGCTCCCGCAACGGAACTTACGGGAACCGGCGTGCATCAATCGTTAAGAAGACTCAGCCAGTTCCGCAATGTTATATGGGGCGCTAACCCAGCTACCCACGTGCACACGACATATACGCTGGCGCTAAGGTGATGTCAGCCATAGTTGGCTTTGGTCCTTGCGTATTGTTTTCAAATCCGACGGCCACAAGTTGAGTTAGAACGCCGATAGTTGTGGAGTCACGGGAAGGTAGCCGTACTGGCGACAGTGAGTTTTTTCCCGCAATTAAGGCAGTAGGCTTGGAAGAATCACTGCACAAGACATCAAACATCTTGAAATATTTCTAGATGTTTGTATACGTAAGGACGGGCTTTGCTATTATTTTCGCCCGCGGAAGACCGAAAATATATCAGTCCTGTAATACATCCAGAGGATCTGGAAGCGTGGATGGCTGGCAGGCTTTCGCCCTGCGTTTGTCTAGACTCATCCGGAACAGACGAATCATATTGCTTACAGGACACACTCTCGAGTACATGTGAAGAATCAATTGCGAGCGATTTATTACGCTGAATTTTTCGAACATCTTGCCGAGATGGGATTTTACGCTCTGCTCCGACACACTCATGACCTCGGCGATTTCCTTGGTCGCCTTGCCTTCCAGAATATAGCGCATTACTGTCGTTTCCCGAGCCGTCAGTAACGAACGGACCGAATTGATCTTTTCAAGAATACTTCTCTCGATGAAGCCCTGCATTTGCCTCGCTTGCCCAGCCATCTCCTCCATGATGACTCTTTCCACCCACATCCGGCCACACATGACACTCTCGATTGCTCTTAGCAGATGTTCGCTGTTCATGTTCTCATTGATGTAGCCGTCAACACCGGCCATCACCGCATTGAAGAGGAATTGCCGCGACATTTTTTGACCGAATATCAAAATGCGGACACCAGGCAAATCATTATGGATTTTTGCAACGAATTCGTTGACAGGCGCAATAACCGCATCACAGTGCAGTAGCAGGATATCAGGCTGTTCCAAATGCAATACTTGCCAGCATTCATAGCTTGGCTCTATACAAGCAAGGACTTTGATCTCATCACTGTCCTTCATCAAACTCAGCAATCCATCGATGGCGAAATTTGATTTCGCTGCGACGAATACCCGTACTATATTTGAATTTGTCGCATTCTGATTCGCGATAGTCGTTTCCAGTGTGGAAGCTTTCATTTTAAATGCCTCGTTTTGTTACCCGCTGCATCTGACGTGGCACTTCCTCCATGGACTCATGAATGCAGTCGCATCATGATTGCTGTCTTTCATAAACACGAAGATTTACACCGATATTGTGCTACACCCTTTGTGGCATGAAAAACCCTCTCTGCCGGCACAACATAATTCCGGCACGACAGTGAACATGTAGCGGATTTGAATATAATATTTTTATTAGAATCATAATAAGCTCGAAATCGCTGATTGCAAGAAATTAAAATTCCGAAAAGCACGTACAACCATCCAATACTCAACACCGGATACCTCACCGCTGCCTACAAACAATATGTCATTGTTATTCATGAAATTGAAATGGATACGACCGATGTCATGCGCGAATAAATGCTGATGAGTATGCTTTCGGCGGCCAAAGTTTTCGCTGGGCCAAAGCATTTACAATGACTTACGCCTGTTCGGCTACCAGATGATTTGCCTACACCCGAGCTGGCACGCGAACTCAAACAAAAATATCCTGCCGCGGCTACTCAGCGGGCTCGCAGGTGGTGAATTTAGCATTTATTCGACATTAACGAGGACTTGCCTCGTCGTTTCTTGTACTCCGTTCCCGAGGCTAAGGATCGGGTTCGTGGATTTCCCGATAAATACCTATACAAACGTCTATAGGTGAGTCTAGTCGAACGACGTCTTGTGCGACGTTCTCTCCCCAACTTACTATCAAATCACGGCAAGAATGTCTGTATAGGATTTGGCAGCCTGCCCTGGCTTTCCAAGATTGGCATGGTGCCTAGGGCCGGCGGCCCGGATATGGGCATGGATGGAAACGACAATAACAAAGCCGAGGATTAACGGGAACTATGTGTAGTGTGCCTGGATGTGGGTGGATTAGGCAGGCTCACCCAGTAATATAGATAAATATATCATATACATATAATAGTTTTGAGGAGAGGCGCCATGAATAAAATGTCTGTGTTGTTAAATCGTTCAGGGTGGAAAAAAATAGTATTCACATCGGCACTGCTCCTGAGTGGTGCGGCACTGGCCGTACCACAAGTGCCGGTAGTGCCGCCTGGTGCCATGAATCACGGTGGTCCGCTTGGCACCCCGGTACAGATCCTGTGGACCAATGATACACACGGATTTTTTCTTCCCGTGTACCACGCTGAATACAGTGAAGTCGATTCCTATGCCCAGACTGCCGCGACCGAAGGCAAAGTCGGCGGATACGCGCAGATTTCCGGGTTGGTGAAAGCGTTGCGCAGAGGTATCTGGTCCAAAAACACGTTGTTCGTGGATGCCGGTGACACTTTCGATGGATCACCGGTGGCGCAAATGACCCGTGGCCAAGCCGTGATCCCGATACTGAACGCCATGGGTTATGACGCCTGGACACCTGGAAACCGTGATTTTGCCTGGCCCGCCGCCGATTTTTATTCGGTTACCAGCAAACTCGACTTCCCCATAGTGTGTTCGAATCTGATCGACACCACCACCAATCAGGACCCCTTCCCCAGTTATCTCATCAAGCAGATCGGTGGTCTGAAGGTTGCCTTTATGGGCATCACCAGTCTGGCGGGTGGCGGGCAGGGCTTCACGACTCTCGGCGGAAGCACACCAGGTACAGTCCTTGAAACCAGTCTGTCGACGCTGGCGGCGACTATCCGTGCCACGGAAAATCCCGATGTCGTGGTCATGCTTTCGCACATGGGCTACTACATAGATCAAAAGCTCGCCTCACGTACCACCGGTATCGACGTCATCGTCGGCGCACATACACATCATAATGTTTACACACCCCCGGTCATTTCCAACGCCGACGGCAGCCGGCAGGTAATCGTGGTACAGGCCGGCTCGCACGGGAAGTTTCTCGGCCGGCTGCAGTTGTGGGTAAAAAATCAGCACGTAATCCATTACGGCGCCGACTTGGTGCGCGTGACGGCTGCAAGCTTGGCTGCTAACCATGCGAAGCCTGATAAAGAGGTCGAGGAGTTGGCGGAGCAGGCCTACGCTCCATTCAAAGCGTACCTCGATCAGGTTGTCGGCCAGACCAGCACTGTGATGGAGCGTCGCGGCGATACACAGAGTACGATGACCAACTTCATTACCGATGCGATGGCTGACCGATACGGCGTCGATACAGTTAAGTTCCCCGGCTTCCGCTACGGCTCGACGATCATCCCCGGTCCGATAACAATGGGTGACGTGTGGAACATCGTTTCGCCGAACTTTGGCGGCGATGGGATGTACGTGGCCTCGCAGACGGGGGCACAAATCCTGGCGTTGCTTAACGGCGGACTGAACACGGAATACGGCACGGATCCCTATCTGTGGAACGGTGGCGACGTGTTTAGAATGAACGGCCGGGTAAAGTACACCTACAACGTGAACGCGGCTAACAATCAGCATTTGGTGAATGTGTCGGTGATGACCGCCAATAATCAATCCGTGAATCTGATGGTAAATGGCGTAACGGTACCAGCAAACATGGCAAAGGTGTTTACCATGGCCACTACGTTCGGTGCTCCGCCGCAACAGCTGAAGGATGTGGACGGCAATAATTTGTCAGCGGTGGATGAAATTGCTGATTATATCAAGAGCAAGGGCACGGTCTCACCGACGCTCGATGACAGAGCCGTACAGCTCGATGACGCGCCGGCCAATGTGGCTGACATCACCAATCTTGCAACCGCACCGATAATTGTTGCGCCAGGCTTGGCTATTGCGCCGGGCTTGAACAGAGCCCCGGGCCCACACAAGATAGTCATAGTACCCGCTGCTCCGCAAAGCAACGTTCCCGACACCTCTATCGTGTCGGACTATGATAATTCTCATTTCTAGGCCACGCTGCTAGTGCCGCACGGAAGTCCCCGGACGTCCATGTCCGGGGACTTTTTTTACTTTACCGCGTGACCTTCGAGTATCGGTATGCAAGCACACGAGAAGGCGATGTATC
>JBBQDK010000116.1:0-9680 GCA_038319625.1 Gammaproteobacteria bacterium
CCTCCCCACCTCAATGAGATCCGACAGCACATACAAAGAAAAAAATTTCGCTGCACTACAAAGAATGAAAATTCCGCCCAATAGAGTTCCCATGGTGCGGACACGCGAAAAGAAGTTTAGCCGCGTGAAAACCCTGTTGGACTATGCAGTAAATCAAGGTTTCATTGCCCGCAACCCGGCAGGCTCTGTATTAACAGAAAAAGATCAGGTCAGCTCAAATCGGAAACGGGAAGCATTTTCAGAAAACGACATCAAGAAGATTTTTCTTCATCCGCATTTCACAAAACACGAATGGGCAAATGGCCATGGAAAACGCGAACCTTATCGTTTCTGGTTACCTCTAGCCACTGTAAATATCGGTGCTTGACGCATTTCATAGGACTTGGATATTTGGCATGATATACCGATGCCTACCTCATCCAAGTCAAAGCGTCTGTTGGACGCATACCGATTCTCGGGTTTTTGGCCGCAGGTCAAAATCCGGGGTGTCTTCGGCGATCCCATGGCCCGCGTCATCACGTTGGTTCGGCGCGCAAAAAACAATTTGCGGCGTTTGTGGCACAGCGCAGAGGGGCTGGTACGACCGTCGCACACGGCGAGTGCGCGATCTGGCCTGCGCCGATACGCGCATCTACCTCGAGATCGAGGTGCGGCGTGTGCAGTGTCGATGTTGCGGCGCTGTGAAGCGCGAGCGGCTCAACTTTCTCGCCGACAATCCGCCAGTCCTTTGGTCGCCTTTGGGCCTGAATGATAAGGTATGGAGTTGGCGCCAGCCGCTGTTACACAGAATGCACAGGCCACCAACACGGTGGAGGTGGCGAGCTTGGGTAAATAGGACATGGTCTGTTCTCTTTTCTTATGGTCTGAGCAGGCGGCGCCCGTCGGAACAGACAATAGACCGCGATCCTTACACTTGCCTTACAACTGAGAAGTGGGCTGACAGTGAGAGTTTCCGCCTCTGGTTGCACAGGATATCCAACCGCGGCGCCAGATCCACGCGATCGCAGCGCCGGGAACAGGATTTTATTTAGTGGGCTGATACCAAGGGCCAGCAGTGTGGGCAGGGGCACAGCAAATGCGCCGGTCTCACTCCGGGAAACTCTGATTTATCCGATTCAGGCCGCAGAGGGAGCAAAAGTGCGCGGAGGGAAATCCATGATATTCATAATGAATGATCTCTGCGCTCTCTATGCCTCTGCGGCAGAAATCATTAATCAAACCTTCCTCAAGTTTTGAACGCGCCGCTCCCGGATATCCGATCTCATAGACCGGTATCCTTACCTTGGCCATACTACTGTCAGATCATTATCTCTTGACCGCAACACCCGGGAGCATTCGCAATAGCAACGCGGTACCCACGCCCCAGGCACCGTTGACCAGAAACGCAGTTAACAGGACACTTGCGTGCCAACCACCACCCAAGGGCCGGCCCTTGAGTGGCAGCACGATCAGTAGCGCCACCAGCGAAGTCAACACTGCGCCGAAAAGGAACGCCATCACCCAATAGCTGCGTCCAGGTGCAAAGCGGCGCTCGACCAGTACAAAAAGTACTCCCCAGACACCGCCCCAGAACGCCAGCGAAATCATGGCCGGAACACCGAACGGTTGGGTAGCCGCCATCTGATACGGCGCAAACGGCGCTAGCCCCACACCCCACAGCAAGGCCAGCGTCAATTGGTGGAAAATCAAGGTGGCGAGAAACCCAGCTACGAAACCGCTCAGCAGCCGGCTCGGCGATGCTGTCAGCATACTGCTTGGAGTCATGGCAATCTCCCGCCTGTTGAATTGACCATTCGCATGGCGTCGGCCGATTATTCAGGCCTGCCGCAGCACACAACGCCTAGTAGCGCATTATGCCATCAGTTATCATTCATCTTCCGGGAAGAGCATCGACCAACAACGCTGATCACCGACCAGCAGGTCCGTCCCTTTTCGCGGCGGTCTTGGGCACGGTTCGGCACCGAGCAGTAATGCGACGTGTGCCGCAGCCGGAGAAAAATAGGCGGTCACTTCACAATGGAGATCACCTTCCATGACCTGCCGGGTGAATACCGCCATATCCACCGGGCTGCCGTCCATTGCGTGCAACGACATAAAGACCTCTTCGATCCGGTTTAGCGGCGCACAGGCGATTATGGCGTCACCCAGTCTCGCTGAATACCACGTGCTAACCATCCGATTATTTCCTTAGTTCTCTCTCCGGTATTCAGGAGAGCCCGGTGAGGGTACGGAAACGGTAATGAAGACTCAGCTCAGTGGTGCGGCGAGTCAATCCCGATTCTGTCAATTCACTCCATTGCAGTGTCAATCCATCTTTCACAATTTACGCTTGAACATCGTACCTGAAGATAATCACCGCATTCACCGGCAGCACAACCGATACGGAAAAAACGGAATCCGTACAATAGAATTGTGCCCGTAATGGACATTGATGTGATCATCGAAAAACGCCGGTTCTAGACGGCGCATCGATATAAGGTCGCGCACACAGACAAGCTGATCGCGCACGGCATTGAGATCGATAACGGCGTTTCGACCGAGTGATGCCTGATGGGCGTGCGCTCGTCGATGTGCGATTGTGAGGCAAGCAAAACGGCACTCCTTCCGAATATCCTGTCTAAGACATTACCGGAATCGCTTAGTTGCGCGAAGTATAGCGTCCGCGCTGCAACACCCGTCAAACCGGCATCGGCATGCGGGTCACCGGCAAATATCGTAAACTGCCTGTCGATATGCCCTGGAGCCCCCTCGGCGCACTGTCGGGCTCCATGTAACGGAGAATAGAATGCCCGCAATCGGAATAGTGTTGTTGCTGGTTCAAATCGCGTTTGCCGTGCACGTAGTGCGCACCGGCAGAGAAATATATTGGATATTCATCATCATCTTTCTGCCCGCGATCGGCTGTCTGATTTATTTCTTTACCCAGATAATGCCCGAACTGGGACAAAGCCGGACACTGCGTACAGCCGGCAGCGGACTGGCCAAGGCCATCGATCCACAGCGGGAACTGCGGCGCAGAAAGGAAGAACTGGCAGTTGTGGACACGATCGAACACCGCGTCAAGCTGGCCGAGGAATGCATTGCGGCGAATCTTGCCACGGATGCCATCGAGTTGCTGGAACCTTGCCTGCGCGGTGGCAATGAAAACGACCCAAACATCCTGCTGACGCTGGCCCAAGCGCAATTTTCCGCCGCACAGTACCCGGCGGCCAGGGAAACCATGGAGCACCTGATCGCCGCGAACCCGTCATTCAAATCCCACGACGGTCATCTGCTGTATGCCCGCACACTGGAAGCACTCGACCTGCAAGAACGCACGCTGGCTGAATACGAAGCACTGACGGCCTCCTACCCCGGCGAAGAGGCCAGAGTGCGCTACGGACTGCTGTTACAGCGTATCGGTCAGAAGGAAAAGGCCAGGCAGATGTTCACGGAATCCTTGAGCCGGGCCAAACGGGCCCCCGGTTACTACAGGAAAAAAGAACGGCAATGGCTGAATCTGGCCAAACAGAACTTGTAGGACGGCGCGCTCAAGCTACCTGGACGGGGATGGCGTTGCGGACGTACGTGACACGATTGGCCTCGTCGAGATAGACGAGCATGGGCTTGAATGCGGTCATTTCCTGCTGGGCCAGGACCGCGTATGTACAGATTATGACCTTGTCGCCAGGCTTGGCCTTGTGTGCAGCCGCACCGTTCACAGAGATGATACCGGAGTTGTCCTCGGCGCGGATCGCATAGGTCGTGAAGCGCTCACCGTTGGCGATGTTATAGATCTGTATCTGCTCGTACTCATGAATGCCCGCCGCGGCCATGAGACGGCCGTCTATCGCGCAGGAGCCCTCGTACTCCAGTTCGGAGTGCGTGACGGTGGCGCGATGCAATTTTGATTTCAATACGGTGAGCTGCATGGGGTGATCCTGCGTATACTGCAACAGCGGTATTATCGGTGATTCAGGGCCACAATTGCAAAGCCCGGAACAGGCGCAATGCCCCATTGCCCGTTACCTTACAAGGGATTCGGCCACAGATTGCCGCTGCTTCCGGTGTTTTAGTGCGGAATCCGGCGAAACCCGGCGACGCGCACTAGCTGTGCGCTACATCCTGACATTGTCTATCAGCCGCGTCTTGCCCAACCAGGCGGCGCCCAACACGACCAATTCACTGTCCTGGAGCGTGGGTTCGGCCAGATCCCGCGCGCGACGCACGCTGATGTAATCTGGCCGCAAACCGGATTGGCGCAAGCGCGTCACGGCTTCGGCCTCCAGCACCGCGAAATCATCGGCACCGTGCTGCAGGCGTTCAAGCACTTCCAACAGCGTCTGATACAACAGCGGCGCGCAGGCACGCTCGACATCCGACAGATACGCATTGCGCGAACTCATCGCCAGCCCGTCGGCTTCACGCACGGTCGGCACACCGACGATCTCCACCGGCAGACACAGATCGGCGACCACACGCTGGATCACCAGCAACTGCTGGTAATCCTTCTCGCCGAACAGTGCGACATCGGGCCGCACGATATTGAGCAGCTTCGTCACCACAGTGGCAACGCCGGTGAAATGGCCGGGCCGTGCAAGGCCGCAGAGAATATTCGACAGCTCCGGCACCTCGACGCGCGTCATCGACTCAGTGCCATCCGGGTACATATCTCCCACTTTCGGTGCAAACAGCACGTCCAGGCCTTCGGCCGCGAGTTGCAGGCTGTCTGCCTCTATGCTGCGCGGGTAAGTCTGGTAATCCTCCCCGGGACCGAATTGCAGGGGATTGACGAAGATACTCGCAACGGTACGCTGCGCGCCGTGCCGCGCCTGCGTCAACAGCTGTAGATGGCCGGTGTGCAAGTTGCCCATGGTCGGCACAAAGGCGATGCGCTCGCCACGCGCACGCCAGTCGTCAAGTAGTGCGCGGATTTCGGCGATGGTCGAGACGGTTTTCATGGCAAGGCCTGATGCAGGTTAAGGCAAACATTTCGCAGGAGCGGGTTATTGACTCGCTCGCTACGATATCAGAACGAACGGGGGCACACCTTGCACGTGTGACGCGACCTGCGAACCATACCCCGCTAATAGCAATGCTCCGGCGCCGGATAGTCACCGGTTTTGACCGCCCGCACATAGCTTTCCACCGCAGACTGCACGCTGCCGGCACCTGCCATGAAATCCCTGACGAATTTTGCGCGCTTGCCGTGTGTGATGCCAAGCATGTCGTACAGCACCAGTACCTGCGCGTCGCAATCAGCTCCGGCACCAATTCCTATCACCGGTATATCCAGTGCCTGCGTGATATCGCGGCCGAGGTCGGCAGGTACGCATTCCACAACCAGCATTTCCGCGCCGGCCGTCTGCAAGGCCAGGGCATCGGCGAGGATGCGTTGCGCATCCTCGGGGTCGCGGCCCTGGACACGGTAACCGCCGAGCTCGCGCACCGACTGCGGCTGCAACCCGATATGCCCGCACACCGGAATACCGTGCGCGACGAGGTGACGCACGGTCGCGGCCTGTACCGTACCACCCTCCAGTTTTACCACTTGCGCCTGTCCTTCCTGTATCAACCGCCGTGCATTGCTTAACGCCTCATCGGGTGTGTCATAACTTTGGTACGGCATATCGACCACACGCAGTGCGCGCCGGCAACCACGCGCCACGCACTGGCCATGATAGATCATGTCCATCATGCGCACCGGCAGTGTCGAGTCATGCCCTTGCATCACCATGCCCAGCGAATCGCCGACCATGATCAACTCGACCCCGGCCGCATCGAGCACGCTGGCGAAACTCGCGTCATAGGCCGTCAGACAGGCGAATTTCTCACCGTCACGCTTCATGGCGGTGAGCATGGCGGAGGTAACGGTTGCAGGTGCTTTATCCGGCATGGCGATTGTTATCGGGCTGGCGTAGCGATCAGTTATATGCCCAACGGCAATGGATTGAAATAGTGTCGGCCGCTACGCACGTGCTTCAGCTGCTCCAGCAGCTGATTATAGTCCGCATCATTACCGATCGGGTCGATCTCGGCGGCATTGACGATCAGCAGCGGCGCGGCGTCGTAGTGATAGAAGAAACGCGTGTAGGCATCGGAGAGACGTTGCAGGTACCCGCTCTCGATCCAGCGCTCGTAGGCGATGCCGCGCTTGGCGATACGTTTGTGCAGCACTTCCACCGGCGCTTGCAGATAGATCACCAGGTCGGGTCTGGGTGCGTCGATGGTGAGTTGCGCATAGACCTGCTCATAGAGCTTCAGTTCATCCGGGTCCAGCGTGACCTCGGCGAACAACCGATCCTTCTCGATGAGAAAATCCGCCACCCAGACAGGCTGAAACATATCACCCTGATGCAGATCCTGTATCTGCCGCGCGCGTTGCAGCAGAAAATACAATTGTGTGGACAATGCCGCCTGACGCGGATTCTGATAGAAGCGCTCCAGGAACGGATTGTCGATCGCGCCTTCCAGCATCAATTCACTACCGAAGCTCTGCGCCAGACGTCGCGCCAGGCTGGTTTTGCCGACGCCGACAGGGCCCTCGACGGCGATAAACCGCGGCGTGGTGATGCTCATGGCGCACCGTCCAAACGGCGCAGATCGGCGCGCGGACAGCGCGCGATCAGGGTCGACAGCGCGCCCAGTCCGGGGATGAACAGGTCCGGCGCGATCTCCTGCAGGGGATACAGCACGAAGGCGCGTTGCGCCATGCCGGGATGTGGAACAGTCAGCGTTTCATCGTGCAGTCGCATCTCGCCATACAGCAACAAATCCAGATCAAGCGTGCGCGATTGCCAGCGTTGCGTGCTGCGTACACGGCCCTGCTGCAGCTCAATCGCCTGGAGTTCGATAAGCAGCCCCGTTGCGGACAAGCCCGTCTCCAGCGCGACGACAGCATTGAGATAGTCGGGCTGTTCGAGACCACCGAGTGGCGCGCTGCGGTACAGACTGGAGCGTGCGAGCAGCTTTGTCAGCGGCAAGCCGGTCAACGCCAGCAAAGCGCACTGCAGTTGCGCCCGCGGGTCATCGAGGTTGCTGCCCAAACCGACGAAGGCACGGATCGCTGCGCCGTCTGACGCTGTGGCGTTGGTGTCGTATTGCATGGTCGGCAGTCGTAGCGCAGCGTTAGGTGATGGCGACACCGGCGCACAGCGCGGCCGTATGGATCATTCGGTACTGTTGCTCGTGGGTGCAGCGCCGCCACGCGGTTTGTCGCTGCGACTGCGCCGCCGCCGTCGCGGCCGCTTGACGGGTTCATCCGGCAGCGGGACGATTTCTTGCACGCCGTGATCCTGCGTCTGAAAGTCCGTCCACCATTGCGCCAGTTCCGCGTCCGCCTCGCCGGATTCGGCGCGCAGCAGCAAAAAATCATAGGCGGCACGGAAGCGCGGGTGTCCGAGCAGGCGCTGGGGACGTTTGCCACTGCGGTTCTCGAAGCGAGGCTGCAGGTTCCAGATCTCGCGCATCGGCAGCGTGAAGCGTTTGGGTATGGTGATGCTCTTGACCTGTTTGGCGACTACCGCATCGCCCGCCTCGGCCAGGGCCTCGATATCGTTCATGCCAGCGGCGCGCTTCTGCTCCGCGAGCAGCCGGGCCGGCTCCCACAGCAGCGCGGCGAACAGGAAGGCCGGTGTGACCGGCTTACCCGCGGCGATGCGCGCATCGGTATTAGCCAGCGCCTTCACCACCAACATGATCGGAAAGCTTTGCTCCTCGCGGCTCAGACTGGCCTCAGTCTGCGGGAACAGATGGTCGAACAGCCGATAATGGCGCAGCAATTCGAAGACCTGCACCGCCTGTCCGGACATGAACAGCTTGAGGACCTCTTCGAACAGGCGCGACGGCGGGATCTCGCGCAACAGACCGCCGAGCGTGAAGATCGGCTGTTCGGAGGCGTCATGGATATCGAAACCCAGTTTGGCGGCAAAGCGCACGGCACGCAGCATCCGCACGGCATCTTCGCGATAGCGCTGTTCAGGATCGCCAATCAATCGCAACTGGCCGCGCTTGAGGTCGTCCATACCGCCAACGTAATCGACTACCGAGAAATCGGCGACGTTGTAGTACAGGGCATTGATGGTGAAGTCGCGACGCCAGGCATCTTCCTGCAGGCTGCCGTAAACATTGTCGCGGACAATGCGGCCGTTCTCGATGCGCCGGTCGTTGCTGCCTTCATCGGCATCCTCATCACCGGCGTCACCGTTGTCGTGCGGCGCGCGAAAGGTAGCGACTTCGATGATCACTTGGCCGAAATGCACATGCGCGAGGCGGAAGCGCCGACCGATCAAACGGCAGTTGCGAAACTGTTCCTTGACCTGTTCGGGCGTGGCATTGGTGGCCACATCGAAATCCTTGGGTTCGCGACCCAGCAGCAGATCACGCACACCGCCGCCGACCAGATAGGCTTCGTAACCGGCCTGATTGAGGCGATAGAGAACTTTCAGCGCATAGTCACTGATCTGCGCCCGTGAGATCACGTGCTCGGCGCGGGGAATAATCGTGGGCGTGGTGATTTTCTGGCCTGCCTTAGCGAGGTTCTTACACAGTAATGCAACTTGAGCTATCCACATGTGTGCGTATAATAGCATCCCTTACGCGCCGTCCGCACTACATCGCTCCCTTCGTCTAGCGGCCTAGGACACCGCCCTCTCACGGCGGGAACAGGGGTTCGAAACCCCTAGGGAGCGCCACTTTGAATAGTCAGAGGACAGGGCAGCGCAATAGTCAATCGATCGCCGTTGCCCATTTCACTAATTCGCTCACCGCTCCAGCAACCTTTACTCCCGGAACAATGTCGAAACCCGCCACGCCCGCCGGACTACTACGCCGTTTCGGGGCACTGATCTATGACAGTCTGCTGTTGTTCGGCATGCTGTTCTTCGCAACCTTGATCCTGCTGGTGCTGCGTCGCGGTGTCGCCATGACACCGGGCGATCCGTGGTACTTTTTCTACCTGGTCATGGTCGGCTATCTGTTCTGCGGCTGGTTCTGGACCCGTGGCGGCCAGACTCTCGGCATGCGCGCCTGGCGTATTCGCGTACAACGGCGCGACGGCACGGCGCTGACCTGGGGCACGGCGCTATGGCGCTACCTGTTGGCCTGGGTGGCGCTGCTGCCGTTGGCTGCCGGTTACTTCTGGATTCTGATCGACCGGGAAAAACTTGCCTGGCACGATCGTGGCTCGCGGACGGTGGTGGTGTGCACGGATCGGTGAACGTCGTCAGCGCATCCGCCGTAACAGCAGCAGACCGACCCCGAAAAACATCAGTGTCGGCAGGGCCGCGCTGAGCAGCGGGTTGAGTCCGTAGACTAAACCGATCTGACCGGTCGTTTTATTGATCAGATAGAACGCCAAACCCACCATCACACCCACCAGGATACGCTGTCCCGCGCCGCTTCGACGCAACGGCCCGAAGGCGAAGGGCACGGCCAGAATCAGCATCACCATACCGGCCAGCGGCTCGATCAGTCGCGCCCAGAAGGCCTGCTCGAAGCGTTGCGTGTCGAGTTGGTTGCCACGCAGATAATCGATGTACTTGTACAGATCCCGCGCCGACAGGTCCTCGGGCTGCACCGTCACTACATTGAGCAGCTTGGGTGTGAGCAAGGATGGCCAGACACTGTGCGCTATTTGGCGCGTGGTCACGCCATCCGTACCGATCAGGCTCTGCTCGATATCCTCCAGCACCCACTCGTGG
>JBBQDK010000117.1:0-9635 GCA_038319625.1 Gammaproteobacteria bacterium
CTCTCTGGAAGCTCTGGAGTACTGGGTTCTGCGCTTCTGGAATCATGAGATTCTGATTGGGGCAAAGGCCATTCCGGAGTGTATCCATCAGGCACTGATTAAATCCCCTCACCCCAACCCCTCTCCCTGAGGGAGAGGGGAATTGATTGCAGTTGACCCACAAATTCTGCGGAAGAGCCATATTTTTTTCATACAGCACTTTGTTGAGACGACGCCCTTCGAGGCTGACACGCGGGCAACAAAAAAGCCGGTCACTGTGACCGGCTTTTTTGCGGGTACTGTCTGAACTCAGCCGGCGGCCATGGTGCGCAGATGCGCATTCAGGCGGCTTTTGTGGCGTGCGGCCTTGTTCTTGTGGATGTGGCCTTTGCGCGCCATGTGGTCGATGGTCGGTACGGCAATCTGGTAGGCGCTCTTGGCCTTGTCCTGATCGCCAGTGGCGATGGCTTTGACGACGTTCTTGATCGAGGTGCGCAGTTCGGTGCGCTGCCCGGTGTTCAGCTGACGGTGTTTCTCCGCCTGGCGCGCGCGTTTTTTCGCTTGTGCGGTGTTGGCCAAGGTAAAGCTCCTGCAGGGCTATTGATTCGAAGCCGTGCATGATGCGGATTTTTGTCAGGCATGTCAATGGCAACAGGCGCTCAGGCGGCATCGGAGGGCGCGAGTCAACAGCGGGGTGTGATCACGGGAGGAACACTGCGTGGACTGGCGGCCGGTGACGTGCCACTGTATGATCCATGCCTTACATGAACTTCGAGTTATAATCAGCTGAAT
Organism: Gammaproteobacteria bacterium; assembly: GCA_038319625.1. Lineage (GTDB taxonomy): Bacteria > Pseudomonadota > Gammaproteobacteria > JBBQDK01 > JBBQDK01 > JBBQDK01. The sequence goes on from JBBQDK010000117.1 coordinate 772, forward strand.
AATCAGCTCATCTTGTAATCAGAAAGGCACGCGTTCCGGCATGGCCACACTGTTGCGATCCACCGCTGTCGTCGGTTCCATGACCTTTGTCTCGCGCATTCTGGGTTTCGTGCGCGATATGATTTTCGCCCGACTGTTCGGCGCGGCGGCTGGCATGGATGCCTTCTTCGTTGCATTCCGCATCCCCAATCTGCTGCGCCGGCTGTTTGCAGAGGGCGCCTTCTCGCAGGCCTTCGTGCCGGTGCTGTCGGAGTACAAGAACCGCGGCGATGCCGTGGCGATGCGCCGCCTGGTTGACGATGTGACCGGTACGCTGGGCGGCATCCTGTTGCTGGTAACGGTGCTCGGCGTGCTCGGCGCGCCGTTGATCGTCATGCTGTTCGCACCGGGCTTCCTGCAGCACGCCGAGAAGTTCGCCATCACCGTTGCGATGTTGCGCATCACCTTTCCCTATCTGCTGTTCATCTCGCTCACCGCGCTGGCCGGCGGCATTTTGAACAGCTTCGGTCGCTTCGCCATTCCAGCGATCACGCCAGTGTTCCTGAATCTGTGCATGATCGGCGCGGCGCTATGGGTGGCACCGCAGACGCCGCAACCCATCGTCTATCTGGCCTGGGGCGTGTTCGTCGCGGGGCTGGTGCAGCTGCTGTTCCAATTTCCGTATCTGCGGCAATTGCGCCTGCTGCCGCGGCCACGCTGGGGTTGGCGCGATCCCGGCGTGAAACGCATTCTGCGTCTGATGCTGCCGGCCATCTTCGGCTCGTCGGTGGCGCAGATCAATCTGTTGGTCAACACCATCCTGGCTTCGTTTCTGGTCACGGGCAGTGTCACCTGGTTGTATTACACCGACCGGCTGGTGGAGTTTCCACTGGGCATTTTCGGCGTGGCGCTGGCGACGGTGATCCTGCCCGGCCTGTCGCAGAAGCATGCCGAGGCCGACCCCGTGGCCTTCTCACGCATGCTCGACTGGGGTGTACGCTGGGTGCTGCTGATCGGTGCGCCGGCGACTGTCGGACTGATGGCCTTGTCAGGCCCGCTGCTCGCCAGTCTGTTCGGCTATGGCGCCTTCAACGCGCAGGACGTCAGCATGACCTCGCTCAGTGTTATCGCCTACAGCGCGGGCCTGCTGGCCTTCATGCTCGTCAAGGTGCTGGCTCCCGGCTTCTACGCACGCCAGGACACGCGCACACCGGTCCGCATCGGCATTTTTGCCATGATCAGCAATATGGTCTTGAACATTGTATTCGTGCTCGCCATGCGCATTTTCGAACTGCCCGGTCAGCATGCCGGATTGGCGCTGGCCAATGCACTGTCGGCCTATCTGAATGCCGGGATGCTGTTCTACCAACTGCGCAAGGCCGGCATCTACCGGCCGCAACCCGGTTGGGCCAAGCTGTTGCCGAAACTGCTGCTGGCCAATGGCGCCATGGGCGCGATGCTGTTGCTGTGGGCCGGTGATATCCCACAGTGGATGGGTTGGCACGCACTGCAGCGGGCCTGGCATCTGGCGGCCTGGATCGGCGCCGCCCTCATCGTCTACTTCGGCATGCTGCAACTGACGGGGATACGTGTCAGTCAACTGCGCGGCTTCGGCAGAGGCTGAAGCACGCATGCGCGATATCCGGTACTCGTTGCAAGATACCAGTGAAAAGCCCCGTGTTTCTCGTATAATGGCCCATTGCCGTTTCATTACTTGTAGTTTGCAACTTGCGTCTTGTAGCTGATCCTATGGAATTTATCCGCGGCCTGCACAACCTGCGCCCTCGCCACCGGGGCTGTGTCGCCAGCATCGGCAATTTCGACGGCATCCACCTCGGCCATCAGGCGGTGCTGGGTCAGTTGGTGGAGCAGGCGGATCGTTTGCGGCAGCCAACCACGGTGGTCATCTTCGAGCCGCAACCGCAGGAATATTTTGCGCCCGACAGCGCGCCGCCGCGACTGACACGCCTGCGCGAGAAGCTGCTGGCGTTGCGGCGCTACTCGGTGGACAGGGTGTTGTGTCTGCCGTTCGACAAACGGCTGGCAACGCTGAGCGCTGCGGCGTTCATCGAGACTGTCCTGGTGCAGGGGCTGGGCGTGCGCTATCTGGTGGTCGGCGACGATTTCCGTTTCGGCCATGACCGGCAAGGCGATTTCGCGATGCTGCAGGCAGCCGGCCAGACGCAGGATTTCGCCGTGGTGAACATGCATACCTTTAGTATCGACGGCAAGCGTGTCAGCAGCACGCGCTTACGCGCCGCGTTGGCCGCCGGCGATCTCAACGGCGCCGAGAAACTGCTCGGTCGGCCGTACCGGATGTGCGGTCGCGTCGCGCATGGCGACAAGCGCGGTCGCTCGATCGGTTTTCCGACGGCCAATATCCATCTGCATCGCCATGCCACGCCGGTGCAGGGCGTGTTCGCGGTACAGTTGTTCGGCATTGAAGGCGAGCCGGTGGCGGGTGTGGCGAATGTCGGTTCGCGTCCGACCGTGGGCGGTACGCGCAGTCTGCTGGAAGTACACCTGTTCGATTTCGACCGGGATATCTACGGCCGCTACGTGCATGTCGATTTTCTGCACAAGCTGCGTGCCGAGCAGCGCTTCAACTCGTTCGAGGCACTGAAACAACAGATCCAGTGCGATGCCGAGCAGGCGCGGGAATTTTTTTGGCAACGGCGCTAAGATGAACGTGTACGCGAAACATTGACTAAGAGCATCAACATAATGATTTTGCGAAAGCCTGTCACTCCCTCTCCCTCTCCCGGAGGGAGAAGGGACTCATTTCTGGTAAGCGCGCTAAGAAATAATCTTTGATAGGGCTACACTGTGACCGATTACAAACCTACCCTGAACTTGCCGCAGACGGATTTTCCGATGAAGGCGAATCTGTCGCAACGCGAACCGGCAGCGCTGGCGCATTGGCAGAACATTGATCTGTATCGCAAGCTGCGCGAACAGGGGCAGGGGCGACCACGCTTCGTTCTGCACGACGGTCCGCCCTATGCGAACGGTGAGATCCACATCGGTCATGCCGTGAACAAGGTGCTCAAGGACTTTATTGTCAAAAGCAAGACCCTGTCCGGCTTCGATGCGCCTTACGTGCCCGGTTGGGACTGCCATGGGTTGCCCATCGAACTGATGGTCGAGAAGAAGGTCGGCAAGGCCGGCCACAAAGTCGACGCGCGCACCTTCCGCAAGGCCTGCCGCGATTACGCTGCCAAGCAGGTACAGGGACAGAGCACGGACTTTCAACGCCTCGGCGTGCTTGGTGATTGGGCGCATCCGTATTTGACCATGGATTATCGGACTGAGGCCGACATCATCCGCGCGCTCGGCCGCATTCACGCCAACGGCTATCTGGTCAAAGGTTTCAAGCCGGTACACTGGTGTACCGATTGCGGGTCGGCGCTGGCCGAGGCCGAGGTTGAATACGAAGACAAAACTTCGCCGGCCATCGACGTGCGTTTCGCGGTGCTCGACACGGCGGCGCTGCGTGAGCGCTGCAAAGGCTTGCAGAGCATCGATCAGGGCTTGCCAGTATCAATCGTGATCTGGACCACCACGCCCTGGACGCTGCCGGCCAACCAGGCCGTGGCACTGAATCCTGAATTCGATTACGCCGTGGTGGAGTGCAATCCGGGTGGTCGGCACGAATGCCTGCTGTTGGCCGAGGCACTGCTCAAGGATTCCCTGCTGCGCTACGGCATCGAGCAATATAACGTCATCGGTTACTGCAAGGGCGCGGATCTGGAAGGCCTGAAACTCAATCATCCGTTCTATGCGCGCGAAGTGCCGGTGATCCTCGGCGATCACGTGACGACCGAGGCGGGCACCGGCGCCGTGCACACCGCGCCGGGTCATGGTCAGGACGACTACGTGATCGGCACCCGCTACAACCTGCCGGTGCACAACCCGGTCGGCGGCGACGGGCGCTTTCTGCCGGACACGAAACTGTTCGCCGGTGAACATGTGCTCACCGCCAATGATCATGTCATCGAGGTTCTCAAGGCGCGCGGTGCGCTGGTGCATGTCACAGCGCTGCGCCACAGCTACCCGCACTGCTGGCGCCACAAAACACCGATCATTTTTCGCGCCACTCCGCAATGGTTCATCAACATGGATCAGGGCGAGGAGGGTGGACTGCGCGCCAAGGCGTTGGATGCCCTTCACGCGGTGCGCTGGATGCCGGATTGGGGTCAGGCACGCATCGAGGGCATGGTGCAGAACCGGCCGGACTGGTGCGTGTCGCGGCAGCGTACCTGGGGCGTACCGATCCCGCTGTTCGTGCGTAAAACCACGGGTGAGCCGCATCCGCGCACGGCGGAACTGATCGAGCAGGTAGCGCTACGCGTCGCCGCCGATGGCATCGATGCCTGGTTCGAGCTCAAGGTCGAGGAGCTGCTCGGTGACGAGAGCGCGGACTACGAGAAGACCACCGACACCCTTGATGTCTGGTTCGATTCCGGCGTCACGCACGCCTCGGTGCTGGAACGGCGCGCAGACCTGGCGTTCCCCGCCGATCTGTATCTGGAAGGCTCCGACCAGCATCGCGGCTGGTTCCAGTCGTCGCTGCTGTCGTCGGTGGCGATGCGCGGCAAGGCACCCTACAAGGCGGTGCTCACGCACGGCTTCACTGTCGATGCGCAGGGCATGAAGATGTCCAAGTCGCGCGGCAATGTGGTGGCGCCGCAGAAGGTGGTCAATACGCTGGGTGCCGACATCCTGCGCCTGTGGGTCGCGGCCACCGATTACCGCGGCGAGATGACCGTCTCCGATGAAATTCTCAAGCGCACCGCCGACGCCTACCGGCGCATCCGCAACACGGCGCGCTTCCTGCTCGCCAACCTGGCGGGCTTCGATCCCGTCGAACACCTCATCGGCCCGGATCAGATGCTGGCGCTGGATCGCTGGGTCGTGGAGCGCGCGCGGCAGTTGCAGGCCGAGGTCATCACCGCTTACGACGCCTATGAATTCCATCTGATCTACCAGAAGGTACACAACTTCTGCGCCGTCGATCTGGGCAGTTTCTATCTCGATATCATCAAGGACCGCCAGTACACCACGCCGCGCGACAGTGTGGCGCGGCGTTCAGCCCAGACTGCCTTGTATCTGATCAGTGAGGCCATGGTGCGCTGGATCGCGCCGATACTGTCGTTCACCGCCGAAGAGATCTGGCGCAACATCCCCGGCGAGCATGGCGAATCGGTGTTCCTTGAAACCTGGTTCGAGTTACCGCCGATGACCGTGTCCGAGACTACGTCATCCGAACAGCTTGGCCTGGCGTTCTGGACCAAAGCCATCGCAGTGCGTATAGCGGTCAGCAAGGAATTAGAGCACCTGCGAGTGGCCGGCGGCATCGGTTCCGGCCTGGATGCCGAGGTCGATTTGTACTGCGATCCTGAAACGGCGCAGGTGCTCGGACGTCTCGAGGATGAACTGCGTTTCGTGTTGATCACCTCCTATGCGCGCGTGCATGCCCTGGATGCCCGTCCCGAGGGCGCCACGCGCGCCGACTGCGGTGAAGGTGTCGAAGTATGGATCAGCGTGGCGCCGTGCGCCCATCCCAAGTGCGTGCGTTGCTGGCATCACCGCGAAGACGTCGGCACGCATGCGGAGCATCCGGAATTGTGCGGCCGTTGTGTAGAAAATGTCACGGGGGCGGGTGAGCAGCGGCGGTTTGCGTAAAGTGCCGGGTGAGTGATTGACTACCCTCACCCTGGCTCTCCCGGAGGGAGAGGGGATCTGATATTGAAACGCTGCTCAAGACATCAGGTTGAGCAGCGCAATGGACACGTTAGCAACGCCCATTTCGATTGACGATTGATGACGTGAACCACCTGTAGGCAATAACACGAAATATGCAGATTACCTCACCCCGCCCCCTCTCCCTCCGGGAGAGGGGGCGGGGTGAGGGGATTTCAATTCAGCGTCTTCTGTAAATGTTCCAGCGCATCCACTTCAGGATCTAGTCTATGAATAAACCAACTTCCTCCCTGCCCTGGTTGTGGCTGTCGGCCCTTGTCATCGTGCTCGACCAGCTCAGCAAATGGTTGGCCGAAACACAACTGGTGCTGCACCAGCCGCTGGCCTTGCTGCCGAGTCTGAACCTGACGCTGATGTACAACACCGGCGCGGCCTTCAGTTTTCTCAGCGATGCAGGCGGTTGGCAACGCTGGTTGTTTACCGGTCTGGCAGTGACAGTGAGTGCAGGGCTGGTGATATGGCTGGCGCGACTGCCGGCACGGCAGCCCTGGATCGCGGTGGCGCTGGCGCTGATTCTCGGCGGCGCCATCGGCAATGTCATTGACCGTATCCGCCTCGGTCATGTCATCGATTTCATTCAGGTCTACTACAGTAACTGGTATTTCCCCGCCTTCAATGCGGCGGATTCGGCGATTACGCTGGGGGTGATATTGCTGCTGGTCGATGCATTGTATGGTGCGGGAAGTAAAAAGTTTTAGTTGCGTGTAATGAAGTTGCTGCAGCTATTCGATAAGCTCCACGAGCACATCTGAATAAATTCTCAGTCAGTAGCAACCCTCACTATTGAGAGGGGTTACCAGCAGACGCCTGTGTTGGTGCCTGTTGCGCCTTTGGCGCCGATGTTATTCAGGGTAAAGGTGGCGCAACTGGGGTCGTTGGTCGCCTGGATGCCCAGAGGCGTAACGGTCAGGCTGAAAGTGGAGTTGGGGGCGGGGTTAACACCGGATGGCGCGGTTAGTTGATAGTAACCATTGGTGCTGTTGGCGCTGGCGTAATTCAGACCGCAGGCATTCGCAACACACCCGCCGGCAGCGACGATGGTGGTTGTGTACTTGTTGTACTGCGCAAAGAACCGCTCCTCCCGTGCCGCTGCATCCAGCAGCAGGCTTTTGCCTTCGGCGCGTCGGCTTTTTGTTACGCTGTTCTTGTAAGACGGATAGGCAATGGCGGCGAGGATGCCGACAACAGCCACGGCAATCATCAGTTCAATCAAGGTGAAGCCGTTCAGGTTTCGATGGCGCATAATTTGCTCGCTCATACAGTTGTTCCGCTACGGTATTGAGATCATTTTTCCGGCAATAGCCAGATAGAGCTGATCTCCGGTTCTTTATCTTTGGCAGGGGTTGTGAGCGAGTAGCCGATTTTCGCACCAGACTGCAAAGAGTGGACATTAAGAGAGTTATCTGTCTTCTCAGTTGAATGAACATCCACTTTTGTCGCGAGCCTGTATGATGCGCCATCGATTTTAATGTTATCACTCTCCGGCGATACCGCAGTGATCTGTCCGACCCGTTCGTAGACAAGCCGGGACGCTGCCAACGGACCGGACAGGGTAAGACAGAGCAAAGTGATGAACGACCGCATATTTCGTGTAACTTTCATGGCCATGTCAATCTCCACTAAAACTTGGCTTGAGTATATAAATTATATTCGTTCCATGCTCGACTCTGTAATAGGAAATAGAGGTATCTTTTACTTTAGCTGTATCCATGATTCGCGCCCTCTCGATCCTCCGCGTAGCTTGACGGGGGGGATCGCACTGTCAGATCGGGATACCAGCAAGGTATCGTTAGTGCCACCGCCGCCACCGGCGATGAATGTCGGTGACGCTGTGTACACGTTGAACAGCATGCCAACAGGGTTCAAATTGTTCCCGTTTACATTGATCGTATCATAGGTTCCATTGCCGTAAAGGTCGATTTGAGGATTGGCCGGCGCTCCGCCGGTGGCGGAATCCACCACCATCAGCCAGCTTTGTCCGTTACCTTGGCATACATCCGTTGACGGTATGAAGGTAGAGAATATGAGACGTTGCGAGTCCAGGGTAAAGTCTGTTATCGCGCGTTCGCCGCTGGTAGGCAGGTCGATGTACCAGCCCCGTTTGGTGGTCCAATCTATCGAATTGCTGGATATGACGCGGGCCTGATACGTGCCACTCACCAGTTTCGATGTGGTTGTTACCTCCGAAATGGTTTGCGCGACCAGGTTGGCGCGTTTCGGCGGATTATTGGTCGAGAGATTATCCCAAATGCCATAGATGCTTTGCGACGATGTATTGCTGATGTCGGGCAGACCAAGGAAGCGGCCGGTACCAAAATACACCATGTAGCCACTCGTTTGGGGTGAGTTCGGGTGCAAAGATATCACCGGTGTCGTGGTGATGGGTTGTGCGTTACCGGAAGCATCCACAGCCTTGAATACCAATGTGCCGGCCAAGTTGTTAGCCGTCAGATCGACTTTCCAGAGATTGCCTTGCAAGTCACCGGCATAGATTGCGGTGACAGTACCACTGCCATCGAAAGATGCGGCGGCCGAGCTGGAAAGCCCATTGGCCTTTGTGGAATCACAGGTTGTAGAATTTCCACACAGGTCGATAGGCGATCCAAATAAGGCTGCGCCCGTCTGGGCATCGACGATGTACAGATAAGGCTTGCCATCCGAATTATTGTAACCGGAACCGAAGATTACTACGGACTTCGTTGTTGCATTGTTACCGTTGCCGACTGTGACGCGTGCCACGGTTGGGCGACTGTAGGTCAGCCCAAGTTTTGGATCCGTAAACTCCCATAGCACTTTGCCCGCAATCGTTGCTTCAGTGTCACTGGCAGTAGGCGGGGTAGTGATATCGAGCGCGTAAATACTGTTGCCGCCATTATTGAGACCACCTGTCAGGATTGTGTGCCGCGAGCCATCACTGAACTGGACGTCGCTGGCGTTCGGTGAACCATCGACGAAGAACTTATGCGCCGTATTGTAGGTGGGCTGGGTCAGGTTGATGAGGCGACCGAATACCCCGTTGGGAACAAAGGCAAACATCTCTTTGCCAGGGGTGCAGTGGGTAGAGCCAGTGGTGATGCTGGCGCAGAAAGCGTGCAGCATGCCATCGTTGGCGCCGACATAAA
>JBBQDK010000118.1:0-9618 GCA_038319625.1 Gammaproteobacteria bacterium
CGTGATCGCGACATCGCACCGGTAGCGTCCGTCACCGGAGCCCATCACTGGATCGTCGATATGGTCGCCATAGGCCATGCCCTTGGTGTAGCGCGCGAAAAACGGCGTAGCGATTCGCTGCGGCAGTGCGGCGCTGCGAAATGTCGGGTTGTGATACAGACTGCCGACGACAATCTTGCTGAGGTGCATGGCGATCTCGTCGTGCTGATCGAGCTCCTCGTTGCGCTTCACGTGCCGCGCTGCCATGCCGGCGGACAGTTTGCCGTCGATGAAGCGGGCATGGTTGAGCCCGTCGAGCATGATCGGTAATTGCTCAGGCGCGATAACGCCGGGAATGTGCAGCAGCATGGCAGGTTCCTGTACGAGTGGGGTGAAAACGATACGGTACGTCTGCGAGTGCGGCTATTGTATTATTGTCAATCACAGATAAAAAGCGCGCATCGTCATGCCGATCCCAATCGACCTTAGCGTCACTCCTTTATTGCTGGCGGCCGCCTTTCTGGCTGGTGTAATCGATTCCATCGCTGGTGGTGGCGGGTTGATCACGCTGCCGGCGCTACTGTCAGCCGGTGTACCGCCACATCTGGCGCTCGGTACCAACAAGCTCGCCGGAAGCTTTGGCACCTTCAGCGCGGCGCGTGTCTATGTGGCGAAGGGCTTGTTCAAGCCGGCGCTGTGGGGTTACGCCATCGTGGCGACATTGATCGGCGCACTGCTTGGCGCCTCGGCGACACGGTTGTTCAGCGCCGCAGCACTCAACAGGATTCTGCCGCTGATTATCATCGCCGCCGGCGTCTATGCGCTCTGGCCCAAACATCCGCAGGCGCCATCGCCGGATCAACGCATCGAGCCGGGTAAACGGGCGAGCCTGATGGTGGGCGGCATGCTGGGTTTTTACGACGGCTTTTCCGGTCCCGGTGCCGGAGTGTTCTGGACTACGCTGGCCATGAAAGTCTTCAAGGCCGATCTGGTCAGCGCCTCGGGTATCGCGCGGGCAATGAACTTCGTCAGCAATATCGTCGCGCTGTTCACCTTCATGCTGTTGAACAGTGTCAATTTCACACTGGGGTTGTCAATGGGGCTGGCCGTCATGTGTGGCGCGTATCTCGGTGCGCATTCGGCAATCCGGTATGGCCGCACGGTGATCAGGCCGGTCTTTATTGCGGTGGTGCTGGCGCTGGCCGGACGTCTGGTGTGGATCGAATGGTTCTGAATTGATTTCTAACAGCCTATAAGGCCAAGCATGCAAAAGTAAACAATCGATTTCCGGAAATTTTGAGTCACTGGCACCGTTCAGGCAAAACAAATCCAGGTAGTGGCGATGTATTTCACGCCCTCTTCCAGCACCGCGCCACGGTGCTCGTGCGTCCAGAACGGCGGGAACAATATCAGCTTGCCGGTTTCGGGACGGATATTGATATCCTGAAACAAAAAATCGGTGGTGCCGCCGGGGCCTGGCACATCGTTGAGATACCAGAGCGCCACCAATTGTCGTTGGCTGAAATCGTGACTGCCGCCGTCGATATGCCAGTGGTAGAACTCGCCCGGATTGGTGCGTTGGACCGCATAGCCCATGTCCTTGAAGGAACCTTTGAAGTACGGATAGCGTTCGCGGAATTCGCACATAGCAATGCCGAGCGAGCGAAACAGATTGTTGTCCATGTCCTTCCACTGCGGCTTGCCGCTCAGTACCAGATCGGTGGAGCGCTTGATGGATTGATCCTTGTTCAGCGTCTGGCCGATCAGTCCCTGGTATTGTTCGTCTGTCGCGGCCTCGAAACGCTCGATGATCTGTTGACACAGAAATGCGGGCAGGGCATTGCGCATCTCGAAGATGAAGCTGTTCGGTTTGACTTCATGAAGGCGAAAAGTCGATGGATCGGGCGCCTGATGGGGCTGCATGGCAATTCCAGTTGAGTGTAGAGCCGTATGGGGAGCTGATTTATTCACTGAATTTTAATCGAGAGTCTCCTCCCCCCCAACCCCTCTCCCGCAAGCGGGCGAGAGGAGCAAAAAAATTACTCAGGGATTCCCTAAGATTATAATCGCTGCGCCTCGACCAGTTCTTCAATGCCGGTCACGTCCGGTGTGCCGTCCGGGTTGCGCAGCGAGAGCAGTTGCAGTGCCAGTTGCCGCCAGTGCGCGTGGCCGCCACGTACCTGCGCCTTCAGCGCATCACTGTTACCCGTGTCATGCCAGGCCTGATAGGCATCCAGCAGGCTGGGGAACAACTCACGACGCATGGCCCTCATATTGGCAAAGTAAAAGTGCAGTTGCGCCGGATGGCCGGTTTCCAGCAGGCCGGGCAAGGTCGACAGGCAATCGGCCAGATGGTCGCGTACCGCGCGCATCATGAGTTCGGCCTTGGAGTGCGGCAGTGCTGCCAGTATCTCATGCCAAGCCTCGCCGAGTAGATCGCCGGCCAGCACCTCGCCGATTTCGTGCAGGGTCACCGCTTCGATCTCGTTTTCGGTCATCTGGTCTAGCGCAGCTTCCAGGTCCCGTTCGAAGTCGAAATTCGCCATGGCGCGGGCCATGGCGTTGTCGCACTGGTACCAATGCGATTCCTCGATTTTTTCCCAGAGCATGCGGCGCAGTGATTCGCGGCGTATGAAAATGGTTTTCTGCAGGCTCATGCCCGGTGGCGCGGCAAGGTCGCGAGCGTATTCTTTTCCCGATATCAGAACCGTGTAGTTCGCGAAGCGTTCGTCGCGCAGCCGCTTGCCGAGAAAGAAGTGCGGCTGGGCGTTGCCGCCGTAACCGGCACTGTAGACCAGACCCTGTGGCAACAGTGCCTGGTTGATCTGTTCAGTGTCGAAGGGATCGTAACTTTGATCACCGACGCGCAGGGGTTCGAAGCTCGAAGTTTCCAGTTGCCCCCAGAGTCGCTCGCGCGCGGTCACCCAGTCGCCGACCACGCTACTGTCCAGCGCTTCCTTGAACGGGTAGCCTTTTTCCCAGCGGTAGTATTCGCGCATCTTGAGCAGGTAGACACAAAGTGTGTAATCCCGTGCGTGCAGGGCATCCGAGATATTACAATTGTGTTGTACGACGGCGCTGAGGCTTTCTAAATTCGCATGCATATGCATAGACAATCGATACGGATATGCAGCGAACTTAACACGCTTGCCGGGTTGTGACCACTGCGGCGAGGTGTTCTTGAGGGTATACTGTCATGCAGGTTTGACCATACAACCCGAGGAGTATTTATCGTGGCATTACGCATCAAGAGCACTTGGCGCAACGAGAGTCAGAAATCCCTCAAGGAAAACGCCGAGGCGCTGGCCTATATTGCCTGGCGCCTGGCCTTGGACAAGGCCATTAATCTGCACGGCAAGGACTATGTCTATGATTCGGACGGCCAGCGCATGGCGGTAATCGCCGAGTATCTGGCTTTCCAGATCCAGGTCGCCGACCGGCTGGCCTACGAGCGCATGGCCGACGACCAGCGCCGTGACTACATCAATGCCCTGGGGCTGCGTCTGGCGGAGCATGTCCAGGACAATCTCAGCGATCTGTTTGGACCGGGTGAGTACGCCGCCTCGTTCATCGAGCAGCTCAACGAACGCATGGACGAATACGCCGCCTTCGAATTCAAGGACGACAAGCCGGGTTATGCGTTCTACCGGTATTTGGGCGAGCGTGTCCAGGCCATCATGGGCGGCAAGGAACTGAATCGTTGGGCGATCGATCAGGTGATGGAGTTGGATGCGCCGGAGGTGGTGAAGCGACTGTGCACTTCGATGGACGATCTGCTGGGGTGAACTCAGTCAATAAAAAAGGCGGAACTTTCGTTCCGCCTTTTTTATCTATAACCGAATGCCGTGTCGTTTACTTCTTCAACCAGCTTTTGGCGTTGTCAGTCGAGCCCTTCATGCCATCGTCATAGCCTGCCGTGTAGCCTTCCGTGATGCGCTGCTCTTCACGCTTTGGGTTGTGCATAAAACCGCCCATCCAACCTTGCACGTATTCCACGTCGGCACCCATCTTTTCCAACTTGGTTACGGTTTCATAGTAAGTCATGTTCATACATATCTCCTGCCACAAAATTCGCCACGTAAATAAATGTACGGTATGGTGGGTGCACATTATTACAATTTTGCCGTATCTCGGCAAGTGGTCTGCGCCGGCCGGGTTGCGGGCCGTACCGGGGCCTCGCAACAAGGGGTGCGATCGGCCGTGTATAATGCCAATGGTTTTGCGGGCAGTGCCCGCTGGAGACGCGGTCCGATGCCTGATGTCCTGATGTATAGCACCCTGGTCTGCCCGTATTGCGTAATGGCCGAACAGTTGCTGAGCAGCAAGGGTGTGAGCGTCCGCAAAATACGCGTGGACCTCGATCCGGCCGAACTGCGCAACATGATGTCGCGGACCGGCCGCCGCACCGTCCCGCAGATATTTATCGGCGACACCCATGTCGGCGGTTATGATGACCTGTCCGCCCTGGAGCACAGCGGCGGGCTCGATCCCCTGCTGCAGTTGGGCTAAAAATCTTTTTCTGCGCTATAGTCGAAAACTAATTTCAGGTTGCCTGTCATGGAACTTTCCAGCGAAGATTCTCTGCGACTCAACGTACTGCTCGCCAACGCCAAGGCGATTCGCATCGATGAAAATACCTGCAGTGTCTGTGGACTTTCGTTGAACGGTGAGGCGCGCATCAAGCTCAATCCGAATTGCCACACCGATCGCTACTTGCGTTATGTGCGTGAAGTGCTGTCCAGTACCGTGCTCGGTTCGCCGGGCGGCTACCCGGTGTACCTCAAGCGCTGGACACGCATCGGGCAACTCAACCACGGGAATCTCGATGAACTGCTGATGCTCGGTGAGCCGGAGGCCGTGGTGGCGGTGGTCTGTTCGCCGAATCTCACCGATGAACTGGCCTTCAGAGCATGGTGGGCCATGCCCGATGCCGAAAATGCGCGGCGCATGCTGGAGCGTGACTGCGTGGTGTCGGGTTCGATGGGGCGGGTACTGGCGGAATTCCTGCTGGAGTTTCTGCCCTTCGAGGTCGATCCGCTGACCATCATCCACACGGTTCGTCTGTTGCTGCAACCCGGCCTGATCAGCGCAGATGAACGTCTGGGCATCTGGCACAAGGGTCGGCAGAAGAACGTTTTCCAGATTGGCTTTCTGCTGGCGACGCCGGACCATCTGCCCGAGCCGATGCCGGCACATAACGACTGGTCGCGCGCGGACCATGATCTGGGGCCACTGGCCGCGAGTGGCAATCCCTATGCACAGCAGGTCCTGCGCAGTCTGTCCGGACCGGGACAGACCTTTCTGCGTGCCTGTCAGGCCGTATTGCGCAAGCCGTCCAACCAGGATGTAGTGATGGCCCTGCTCGACGTACAGGCCTTGTATTTCGGAATCTTGCAGCCGCCCGTTGCTCAAACTACCGAATCCGAAGTGGGTGAATTTCATGCACGGGTCGCGGCTTGGTGTACGGGTGAAGGCGGGCAGGCACCGGCGCCGTTGCGGGAAACACTGCTGGCGGCGCCCTGGGCAGAGGTACCGCTTACAGCCATGCTGACCCTGGCGTGTTGCGATCAACGTATCGTGCGGTCGATCTTCTCCGGTACGGATTCGGTCGGTTCACTAATGCGCAGGAAGCTGGAGCCGATATCGCAACCGCTGCTGCGCTTGCTGGAAAGTCTGCTGGAGAATTGAATCCCTGTTTGTTCTCTGCCGCGTTGACGTCGGGCAGTTACAGTCGGCGGGCCCTGAAAAATATCAGTGCGGCGGGGCGAGGTGCGACCCGCTGCACTGATCGCCTATCAGTTTCTGCCGCCGAACGCGCCAAGCAGGCGCAGCAGGCTGAGGAACAGATTGAACAGACTGGTGTACAGGCTGATGGTGGCGATGATGTAGTTGGTTTCGCCGCCGTTCACCAGTTCGCCGGTCTGATACAGGATCATGCCCGACATCAGGACGACGAACATGGCCGATACGGCCAGCGACAGACCGGGCATGTGAAAGAAGATCGCACCGAGCCCGGCCAGGAACGCGACCCACACACCGGTGAACAGCATCCCGCGCATGAAGCTGAAATCCTTGCGCGATGTCAGCGCATAGCCGGACAGGCCGAGGAACAGCGCGCCTGTGCCGCCCAAGGCCATCATGACCAGTTGCGTACCATTGGAAAACCCGTGCACGTAGACATTCAGTATGGGTCCGAGCATGGCGCCCATGAAACCGGTAAAGGCGAAGATGAAAATCAGGCCGGTCGCGCTATTGGCGTTGCGTGTGGTCAGGTAGGACAGCCCGAAAGCACCGATCAGAAAAACCAGTATGCCCGGAAACGGCATATTCATCGCCATCGAAACACCGGCACACGCAGCGCTGAACAGCAGCGTCATGGAGAGCAGGGCATAGGTGTTGCGTATGACCTTGTTGGTGGCCAGGGCTGAAGTGCCGACGGGGCGTGAGACGGCGCGCTCAAATTGACTCATTATGAATTTCCTCATCTAAAATACTGTGTATGAGCTTAACACTCAGTAGTAAGACAGCCTAATGTCGCGGCAGTTGCATCTTGGCTACCGGTTGTTTCGCCTTCGTTATGCGACTGGTAAGAGTGTCCGGCAGGTGGGCGGCGTGGCCGGGAAAATATTGATGTTAATATACTATATAAAACAATATATTATATAAAATACCTCGATACAGAATAATTGCTAGGCTGTAGCAGGCTTGCACTCGTCACAGGCCGTGACCATCCGGTGGTTGGTGGCGGCGTTTGGTGTTCGTCCTCCATGTCGACATAACCGACCCCAACCCGGGGGTTGAAGTTGAGGAAATCTCAACTGAGCGTGACGGCACTTTTCGTGAACAGATAACCCGCGCCGGCATCGAGTCCGTATGCACTGGTGAGCGGATAAGCTGAAACGCCGGCTGCGAGGGTACCTCGATCTTCTTTGTCGGTGAAAAGAACCTTCAGTGAAACGCGGACGGATCCCCCCGAAGTTATAAGTGACGCCGACGAAAACGCCCGGGTCCGCGAAGGGTGGGTATAGGTAATGTGGCGCATGCTACAATTTCCCACTCCGGAAAGGTGGCCGAGTGGTTGAAGGCTCTGGTCTTGAAAACCAGCGCGCGAGCGATCGCGCCGTGGGTTCGAATCCCACCCTTTCCGCCATTTCGAATGCCACCATGCTTCGCCGGGGCCGGACAAGCGCTCACCGGATAACCGTTTTCGACAGTGAGCGCGCCACGCCGGAACGATTCATCTCCACGTTTCGCCAGTCGCCCTTCACATCCAGCCCCGCGGCCATCGTGCTACACTTGTTTTCCTCTTTGGTGTATGGTGTTAGCTGCGATTAAGGAAGGGATGCCTTAACCGGCACGAGGGGATTTACACAATGATCAACGTACTTCTGGTCGACGACCATGAGCTGGTGCGTACTGGAATAAGACGCATCCTCGGCGATGCGCGTGGTATCAAGGTCGTCGGCGAAGCGAAAAGCGGTGAAGAGGCCATCAATATGGTCAGGGATCACCAGCCGGATGTGGTGTTGATGGACATCAACATGCCCGGTATCGGTGGTTTGGAAGCTACCCGCAAGCTGAAGCACATGTGTCCAACGCTCAAGGTGATCGTGGTTACGGTCTATAACGACGAGCCGTTCCCCACGCGCCTGCTCGAGGCCGGCGCCGCCGGCTATCTCACCAAGAGCAGCAACGTCGAGGAAATTGTCGCCGCCATCCACGCCGTCTATGAAGGCGAGCGTTACATCGCGGCTGATATCGCCCGCCAGATGGCCTTCTCGATCCTGCCGGGCGGCGACCGTTCACCGCTGGAAAAGCTCTCGCGTCGCGAGATGCAGGTGATGATGATGGTGACCCAGGGTCAAAGCACCCAGGAGATATCCGACAGCCTTTGTCTCAGTCCCAAGACCGTCAGCACCTACCGCTATCGCCTGTATGAAAAACTCGGCGTCGACAACGATGTCGAACTCACCCACCTGGCGATCCGCCACGGCATGATAAACGAAAGCCATCAGCCCTAGCACCTGGCCTTCGGCCACAGCACCCGGATAATTCTTTGAGGTAAACCCCCGGCTCTGCCGGAGGACTGGATTAGGTTTGACCGGTACGGCGGTCGGTAGTTAATGAACAGGTGTAACGAATAGAGCGGCGACCAAAAAGAAAATCCCTGCACCCATCGCGCTACGCGCTCTTCCCTCCGGGAGAAGAGCCAGAATGAGGGGATTAAAATCAATGCGCGACATTGATCCCCTCGCCTCAACCCTCGCCCGGAGGGTGAGGGAGTTACCGTGTCAGATTTGCCGCCTTCAGGCGGCGCAAGGTTTTATGAGCGCCTTTGAGGCGCCAGCAAAATAAGCCCCCGGTTTTGCCGGGGGTCATTTAACTCAAGTTTCTCTTCCATTTGGCCGCTAGTTAGCACAGGCCCGGTCAGGGCATATGACCGGTTGTTCAAGTGCTGTTTCCATTAGCGGACGATGATTTCCTTGATTTCCGTAATCCTGGTCGATGACTATGCGCTGTTGCGTGCCGGCCTGCACCGGCTGCTCTCCGATTCGCCTGACATCGAGGTTGTCGGGGAAGCGGAGAATTGCGAAAAGGCCATCCGTCTGGCGCGCAGCAATGGCTGTTCGGATATTGTTCTGATCAACGTCAACAGCCCGAGCGTGGCCATCCTGGACGGTGCCAGCCGCCTGCTGCGGCAATGCCCCGACGCACGCGTGCTGTTGCTCACCAGCGACGTGGATCTGCTGATCCCCAGCCGCCTGCTGCGCGACGGGGTGTCCGGTTATCTGACCCAACACTGCACCATCGACGAATTGCGCCTCGCGATCCGTATGGTTTTCCAAGGCAAACGCTACATCGGCGATGCGCTGGCCAAGCAGCTCGCACTGGGGCAGTTTTCCAAATCCGAGGCATCGCCGTTCGAAGCCTTGTCGCATCGCGAAATGCAGGTATTGTTGCTGCTCGCCCAGGGCAAGAACGTCAGTGAAATATCCGGCAAGCTGTTCCTCAGTCCCAAGACCATCAACACCTACCGCCACCGCCTGCTTGGCAAGCTGGGTGTGCGCACCGAGGTCGAGCTGGCGCATCTGGCGATCCGCCACGGCGTCATCGACGTACGCAGCGTTCAATAACGTCCGCCGTAAGGCCGGACATTCTCCCCCGTGTTACGATGATCTTCGCCGTTAAGCAGTGGCAGTGACGCTTGCCTGCGTGTTCGCGTAAAAGCGCCCTCCGCCTTCTCCTGATTGGTTTATATAAGTCTTATACATATATGACTGACAAGGCATTATTTAATGTTTCCTGCAAGGCATGCCCACGCCTTGCAAAGCATTTGGCTGCCGTGCGCAAGGTCTATCCCGATTACCATGCCGCACCGGTACCACCGTTCGGCGTCGACAAGCCGCAGTTGTTGATCGTCGGCTTGGCGCCGGGCCTGCACGGTGCCAATGCCACAGGCCGGCCTTTCACTGGAGATCATGCCGGAATTATTCTTTATAAGACTTTGTTCAAATACGGATTCAGTACCGGAGAATTATCACTCAACACGACCGACGGCTTGCGCCTGAAACGTTGCCGCATTACCAATGCCGTGAAGTGCCTGCCACCGGAGAACAAGCCCACCACCGCCGAGGTGGT
>JBBQDK010000119.1:0-9596 GCA_038319625.1 Gammaproteobacteria bacterium
CACGAACGGCCATTCCCGGTTGAAGTGCAGAATGATGGCGGTCTTGAATGGCTCCACTTCGGCGTATCGCTCTGCCGCACTGATCGATTGCAACGACACACCGAACAGCAGAATCAAAATAATATATTTGATGGCCCAGAGCCGCTCATGGATCATGTCCGGGAACTGCCACTGCCGGATCTTGAGTTTGCGCGCCAATTCATTGACCAGCTTCTGGAGGGCACCGAACGGACACAGCCAGCCGCAGTACACACCGCGTCCCCACAGCAGCAGCGTCACCGCCACGAATGACCAGAGAATGAACATGGTCGGGTCGATAAGGAAGGTATTCCAGCTAAAATCGTGCATCAAGGCATTGATAAATGTCAGCACATTAACCACCGACAATTGGCCCAGCATGTACCAACCGATGAAGCCAACGGTGTAGACCAGAAAACCGTTGCGCAGATACATGAGCAGGCGCGGATAGGTGGCCAACCAGTCCTGGAAAATCATGATCAACGTCAGGAAGATCAGACCCGCACCGAGGATCGCGATCTGGAAAGTGCGCTCGCGCCAGATCTGCACCCACATGGCCTCGTGCTCTGCCGGTGTGAGTTCCTGAGGGGCCGGTCTTTCGATATACGCCTCGGGCGTCTGATATTCGCCGCCGAAGCTCTCGAATACGCTCGTGAGCGGTCCCGTCTCACGCTTGACCAGCAGTTCCAGACGCCAGGGCTTGCCGGGATCGAATTTATTCGCGGCCCGGATGGTGAAGATGCCCATCTCGGAGAACTCCGGCATGCCTTTGGCATAGACATCGCTGAGGCGGTTGAAGTCGAGATCGCGGAACGAGACCTCGCGTCCACCCTGCGTCACCTGAATGCGATCGAAAATGCCGCCACGCACGTAGCCGGAGCCTTTGAACGAGTACAGGCCGTTGGCCATGATGGCGATGGCCTGCTCACCGGGCTTGAGTGTCGACATGAGCCAGTTGTACTGCGATTCGCCGAGCAGGTTGCGGCCGATGGTCGGAACATTGAGGAAGGTGTAATACAAATCGATGAAGGTATCGTCCTGTTCGCCTTGCGGAGCCGCATCGATCGATTCAGCCGCTGTGCCTTTGAAGGACTTGTCGACATCGCCGCGCGTGATCAGCAGGCGTCGGATCGCGCCATTGCCTGTCAGGGTCTTCCAGTCCGCCGTTTCGAAGACATTGGCACGTACCACTGCCGGCGGCGTGTTTGCCGTCGATTCTTCCTTGATGATGCCGTGCGCCTGGGCGATTGTTCGCGCCGCTCGCATGATGGTTTCATTGACCACCATCACCGTGACGGTCGCGCCGGTTATGGCATCGACGTTTGAATAACCCGGGCGTTCGCCGGCACCGACCTTGACGCGATCACCAACCTTCTTGCCAACATACTGCGCCACAAAATCGTACAGTTTCTGCACGGGGATACCGACCAGCAGGATCGGCTCGTGTTGTTCCAGGACTGTTACGCCCTTGATTACCCCGGCAGTGTCAATGCCCACGAGCATACTGACGGGCTTGCCGGAATACGCCGGAATATTCACGACATCCTTGGTGATGAAGACATAGCCGATGACATCCTTGCCGTGCTTGACAGTTGCCGAGGGCGGCGTGCCCTCGAAATCACCGACGCTGTCCGCTTTCGGGAAGTAGCTCATGATCTGGGGATAGGTCTGCGTCAGATCGGCCGCGCCTGTGGTCATTGGCCAGGCCAGCGTAATCAGTACCAGGCTCGCCAGCATCAACCACAGCCGGCGCATACTCTGAAGAGTGTTATGAATGCCGGGGTCCGGCCACTGCTTCGTGTCGCGACATCTCGAAAAAAACTCTGCCCTGGATTTCAATTGCGTACTGCCCCGTTTGGCTAGGCGACAGTAGATGACAAATGAGGATTGTTATCATTGATCCGTATCAAAGCAGTGCGTCATTTCACGCATTTTGTGGCTCACATACCACGTTTTTTATGTGTCTAATGGAATTAACCGGCGCCAATGCACCGCAGATGGTCAGTGCCGCCGGTAAACGCCTGCGCAGACCGGGTAATGTTTTCAGTAAGTGAAGGTGACAGTATCGTCCTTCATGGCCTGACTGATGACGTAGGCACCACCGACTGTTGTTTCGACCTCCGGAATCAGCGCCCCGCTCACCTTGTCCATGACCTGAGAACAGGTCTTGAACTTGACACCGGCTTCGTGGGCCTCTCGGATAAGGTCATAGACTGTCTTCGTGCCACCTTCATGGACGAGGATCTTGTCGGCGACCCCCTGTTCTGCCAGAAATCCCGTACGGCCGGTAAAGACTATTTCGACCTCATATTCCATCGCAGCCGCAATGGTAGCCTGGAAAAATGGAGTGCTGACTTCCAGGGGATTATTAACATCGGTATTCATCATCACAAAGAGCAATTTATCCGCCATGGTTTCCTCGCACGTCATCCCGCCAAGGTGACTATAGTTTTTCGAATAGGGGCAACAATGCTGCCCGCCGTTAATGTACAAACCACCGGGCAAAGTACTCGGCAGCGCCAGAACGTCACAAGACTATATCCTGCCTCTGGGACGTGCAGCCCTGTTTTCAAACGACCCGTAAGCTCATAGCGCGCAAGGCAAATAAATTTGCCCGGCGATTCGCCACGAAAACCGCCCGAATCAGTCCCCGGCCAAGTCCGCTCGCGGCCGTTGCATCAAGATGGTAGTGTAACTGTCGATAACCGACTTGATGTACATCAAGCTTCAGAAGCTGACCCAATGACCGAACAGTTGATTCTCGACTACTGGCCCGTGCTGATTTCGCTCACCGTCGCCGCCTATTGCGTCGTACGACTGCGCCGGACCACTCGGGAGTTGGAACGGAACCGCTCCAGCAGCTACATGGCCGAAGCCGAATGGATGCATGCCCTCGATTTCGCCGAGGACGCCATGTACCTGGTCGACCTCGATGACCGGCTGGTACGCGGCAACCGCAAATTCTTCGAGTTCATCGGCCAGCCGGCGGAGCAATGCCTGGGCCAGCCGATCATGCAGTTGATCCACGGTGCCCACGAAAAACTGCCCTGCCCAGTCTGCGAGGCGCGCCTGGAACGACGCGACGCAATATACGTCAAAGAGGCGGATGATCCGATGAACCGTCTGCACCGGCCCATCGAATTCATCGTCAAGACGCGCCGCGACGCCGCCGGCAATCCGGTCGGCGTGCTCATGGTGATGCGCGATCTATCCCGGCAGCGACAGGCTGAAGAGACCATCCTGGAAAGCCGTGAGCGTCTCATGGTCACGCTCGAATCGATGGGCGAAGCGGTGATTACCACAGACGTGAACGGCCTCGTACAATACCTCAACCCAGTGGCGCAAAACCTCACCGGCTGGGGCAATGCCGACGCACCGGGGCGCCCCTTGGCGGAAGTGTTCCACATTTCCGAGGACAGTACCGGCCATCAGGCCCGGGATCCGGTGACGGCCTGCCTCGAACAGGGCGCGGTGATCGCGTCCGACCGTGATACCACCTTGAGTCGGCGTGACCACCAGGATTTTGCTATCGAACTTACCACCGCGCCGATCCGCGACCGCAACGGCAAGGTCATCGGCGTGGTACTGATCTTCCGCGACATTACCCAGATCCGCAGCATGGCGCGCCAGCTCACCTATCAGGCCACGCACGATACCCTGACCGGACTGATCAACCGTCGCGAGTTCGAGCTGCGTCTGGAACACGCGCTGGACAATACCCGCACCGAAGGCCGTCACCATGCCTTGTGCTATATGGATCTGGATCAGTTCAAACTGGTCAACGACACTTGCGGCCACATCGCTGGCGACGCCCTGCTGCGCCAGCTCACGACATTATTGAAAAGCAAACTGCGCGACAACGACCTGCTGGCGCGCCTGGGCGGCGATGAATTCGGCGTGCTGCTGGAAGGCTGCCCGCTGCCCAAGGCCATCGCGATCGCCGAAACACTGCGCATGGTGGTTCACGACTTCCGCTTCATCTGGATGGACAAGACTTTCGATATCGGCATCAGTATTGGCCTGGTGCCCATCAGCGATCAGTTCGTCAGTGTCACCGAATTGCTCAGCGCCGCCGACACCGCCTGCTACATCGCCAAGGATCTCGGCCGCAACCGCGTGCATGCCTACGAACCCGACGATGCCATGCTCACCAAGCATCAGGGCGAGATGCACTGGGTACAGCGCATCACCAAGGCCATCGACGACAACCGCCTGATTCTGTATTGCCAACCGATCGTCGCGCTAAGCGATGACGGTTGCACGTCGCCCTCCTTCGAGATACTGGTGCGTCTGCAGGATGAAAACAATCTGATCATTCCGCCCATGGCCTTCATTCCCGCCGCGGAGCGTTACAATGTGATGGTGGCGGTGGACCGCTGGGTGCTGCGCGCCGCGCTCGACGCCTGGCAGCGAGTCTGCGCGGCCTGCGCCACTGAACGGGTGATGTTCGCCATCAACATCTCCGGATCATCCCTGTGCAACGACAGCTACCAGGACTTCGTGCTCGACACGGTCGCCAAGTCCAGCGTACCTGGCAAGTGCATTTGTTTCGAAATCACGGAGACCGCGGCGGTCTCGAATTTTCAGCAGGCTCAGCACTTCATCACTTCACTGCGTGCGCTCGGCTGCCGTTTCGCGCTCGACGATTTCGGCTGCGGCCTGAGTTCCTTCACATACCTGAAGAACCTCGCCGTTGATTATCTGAAAATCGATGGCAGCTTCGTGCGCGACATGGCGCACGACCCCATCGACTACGCCATGGTGGAATCGATCAATCAGCTCGGCCATGTCATGGGTATCCAGACCGTCGCCGAATTCGTGGAGAACACGGCGACCCTGGAACTGCTCCGGCAACTGGGTGTGGATTACGCCCAAGGCTATGTCCTGGCGGAACCCATGCCGCTGTTCGAGGCCCATCTGAGTCTGCCCACGACTGCGGCGGACCTGGCCGCCGTGGCGCTCGACAGTACCTGCTGACGCCACCCGACTCTTGCCATCGGCAACACCGCGGACGCTATAATCCTGCCTCAATTAGAGATCCGGCCGTTCGCGCCACGCAACGATCCCAAGCGAGCCGTAACAGACCGCCACCCAGGGAACCCATCATGCACGTCACGCTGGTACACGTTCAGGTCAAGTCCGACCATGTCAACGCCTTCATCGAAGCCTTCCGCAACAATCACAAGGCCTCAATACTGGAAGCGGGCAATCTGCGTTTCGTTATCCTGCAGTCGCCCGATGATCCGTACCGCTTCGTACTCTACGAGGCCTATGCCGATGCCCGAACCGCCGTCGCGCACAAACAGACTGCGCATTATCTGCACTGGCACGACACGGTAGCGGGCTGGATGGCCGCGCCGCGCCAGGGTCAGCAATACAATGCACTGTATCCCGAGGGCGAAGCCTCATGATTTTTTCGCCCTTCACGTTGACGCGTCTGCCGCGCATCGAATTCGGCGCGGGTCGCCTGGCGAAACTGCCCGCACTGGCCAAACGCTACGGCACACGCGCGCTGCTGGTCACCGGCGCGCAGTCCTTCTGCGGCACACCGCACTGGCCGCTGCTGCTCGATGCGCTGCGTCTGGAAGAGATGAGCTGGGAACACGTCAAAGTCAACGGTGAACCCTCACCGCAGTTCATTGACCAAGCGGTCAGCGAACACCGGCATGTCGGCATCACCGTCGTGATCGGCATCGGCGGTGGCAGCGTGCTGGACGCGGCCAAGGCCATCGCCGGGCTGCTGCCGCACGGCAATTCGGTCATGGATCATTTGGAAGGCGTAGGGCCGGAACTGCCTTACCACGGTCCTGCCACGCCCTTCATCGCGGTGCCGACCACCGCCGGCACCGGTAGCGAAGCCACCAAGAACGCCGTGCTCAGCGTGCAGGCTCCGCAGGGCTTCAAGAAGTCGTTTCGCGACGAAGCGCTGGTGCCCGAGTGGGCGATCGTCGATCCGACTCTGCTCGCCAGTTGTCCGCCCGACCTGATCGCCGCCAACGGCATGGATGCGCTGACGCAGTTGATCGAGTCATATGTGTCCATCAAGGCCAATCCCTATACCGATGCCCTGGCCTGGAGCGGTATCGAAGCGGTAAAGCGCGGCCTGCTGGTCTGGTATGCCGGCGAGCAGGACACCACCGAGGCGCGCGCCGCCATGGCCTATGCCGCGCTGCTCTCCGGCATCACGCTCGCACAGGTCGGCCTGGGCTCCGTGCACGGCCTGGCCGCACCGCTCGGCGCCTTTCATCCCATCCCGCACGGCGCGGCCTGCGGCACACTGCTCGCCGCCGCCACCGCGATGAACATCGAAGCGATAAATCTGCGCGAGCCCGATAATATCGCACTGACAAAATACGCCCGGCTCGGTTCGCTGCTGACCGGCAAGCACTACAAGAACCACGAGAATGCCTGGGAGGCGTTGCTCAAACTGCTGCGCCACTGGACCACACAACTCAAACTGCCGACATTAGGGCGCTATGGCGTGACAGCGGGGAATGTGGATGTGATCGTAGCCAATGCACGCGGCAGCAGCATGAAGACCAATCCGATAGTGCTGACCGATGCGGAGATCGGGCGGATACTCGGCGAGCGGCTTTGAACTGAGTAGTCGCTTGCCACCGCACCCTGACTCAACAGGGTCCTGATCAGGCCAGCACTGTGACCAGGGTCCGGTAGAGAGTCCCTCTGAAAGAGTGGACACTCTTCATTTGAGACGAACCCCACATGTTGGGTATTTTGCTTAAGCCAAATAAGATGCCTTTACGAGCGTTTGGCACGTTACCGCATGCAGGGCAACGATAGTAACGAAGGACGATACTGGCCCCGACAATGATGCACGCAAAGAATGCACTCACAACAAGGATTATTCCAGTACTTTGTGACAGCGGGGTCGATGGGCCTTTACCATAGAAGATCGTAACTAAGGACCCAATTAAACCAACCAGTATCCATGGGCCAGCAATCCGCAAGACTTTACGGCGACGTGCTTGAAATTCGTCAATGAAATTCATATTGGTCATGCTGTCTATCACTCCAGTTGAAAAGCCAAACATAGCTAGTGGGTGTCCCCTTTGGTGGGTGCACACCTCTTCATTCACCACCGTCCAGCGCCAACACCATCCCCCGCGCCTTGGCGCGTGTTTCCTCAAGCTCCTGCTCGGGCTGCGAATCGGCGACGATGCCGGCGCCGGCGCGGAAACCGATTTCATCGCCCTCCATCATCAGCGTACGGATCAGGATATTCAGATCGAGCGAACCGTCGGTATTGATGTACCCGAGAGCGCCGGTATAGGCACCGCGACCCTGGCCTTCCAGTTCGGCGATGATTTCCATGCAGCGCACCTTGGGACAGCCGGTGATGGTGCCGCCGGGGAATACCGCGCGGATGACGGCGCCCGGCGTCACACCGGGACGCAATTGTCCGCGCACATTCGAGACGATGTGATGCACGTGTGCATACGACTCCAGCACCATCAGCTCGTTCACCTCGATGCTGCCCGCCACGCACACGCGCCCGAGATCGTTACGTTCCAGATCGATGAGCATGACATGTTCGGCGCGTTCCTTGGGGTGCACCAGCAGTTCGCTGGAATAGGCGTTGTCGGCTACGTCGTCGCTACCGCGCGGGCGCGTGCCGGCGATCGGCCGCGTCTCGATGTGGCCCGTCCCGTCGACCCGCACCAGGCGTTCCGGTGACGAACTCAGTACCGCGCGATCGTCCCAGGTGGCCAACGCGGCGAAGGGGGCGGGATTGGTTTTGCGTAGGCGTTGATAGACCTGCTGTGCGCGCACCTCGGCACGCAGGCGGCCGCGCCAGACGCGCGACAGATTTACCTGGAACACATCGCCGGCCAGGATGTAGTCGCAAATGCGCGCCACGGCATCGAGATACAGCTGCGGCTCGTCTTCCTGCAAGGCACCGTCCAGCAACGCGTCGGGAATGTCGCCACAAGGCGTGAGCGCGGCTATGTCCTCCGCCATGCGCTGCAACAAGGCTTCCTGCCCCTGCTCTGCCACCAGCCAGAGGCAGTGCCGGCGATGATCGCGGATCACAGTGGCGGGAATGCGCTGGGCCAGCGCCACCGGCAGGCGCGAGCGTGCCGGTGGTAGTGTCAGCGTGGGCTCGATCTGCGCGGCGAGTTCATACCCAAGATAAACGAACCAGCCGCCGCGAAACGGCAATCCGGAACAGGTCGTGTCAGCAACTTTGTGCGTGGCGCAAATCTGATCGAGCGCCGCAAGAAAATCCCCGGTGTGTTGCGGCCCGCCGGACAAGCGGCCGGCCGCCGTCAATTCCAGACGTTCGCCGGGAAACGCGAACAGAATATCGTAGTGCGCCTGCGCGCCGCCGGGCGTGGCACTTTCCAGCAGGTGCGGATAGCGCTGCGGTTGCGCGCAATGCAACTCGAGCAAATCGGGGAAGAGGTCGAGACGGCGGATAAACGGACCTGACATGACAACCGACCCGCTGTGCTGGGGCGTACGGGCTCAGTCGAGCTTGCGGAACACCAGCGTACCGTTGGTGCCGCCGAAGCCAAAGGAATTGGACATGGCGACATCGATCTTCATCGGCCGCGCCGTGTTCGCCACATAATCAAGATCGCACTCGGGATCGGGCGTGGTCAGATTGATGGTCGGCGGCGCGACCTGATCGCGAATGGCGAGTATACTGAATACCGCCTCGACGCCGCCGGCCGCACCCAGCAGATGTCCGGTCATGCTCTTGGTAGAGCTGATCGCAAGCTTGTAGGCCTGATCGCCGAAGGCGGCTTTCACGGCGTCGGTCTCGCCCTTGTCGCCGGCCGGTGTCGAGGTACCGTGGGCATTGATGTAATCGACCTGTGTGGTGTTCAGACCGGCGTCGCGCAAGGCCTGCAGCATGCAGCGCTTGGCGCCCTCGCCGCCTTCCGAGGGTTGTGTCATGTGATAGGCATCGCCGCTCATGCCGAAGCCGACCACTTCGGCGTAGATCTTCGCACCGCGCGCCTTGGCGTGTTCGTAGTCTTCCACCACCACGATGCCCGCGCCGTCGCTGAGCACGAAGCCATCGCGCTCCTTGTCCCACGGGCGGCTGGCGCCGGCGGGATCGTCGTTGCGCGTCGACAGGGCACGCGCCGCGGCGAACCCGCCGAGACCGGTCGGCGTGGTCGCCATTTCGGAACCGCCAGCGATCATCACATCGGCGTCACCGTGCTGGATAATGCGCGCCGCCGCGCCAATGTTGTGCGTGCCGGTAGTGCAGGCGGTGACGATGGCGATATTCGGTCCTTTCATACCGAACAGGATCGACAGATTGCCGGAGATCATGTTGATGATGGAACTCGGCACGAAGAACGGCGAGATCTTGCGCGGCCCGCTGTCCTTGAATGCCTGGTAATTCTTTTCGATGCCCGGCAGTCCGCCGATGCCCGAGCCGATCGCCACGCCGATGCGCTCGGCGTTCTGCTCGGTGACCACCAGACCGGAATCCGCGATGGCCTGCACGGCCGCGCCGATGCCGTAATGGATGAAGGGATCCATCTTCTTGACGTCTTTGGCGGGGATGTATTGTGCCGGATCGAAGTCACGCACCGATCCGC
>JBBQDK010000120.1:0-9471 GCA_038319625.1 Gammaproteobacteria bacterium
CTCCGCATCCGTTTTGACAAGCTTTGCGATTCCCGCTGCTTTGCCGGCGACCTCGCCGACGACCCTGTTGGCGAACAGCGGTAAGGTCGCAAGTCCCAGGCAGGTGGCAATGAAGCGACGTCTGTGCATGATACGATCTCCGCTTGAGTTGGCTCTACCGATACATAGAGCGTTGAATCTATTTAGGGAGCCTCTGATAAATTCCTTTGCTCCCCTCTCCCGCTTGCGGGGAGAGCGTAGCGAGGGGGGCGTAGCCGGACTTTCCACTATGCTTCGGTGAACAAATAAGAACTTCCTTAGCACCTCATCTTCGAGTAGCTGTCACGTATTTATAACATCCTCCACCCGACAGCTTGCATACCGGCTACGCAGACCGGCCGGACCGCGCGCCCTGCCACGGGTAAAATCCACCGGTTCCGAAGACATTTGTGATCAGGCCTGTCCCGACGTTAATTGCTGTGAGGCGTAAAAGTCAATGAAGGACGTAGACAAAGGTCAATTTTCAATATGTTAGCGATTTCAATCGCAGACAGTGTCAATGCGGCCCCGGAGACAGGTTCTATCTTGGTGA
Source organism: Gammaproteobacteria bacterium (assembly GCA_038319625.1). GTDB lineage: Bacteria > Pseudomonadota > Gammaproteobacteria > JBBQDK01 > JBBQDK01 > JBBQDK01. Next base: position 572 of record JBBQDK010000120.1, read on the forward strand.
ACACAAAGGAGTGGCGTGCAGATGACTGGTCAGCCGGATCGGGCAGAAAGACTCAATTGAAAACAGCGCAAGACTTGCTATCGGGCTCCAGCAAGCGATCGCGTACCCTGTTGGCGGTATAGTCAGTCGTTCAATGCTCGCGCGTGGCGCGGAACTCGATATCAGGCCAGCGTTCTTCGGTAAGGGAAAGATTGACACGGGTCGGTGCGATGTACACCAGGTCGTCGGCACCGTCCTTGGCCAGATTGTCGATGGCTTTGGCGCGGAACTCCTCCAGGCGCTTGGCATCGTCGCATTGCACCCAGCGTGCGGTCGCCACGTTGACGGCCTCGAAGGCGCAGTCGACGCCGTATTCGTGCTTGAGACGGTAGGCGACCACATCGAATTGCAGGATACCCACGGCGCCGAGGATCAGATCGTTGCTGACCAGCGGCCTGAACAACTGCGTCGCACCCTCTTCGCAGAGTTGCGCCAAGCCTTTTTGCAAAGCCTTCATGCGCAGCGGGTCCTTGAGGCGCGCGCGGCGGAACAGCTCCGGCGCAAAATGCGGGATGCCGGTGAATTTCAGATCCTCGCCCTGCGTAAAGGTATCGCCGATCTGGATGGTGCCATGATTGTGCAGGCCGATGATGTCGCCCGACCAGGCCTCTTCGACATGCTCGCGTTCAGAGGCCATGAAGGTCACGGCGGTAGCAATAGTCACATCGCGACCGATGCGCACGTGGCGCACTTTCATACCCTTGGTATAGACGCCGGAACAGACACGCAGAAAGGCGATACGGTCGCGGTGAGCCGGGTCCATGTTCGCCTGGATCTTGAAGACGAAGCCACTGAACTTCTCTTCCATGGAATCGACCGTACGCGTGGTGGTGGCGCGTGGCAGCGGACCGGGGGCGTATTCGACAAAGGCGTCGAGCAGCTCCTGGATGCCGAAATTGTTGATGGCCGACCCGAAAAATACCGGTGTCAGCGTGCCGGCCAGATAATCTTCAAGATTGAACGGATGACTCGCGCCCTTGACCAGTTCGATCTCATCGCGCAACTCGGTGGCCGCTTCGTGCAGCAGTTCGTCGAGCAGCGGATTGTCCAAACCGTGGATCACTGTGCCGGTCTGGATCTTGCCGCCGTGCTGGGCACTGAACAGATGCACACAGTCGTTGGTAATGTGGTACACGCCCTTGAAGCGCTTACCGCTGCCGATCGGCCAGGTGACCGGCGCGCAGCGGATTTTCAATACCGTTTCGATCTCGTCGAGCAGATCGATGGGCGAGCGGCTTTCACGGTCGAGCTTGTTGATGAAGGTGAAGATCGGCGTGTCACGCAGCCGGCAGACATCGAGCAGCTTGATGGTGCGCTCTTCCACGCCCTTGGCACTGTCGATCACCATCAGCGCCGAATCCACCGCCGTCAGCGTGCGATAGGTATCCTCGGAGAAATCCTCGTGGCCGGGCGTGTCGAGCAGATTGACGATGTGGTCTTTATACGGAAACTGCATCACCGACGAGGTCACGGATATGCCGCGCTGCTTTTCCAGCTCCATCCAGTCCGAGGTCGCATGGCGCGCCGCCTTGCGCCCCTTCACCGTTCCGGCAAGCTGGATGGCGCCGCCGAACAGTAGCAGCTTCTCGGTCAAGGTGGTCTTGCCGGCATCGGGATGCGAGATGATGGCGAAAGTGCGGCGGCGGCCCGCCGCGGCGGTGAGACTGGACATACGGTGGATGGACTCGGGTCAGCGGTTAGCGGGGGCTGATTATACATGAACCGGTGACAGCGTTTTTGAACTGCCAAGGATGCCAAGGATGCCAAGGAGTATTGCTCCTTATTCTTATTACTGTTGGAGATAACAGCCGTTTCACACCCCTCTCCCTGGCCCTCTCCCTGGGGGAGAGGGAATTCACATTTTGAGTGACGTTCCAAATCTGCTTTTGTGGGTTGACGAGCAGTCCGGCAAATAGTGCCCTACGGAAATTATCGTCAAGTCCCCTCTCCCCCAGGGAGAGGGGAGATAAATGCAGTGCCATATCAGCATTCCTCGGCGTTCTTGACGATTCAATCGGCGGTTCAAAATACTAACGCGGCGGCAAATCCCCCGGCACGGCCTCTCGATACCAACGCTCGAATTCGCCGGCTTTGGCATCACCTTCCGGCGGCGCCCAGGCGGCGACATCCTGCGGCGGGTTGGGCAGGTAGGGGCCGCGCTTGACCTCGAACAATACCGTCTGCGACGCCAGCGCCACCAGGGTATGCCAGGCGGCTTCCGGAATGTCGGCGCTGCGCGCATCGCCGGCGGCATCCAGATCGACGCGGTCCAGCACCCGGCCGTCGTCAGCAAAGGTCAGTACCGCGGCATGGCCGGTGAGGACTACGAACAACTCCCACTTCGGTGGCGTCGCATGGCGATGCGGACGCAGATAGGTGCCCGGCTCGAACGCGTTCAACAAGCGCTGCACCGGATCATCGAGTTCGGTGTGCAGGTTGAGATTCTTGCGCAGGCGCGGCGTGGCGGCGGCTTCCCCGCACAGCGTCATAAGGGCAACGGTATCGACTTGTTTCATATTGCGCAATTCCCGAGGCATCTCTCAGACTGAGAAGGGAGACAGTATCCGACAAGATCGATTAAGATTGTAGTCCGGGTTGAACGAGGTGAAACTCGGGTTACAACTTTTCTCTGTTCACCTCGGATCGGCATATCAGCCTTCAAACCACTCTCTCTCCTGAATCCGGAACCGGATACACATGACATTCCATCACAACACCACCGGCTGGCAGTTATTGGGATGGGCACTGGTGTTGTGCCAGTTTGCATTGTTCATTCTGCTGGCATGGCCCTGGGAACCGCCCGGCATGTCCGTTGCCGGTGTCGTGCTTGCGGCATCCGGCCTGCTGGTCGGCCTATGGACGCTGCGGCATAACCAGCCCGGCAACTTCAACGTTCATCCCGCTCCGAAATCAGATGGGCAGCTTGTCACCAGCGGTCCATACCAATACATTCGACACCCCATGTACAGCGCCGTACTGCTGGTCGCGGCCGCACCGGTGTTTTTCTACCACGCAGAAGTGAGCAAGATCGCCAGTTGGCTGAGTCTGTTGCTGGTGCTGTGGCTGAAGACCTTGCTGGAGGAACAGGCGCTGCGACACACCTACCCCGACTATCAGGACTGCACCAAACGCACCGGCCGGTTTATTCCCAGGCTGTTTTAATCAGGCAATCCCGATCTTCCCGGGCACGGCCAGGACGAAAATAGCGCACGTTGTCATAGTACGACGCGCAGGCGTTGGCAGGGTCCCAGCCGGGCATGCCAAGTATCGGCAAGGGTTGCAGGTGCTTCGGCTGCGTGTAGGCGATGCCCGCCGTGAACAGCGTGGCCAGACGCTGGTCCAGGACAGGAAGCAGCGCGGGCATCGGCAGATCGAGCAGCGCCTGATCGACGTCGAGCAGAATCGCATTGGCGGTCATGCCGATATACGGATGCAGCGCCTTTTCATACACCGCGTGGCCAAAGGTGACGCAACGCAACTGCTGCGCAAGCGCTTCACGACGCGCCCAGAACAAATCCTTCCAGCGGAATTCACGGATCAGTTGCAGCAGTGACGGATCGCTGGCGATGACCACTGCTCCGCCCTCATCGAACAGCGATAGCATGTTTTCCAATGGCGAACGCCGCCCTGCAGAACCCGCCACCGCGCTGCGTGCCTCCGCTTGCGGCACATGCAATGCGTTGATGACAGCCTTGGTCCTGGGGAATATCAGCCAGCTCAGAAACTGAAAGAAGTCATGCCAGCTCCTGGCGCGCGTCTGCAATGCGCCAGTCAGGTATGCGCGTGGCGCGTAATGCTCTGCGAAGCGTTGCGACCGAGCCTCTTGCGGCACGATCTTCAAGGCACGGCCGCTGTGGGTAAGGATCGGCACCGGCTGCGCGTCCAGCAGCCGCTGATAGTCCTCCAGTCCGGGCCAATCCCGCGTGTGGTGAACGAACGCCGGCGCGAAGGCACGCAGAGGTTCGAACAGCGGTGAGCGCTGCGCGAAGCCGGGAAGCCAGTCGGGATCTTCAGCGTTCAACAGGGGCCCATTTCAAAGCAAGGGAAATATAGATCATTGTAGAGTACTTGATTCGCTCCTGAAGCTGAGAGTCGGTTTAACATACAAGGGTGGGTTAGGCGCGTCGTTTGCGCCGTAACCCGCCGAGCGTGCCGCCAGGCACACCTTGAACAAATGGCTTGTGTTGCTTCGCAACGCCTAGTGGGTTACGCAAATGCGCTAACCCACCTTACATTCACAGCGGCGACTCAGATCGCTTCTTCCATCGCCTCTTCCAACGCCAGCCACGCTTCTTCCAACCGAGCGATCATCGCTGCCACTGTCCCATGTTCCGCGTTGCACTGCGCGATGCGCGGGTCGAGTGGATTCGCGTAGAAATCAGGGTCGGCCAATTGGCGGTGCAGATCGGCAAGGCGTGTCTGTGCCTGCGCCAATTCCTTTTCCAGTTTTTCCTGTTTGCTGCGCAGCGCTTTCTTCTTCGGTCGCGCCGGCTTGTCGGCAATGGCTTTCGTCGCCGCTTCCTTGGTCGGCGCGGCAGTCTGATGACGCGATTCCAGCCAGGTTTTATAGTCTTCCAGATCGCCATCGAAGACAGCGACTTTGTCGTCTGCCACCAGCCAGAGTTCGTCCGAGGTTGCACGGATCAGTGCGCGGTCGTGCGAGACCAGCACGATGGCGCCGGTGTATTCTTCCAACGCCAGCGTCAGCGCGTCGCGCATGTCCAGGTCGAGGTGGTTGGTGGGTTCATCGAGCAGCAGCAGGTGCGGCTTTTGCCAGGCGATGAGCGCCAGTGCCAACCGGCTTTTCTCGCCGCCGGAAAATGTTTCCACCGGGCGCACTTCCTCTTCACTGGCGAGACCGAAGCGGCCGAGGAATGTGCGCAGTTCCAGCGTGGCGGCTTTCGGCGCAAGCCGTTGAATGTGTTCCAGTGGCGTGTCCGTGGCCACCAGACTTTCCAGTTGATGCTGGGCGAAGTAGCCGATGCGGATGTCGGGCGCCGCTTCCAGCGTGCCGCTGGTAGGTGATATTTCTCCGGCCAGCAATTTCACAAAGGTCGACTTGCCCGCACCGTTCGGTCCCAGCAGACCGATCCGCGCGCCCTGGCGCAGACTGAAATTCACATTGGCGAAAATGGGCTTGCCGGCGTAGCCGAACCCAAGTTTGTCGGCGCGCAGCAGTAAGTCCGGGCTGCGCTCCGGCGCTTCGATGCAGAGGCCAAAATGTCCCGCCTCGACGTGGGCCGGGGCGATGCGTTCGAGTCGCTCCAGCGCCTTGAGACGGCTTTGCGCCTGCCTGGCCTTGGTGGCCTTGGCACGAAAGCGGCGCACGTAGTCTTCCAGATGGGCGATGTGCGCCTGCTGATTGCGAAAGGCGTCGTTCTGCTGTGCGGCGCGTTCGGCGCGGACTCGCTCGAAGGCGTCGTAGTCGCCGCTGTAGCTGTCGATCACACCTTCGTGCAGATGTGCGACGCGGTTCACCACGGCATTGAGAAATTCACGGTCATGTGACACCAGCAGAATACTGCCGGGATAACGGGCCAAGTATTGCTCCAGCCAGATGATGGCTTCGAGGTCGAGGTGGTTGGTCGGCTCGTCCAGTAATAATAGATCGGCGCGGCGCATCAGGGCACGGGCCAGATTCAGACGCATGCGCCAGCCACCGGAAAAACTGGCAACGCTGCGCTCCAGCTCGCCGGCGCCAAACCCCAAACCGTCGAGCAACTGCGCGGCGCGGGCCTTGGCGCCATAGCCATCGATGGCCTCATAGCGATGCTGCGCCTCGAACCAGATGGCGTCGTGAGATTCCTGCGCGAGCAGGGCTTCCACTTCGCGCAGTTCGGTGTCGCCATCCAGCACAAACTCCACGGCCGGACGCTCGGCGGTATCGATTTCCTGCGCGACAAAACCGATGGTCTTGCCGGATTGCAGCGCTACTTCCCCGCCGTCCGGTTTGATCTCGACTCGAATCAGCTGAAACAGCGTGGATTTCCCGCAGCCGTTTTTACCAACCAGGCCGACGCGCTGATTGGTGAAGATCTGCAGGTTGGCATCGTTGAACAACGGCTTGCCGGCGACGTGGTAGACCAGATTGGTAATGTTGAGCATGGACTGGGGTTGCTGTGAAGAATTCCGGGGACAGTATACTTAAGGAACATCTGATTTATTCATTTTAAGCCACTGAGGCGCAGAGGCGCAGAGTACACAGAGAAAAGTTAAATGACCCCCGGCAAAGCTGGGGGCTTCTTTGCTAGCGCACCAAAGGCCCTCATAAATACTTGCGCCGCCTGAAGGTGACAAATCTACCACTGTCACTCCCTCTCCCTCCGGGAGAGGGTTGGGGTGAGGGGATCAGATTCGCGCATTGATTTTAATCCCCTCATCCTCGGCAACTGCTCCTGGCGTTGCCCTACCTCCTGTATCCCTGCAGTCGTGGCCTTGTCCCTGAGGGAAGAGCGCGTAGCGCGAAGGGTGCAGGGGCTTTCTTTTCGGTCGCCGTGCTATTCGTTACGCCTGTTCATTTACTACTGACCGCCGTACCGGTCAAACCTTTTCTAGTCCCCCGGCAGAGCCGGGGGTTTACCTAAACAGATTTTCTTGGCGTTCTTGGTGTCCTTGGCGGTTGATGGTTCTTTCCAGACCTTCTTTTATTCGTCCCAGTGCGTGTTCTCGATACGGTCGTAATAGCGGGCCCGGTACAACAAACGATGCTGCGTTTCGTCGTCTTTGAATCCAGCCCGGTCGTGCAACACGTTATTGCTGATAAGGCCCATCCCAGGCTCGAGCAGACCGCGATAGATGAAGGGTGAATCGCTAGCCAGTATCCGCGTTAGGCAGGCCACCGCGGCGGTTGTGGCGGCATCGTCTTTCCAGCGCACGCTGTGCGTTCGCGCGGTGTAGCGCATGTGCAGATCGCCCGTGAGCGGATCGACGGAGAATACCGGCCCGGTCTGATCCTGGCGCGCGGCCAAGTCACCGTCCATGCGCGCAGGGATTGTCATCGCATCGTCCACCATCAGGGCACGTATGTGCTCGGAATTATCCTCACGCAACAACAAATAGGCGATTTCATGGTCCAGCAGGGCATTCTCACCGCCCTGCGCTGCATGCTGTTCGCAGTGCAGCAGCAGGCCGTGTATCTGATGCTCGAGCGTATTGTAATAACCATCCGTATGCCATTTGATGGCTCGGTCACTGTAAGGAATGAACTGCTTGCGGTCGCCGGTATCCACCACCTTGAGCGAGGTCAGACCATCATCATCCGCCAACCAGTTGCGATCCAGGCGCAGCAGACCCAGTTGCCGGCCTATGGCCAACGGCACCTCACGTTTGCCAGAGGCGGAGGATACGTAAATCGCCATATTGCTCTTGCGACAACGCGCCAGGATGGCCTGACGCTCGCTGTCACGCAAAGCCAGGGGATCTTTGATCTCGACCACCAGATCACCAAGGCTGGCCGGTTGTCCGCTCAACTTGCGATCCCGCCAGCGCTGATAGGCCGTCGTATTGCCGAGTTGGAATGGGTTGTCGAGCAGTTCAGGCAGGCTGTACGGTGCGGGCATGATCTTGATCCTCTGAGTGACAAGGCAGATGAGCCTAGCAGTGCCGGTTGTGACAGCGCATGACATATGTCAAACGGCAAAGGAAAGGCTGATAATTCCCTTCCGATTTGATGTGGCTTTATCAATTCTCGGATATTGTCGAAGACCACCTTGAGCTGCGTATCGTATTTGCTCTCCAACGCCGCCAGCTTACTGGCCTGCTCCACATTCGAAGTCAGCAACTGCCACAGATGGAAGAAGGCACGCACGAACCCGATGTTGACTTGGACCGCCCGAGAACTGCGCAGGACGCTGGAGAGCATAGCGACGCCTTACTCGGTGACGGCGTAGGGCAGGGCCTACCGGGCACCGCTCAGTGTTGCACTTGACCGACTGCACTAGCAGCTTCGTTTCGACCTGAGCGAGCCACGAGCGGCATGAACAGGTCGATGTATGCTCTTCCGGATGCACACAATTTGAACCCTGATCTTTCCTTGATGCACGGATCAGTGATAGTCAAGCAATCAGCTTCAATCGATGATTCCCCGCAACCTCCTTTAGAGCTTTATCACTCACACCAGCCTGCTTCGCAAATTCCGGCCAGCGTTCCACCGCCATCACGACCTCGTTGATAACCCCGTCGGGCTTCGAAAGGCTTATTGAGTCACTCACAGCGATGAGATCTTCCTTTGTGAAATGGTCGCGTTTACCGTTCAGACTCATTTGGTGCTGATGGGTCCATTGCCCCGCCGGGTTGTGCGAATAAATCACATCGTAGGCGGGCGACAATCGCCACTCACCATCCCGCGCCATCAAAAATGCAATATTTTTAGTATGATCATCCTGATCGCGGGCAATGACGTTAAAGACCATGCGTCGATACTGCTGGATGGCATCGGACTTTTTCAGGCGCAGCTTGCGCATCACAGCGAAAGCTTGCTCATAGCTATAGGCGCCTGCCCTATTAAAATCGAAATGTGCGATACCGCAGAGCGATTGTAGATGGAGCTTTTCACCGTCCACGCGATCAAAGCGTTTCGTCATGAAATGCGCGCGTCCGTTTTCTTCCAGCAACCGGGATTCCATCATGTCGATGCCGGCGGCTTTGGCCATTAAATAATAGGCATATTCAATCCGGCCATAACCGCCGGGTTCGCCCAATTCAAGATCGGTGACGCCGTCAAATTTCAGTATCCACTGCTGGTAGCCCTTGGGCGCCTTGGCTTGCCCGGAGAGGACATTGCCCTGGTCATCCATGGCGATAACCGCCTTGGGTCGTGCACCACCCGCCGACGTACCCACACGCAAAATATCCATGATAGC
>JBBQDK010000121.1:0-9373 GCA_038319625.1 Gammaproteobacteria bacterium
GCCATCATTTCGTTGGCTTTCTTGGTGGCGGCGTACAGCGATACCGGATGGTCGACGTTGTCATGTTCGGAAAACGGCAGCCGGGTATTGGCACCGTATACGGAACTTGATGACGCAAACACCAGATGGCCGACCTGGCTGTGTCGGCAGCCTTCCAGCACATTGGCGAAGCCCACCAGATTGGCATCGACATAGGCGGCAGGATTCTCGATGGAGTAACGCACGCCGGCCTGTGCCGCGAGGTTCATCACCGCATCGAAGCGTTGCGTCTCGAACAAGCGCGTCATCCCGGCGCGATCGGCAATATCGAGCTTCTCGAAAACGAAGCGCTCATGTTGCCGGCAACGTGCCAGTCGCGCTTCCTTGAGCGTGACATCGTAATAGTCGTTAAGGTTGTCGACGCCATACACCGTATCGCCGCGTTCCAGCAGGCGCAGCGCCAGAGTCGAACCGATAAATCCGGCCACGCCGGTGATCATTACATGCATGACTACAATCTCCAGAAAGGCACGCCGGCGGCGCGTAGTGCGGCAGGATCGAGCGCCGCTTTGACATCGATCATACAGCCCTCTTTATTCAGCCTGGCGCGGAAATCCGTGATCGGTCTGTCAAGGTAATTCTGATGCGCAACCGCCAGAATCAGGGCATCCGCCCGCGGTAACGCTTCCCACTCCTGCAGTTTCACGCCGTATTCATGTTGCGCCTCGGCCGCATCGGCGAGCGGATCGTGAACATGAACATCCACACCGTAGCTGAGCAGTTCGGCAATGACATCGGCAACGCGCGAATTACGCAGGTCCGGGCAGTCTTCCTTGAAGGTCAATCCCAGAACGATAACCTGTGCGCCTTTGATGGCGCTGCCGTTGGCGATCATCTGCTTGATGGTCTGCTCGGCGATGTACTTGCCCATGCCATCGTTGATACGCCGGCCCGCCAGAATCACCTGAGGGTGATAGCCGAGCATCTCTGCCTTGTAGGTCAGATAATAGGGATCGACACCGATGCAATGCCCACCGACCAGGCCGGGACGGAACGGCAGGAAGTTCCACTTGGTGCCGGCGGCGCGCAGCACCTCGCTGGTATCGAGACCCAGCCGGTTGAAAATCAGTGCCAGTTCATTCATCAGCGCGATGTTGAGATCGCGCTGTGTGTTTTCTATGACCTTGGCGGCTTCCGCGACCGCAATACTGGAGACGCGGTGTACGCCCGCGATCACCACAGATTCATACAGGGAGGCCACGATATCCAGCGTTGCCGCATCATCACCCGACACGACCTTGACGATATTGGTCAAGCTGTGTTCCTTGTCACCCGGATTGATGCGCTCCGGCGAATAACCGATATGGAAGTCCTGTCGCCATTTCATCCCGGAACATCGCTCCAGGATCGGCACACAGACTTCTTCAGTCGCGCCCGGGTAAACGGTCGATTCATATACCACGATCGCACCACGCGCCATGTGCTTTCCAACAATCTCGCTGGCGCCGATCATCGGACTGAAGTCCGGACGGTGCGCGGTATCGATCGGTGTGGGAACAGCAATGATAATGATATCGGCACGCTGCAGTATGGACGGATCGGCACTGAATTCGAGTCGGTTCGCCGCACGCAGTTCCGCTTCGCTCACTTCCCCGGTAGGGTCGCGCAACTGCCGATAGGCCGCGATTTTTGCCGTGTTCAGATCGAAGCCCAGGGTCGTTTGCCTGCCGCCGAAAGCGACGGCCAGCGGCAACCCGACATATCCGAGCCCGACGACGGCGACAGTTTTGCTTTCAGTAGTCATGAGCTCACGTATTGGTGGCGGTCAGTCGGATAGCAACGGTATCGGCAAATGATAACTTTCATCGTGATGTCTTTGCGTGAATCAGACGGTAGGGGGACGGGTAGGCACAGCGGACTATTTTTCGACACGATTGTAAATATCCTCGAAACGCACGATGTCATCCTCGCCCAGGTAGCTGCCGGACTGCACTTCGATGATTTCGAGCGGAATCGCTCCCGGATTCTCCAACCGGTGTTTCTCGCCGAGCGGAATGTAGGTCGACTGGTTTTCGCTGAGGATGAACGTCTCCTCGCCACGTGTCACCCGTGCCGTGCCTGTCACAATGATCCAGTGCTCGGCGCGATGATGGTGCATCTGCAACGATAAAGACGCGCCGGGGTTGACCGTAAGACGTTTAACCTGAAAACGCGGGGCGCTGTCCACGCCTTCGTAGGCACCCCAGGGCCGATAGACCTTGCGGTGGAACTTGTGCTCGTCACGGGCGCCGCGCTTGAGCTGCGCTACGATTTCCTTGACGTCCTGCGCATGGTTCTTGTCGACGACCAGCACCGCATCCGAGGTTTCAACAATGACCGCATCCCGAATGCCTACCGCCGCTATGAGACGATGATGCGACATCAACAGCGAGTTGTGCGTGGCGTGAGTAAGCACATCGCCACGCACGACGTTGCCATCCGCATCCGCGTTGCAGACATCGGCGAGCGACGACCAGGAACCGATGTCCGACCAGCCGGCATCCAGCGCCACGACCGCGGCGCGATCGGTCTTCTCCATGACGGCATAGTCGATGGAGTCGCTCGGACAAGCCTGGAACAGAGCGGCATCGACGCGTCGGAAATCACTGTCGCGCGTGCCGCCTGCATAGGCCTCACGACAGCTGTTCAGAATATCGGGGCGGTGCTGACCCAGCTCTTCCAGCCACCGTGAGGCACACATCATGAAGATGCCGCTGTTCCACAAATAGCTGCCGGTATCGAGATAACCGCGCGCCGTCACGGCGTCGGGTTTTTCCACAAACTCGGCAACCTGATAGGCATGAGTCGCGGCAGCCAAAGCTGCGCCCTTACGGATGTAACCGTAACCGGTCTCGGCGTGCGCCGGAACGATGCCGAAGGTAACCAGGTTGCCGGCAGCGGCGAGCTGCGCGCCTTGCAGTACGGCGGCCTGAAAGGCCGGGATATCCGCTATGACATGATCGGCCGGCATCACCAGCATGACTTCGTCGTGTGCCTGTTCGAGCAGAAACAGCGCCGCCAGGGTCAACGCCGGTGCGGTGTTGCGACCTGTCGGTTCGAGTAGGATGGCGGCCGCCGGCTTACCGATGCGGCGCAGTTGTTCGGCGGTCAGAAAACGGTGTTCCTCGTTGCATACCAGGATCGGCGCTGCGGCCGCCGGCAATCCATTCAGCCGGCTAGCGGTCTGTTCCAAGAGGCTGGTGTCGCCGACCAGCGGCAGCAAGGGTTTCGGATAATGCTCGCGGGACAGGGGCCAGAGGCGGGACCCAGCACCGCCTGAGAGAATAACCGGGTGTATCGTCAGAGGTTTTGTCATGTGATTATTAGTGTCCATCAATCTTTCAATAATAACGGTTTGCGCCTGTTACCGCCACCGGATTGCAACTTGCAAGCTCGACCTGAACGACCCGGTAGCGGCATGAAGTGACAGGTATTGAGCAGCCCGGCGCCGTTCAAGTGGCTAGCAGGCAGACTGCTATCACGCTGTTGCCTCCAGCCCTCCTGCCAATAGAGAAAAATGACACGCCCACCCTTCTCGTGTTTTACTGACGGGCGCTGCTTACCGATGCCAAGATCCGCTACCACGCATGAATCCAGCTCATTCGACATTCGATCTGCCGTCCCTGGTCAGTGCCCTGCGGGCTTTCTTGCCTGCCGCCGCGGTGTTGCACACGCTGGAAGATCGACGTCCCTACGAGTGCGACGGTCTGACCGCCTATCGGCGCCTGCCTGGCGTGGTGGTCTTGCCGAATACTGTTGAGCAGGTACAGCAGATCCTGCGCCTGTGCCAGGCCCGACGGATTCCGGTGGTGGCGCGCGGGGCCGGTACCGGCCTGTCGGGCGGCGCCCTGCCCCTGGCGGAAGGTGTATTACTGAGTCTGGCGAAATTCAACCGCATCCTGGACATCGACCCCTTGAACCGCACGGCACGTGTGCAGCCCGGCGTGCGTAACCTCGCCATCTCCCAGGCTGTGGCGGCCGAAGGTCTGTATTACGCCCCCGACCCTTCCTCGCAGATCGCCTGCAGCATCGGCGGCAACGTGGCGGAAAATGCCGGTGGCGTGCACTGCCTCAAGTACGGTCTGACCGTGCACAATGTTCTACAACTCACCGTGCTTACCATGAGCGGCGATCTGCTGCAGATCGGCGGAGCGTCCCTCGACACCCCCGGCTATGATCTGCTCGCACTGCTGCACGGTTCGGAAGGCATGCTCGGCGTGATACTCGAAGTTGTGGTCAAGCTGCTGCCACTGCCGGAACGTGCGCAAGTGGTACTGGCGGCCTTCGACGATGTCAGCAAGGCCGGCACGGCGGTCGCCGCCATTATCGCGGCGGGCATTCTCCCCGCCGGGCTGGAAATGATGGACAATCTCGCCATTCGCGCCGCCGAAGATTACGCCCACGCCGGTTACCCGACCGATGCCAAGGCAATCCTGTTGTGCGAACTCGACGGGGTGAACGAAGAGGTCTCCGAACAGATTCAAGAAGTGCGTGCCGTCTTGACTCGCTGCGGCGCGACCGAGGTGCGCAGCGCGCGTGATGCCGCTGAACGCGCATTGTACTGGGCCGGGCGCAAAGGCGCCTTCCCCGCCGTCGGTCGACTGGCGCCGGACTACTACTGCATGGATGGCACCATTCCGCGCCGCGCCCTTGCCGAGGTACTGACACGCATCAGTGACTGGTCGGCGGAATTCGCGCTGCCCGTGGCCAATGTCTTCCATGCCGGCGACGGCAATCTGCATCCCTTGATCCTGTACGACGCCAACAAGCCCGGCGAATTACAACGCGCCGAGGCCTTCGGTGCCAGAATTCTGGAATTGTGCGTCGCCGTCGGCGGCACCATCACCGGTGAACACGGCGTCGGTCAGGAGAAGATCGACCAGATGTGTGTGCAGTTCCGCGCACCGGAACTGGCGCAGTTCCATGCCGTGAAACACGCCTTCGATCCCGACGGCCTGCTCAATCCCGGCAAGGCGGTGCCCACCTTGGCGCGCTGCGCCGAATTCGGCGCCATGCATGTGCATGGCGGTCAAGTACGCTTTCCGGATATCGAACGATTTTGAATGAATGCCTGCACAACGTGCGTGGGGCACGCCCGACACGAGGCTTGTCGTGACTGACATCGCCGTTGCATTGCAAGCAGCCGTGTGCAAGGCTGCCGCCGACGATACACCATTACAGATAGTCGGCGGCGGTAGCAAGACGTTCTACGGACGTTCGACACAGGGCCTGCCACTGCAACTCGGTGCGCACAGCGGCATCGTCGACTACGAGCCCAGTGAGTTGGTGATCACGGCACGTACCGGTACGCCCTTGGCGGATATCGAGACCGCGCTGGCCGAACGCGGTCAGATGCTCGGCTTCGAACCGCCACATTTCGACAATGCCGCCACCCTCGGCGGCACCCTGGCCTGTGGTCTGTCCGGTCCACGTCGGCCTTATGCGGGTGCGGCGCGTGATTTCGTTCTCGGTTGCAAGATCATCAATGGCAAGGGCGAACTGTTGAGCTTCGGTGGACAGGTAATGAAAAACGTCGCTGGTTATGACGTGTCGCGGCTCATGATTGGCGCACTCGGCACTCTGGGTGTACTGCTGGAAGCCTCGCTCAAAGTATTGCCACAACCCGTCGAGGAGTTGACTCTGGCGCGCGAGGCACAGATTGACGAGGCCATCCGCACCATGAATGAATGGGCCGGTCGCGCCCTGCCCCTGTCGGCCTGCGCCTATGATGGCCTGCGGCTGTATACGCGCCTGTCAGGTGCCACCAGCGCCTTGCGCGCCGCACGTATCAAACTCGGCGGCGAACTTATCGAAGACGGTGCCGCTCTTTGGAACAGCGTACGCGAATTGCGGCATGGATTCTTCGGCAGCGATGCGCCACTCTGGCGGCTTTCCCTGCCTCCCGCCGCAGCACCGATCGAGCTGCCCGGTCAATGGTTCATCGACTGGGGTGGCGCGCAACGCTGGTTACGCAGCGATGCGCCGGCCGAGCGGATACGCGCTGCGGCGGCGCGTGCCGGCGGTCATGCCACGGTGTTCCGCGGCGGCGACCGTGATGCGGTGTTTCAGCCGCTCGCCGCACCCCTGCTTGCTGTGCAGCAAGGCCTCAAGCAGTGTTTCGATCCGCATGGCATACTGAATCCCGGACGCCTGTATGCACAACTGTGAAGATGTTGCGGGCCCGCAAATCTCATTTTCCTCGCGCGGGAATGTCCAAGATTTTGCGTCAAGGCCCGTGCTGACTTGCGACCCGGATTGATTCCAATAGCGCTGGCTACCCTTCGGAGCTGAGATGAACAAACCATTACTGATCATCGGCAACAAAAATTATTCATCCTGGTCATTGCGGCCGTGGTTATTGATGCGCGAGTCACAGATCGAGTTCGACGAAAAGCGCATCGACCTCGGCGCACCGGACGCACACAAACAAATCCTGCATTATTCGCCCTCGGGCAAGGTACCGGCACTGGTTGACGGCACGGTAACAGTCTGGGATTCACTAGCCATCTGCGAGTATCTCGCCGAACGTCATCCTGACCTGCAGCTCTGGCCATCAGGCGTCGAAGAGCGCGCCGCCGCACGTGCTGCCAGTGCCGAGATGCATTCCGGCTTTACCGCGCTACGTCAGCACATGACGCTCAATTGCCGCAAGCTGCTGCCGGAAAAAGGTCGCGGTCCAAGCGTGGAAGATGACATCGCGCGTATAACCGAGCTATGGACCGACTGTCGGCAACGCTACGGGCAGGACGGCAGTTTTCTGTTCGGACGTTTCTGTATCGCCGACGCCATGTACGCGCCGGTGGCACTGCGTTTTCGTACCTACGCCGTGGCGCTCGATCTGGTCTGCGCGTCCTACGCGCAGACATTGCTAGAACTGCCTGCCGTGCAGGAATGGGTGACGCAGGCCCAAGCGGAGACCGAAGTGCTGGCGGCTTTCGAACGCTGAAATATATGCAGACCTCTTTGCCGGAAATCCTGCGCGCCACCGCCGAGGGCCGCAATGCCGAAGCGATATTGCGCAGCTGCGTGCACTGTGGTTTTTGTAATGCGACCTGCCCGACTTATCAACTGCTCGGAGATGAACTGGATGGCCCGCGTGGTCGCATCTATCTCATCAAGCAGGTGCTGGAAGGTGCGGTCGCCACAGCCAGCACGCGCCTGCATCTGGACCGCTGCCTCACCTGCCGTGCCTGTGAGACCACCTGCCCATCAGGCGTGCGCTATGGTGAACTGCTGGATATCGGCCGTGCGCATCTCGAACGTAACACCCGCAGAACACTGCCCGCCATTGCCGCACGCTGGCTGCTGCGACGCGTGTTGCCGTATACATCGCGTTTCTCATTGTTGTTGCGCATGGCTCAGACGCTGCGTCCGCTGCTGTCACCGTCACTGCGGTCATCCGTGCCGGCCGCGCGCGCCGCACCCGTCTGGCCGGCCGGGACTCATCGACGGCGCGTGTTATTGCTGGATGGCTGCGTACAACCGACGCTGGCACCGGACATCAATGCCGCCGCCGCACGCGTGCTCGACCGGCTCGGCATCAGCGCCGTGCGCGTGACACAGGCTGGTTGCTGCGGCGCACTAAGTCATCATCTCAACGCAAGCGATGAAGCGCATATGCACATGCGCAAGCAGATCGATGCCGTTTGGCCACATATTGAGGCTGGTTGCGAGGCGATCGTCAGCACCGCCAGCGGTTGCGGCGTGCACATTAAGGACTACGGTCGCTTGCTGGCCGACGATCCGGCCTATGTCGACAAAGCCGCACGCGTCGCCGCTTTATGCCGTGATATCAGTGAACTGCTCGCCGGCGAAGACCTCAGTCGCTTGACCGCGTTAGCGCAAATGCCGCGCCGGATTGCCTTTCAATCACCCTGTACTCTGCAGCATGGTCAGCGACTCAATGGCACGGTCGAGAAGCTGTTGCAAGGACTGGGATTCGAATTGCTGCCGGTGTCCGATGCCCATCTGTGCTGCGGCTCGGCCGGTACCTATTCGATACTGCAAAGTTCGTTGTCGAAACGCCTGCGCAGCAACAAACTCACCGCGCTGGAGGCCCACGCACCGGCATTGATCGCCACTGCCAACATCGGCTGTCTGAACCACCTCCAAGCTGCCGCAAAGGTGCCGGTAATGCATTGGATCGAATTGTTGGGATGAGCCCGGATTTGGGGCACAATATGTACCCCGCCCTTCCGATGTCTGTCTCCAGGATTCCGCCATGTCATTACCCCTGCTGCTCGAGCCCGATGAACTTGCCGTACGACTGGACACGCCGGATTTGCTGGTCGTCGATCTTAGCAAGGCGACGACGTATGCCCAGTATCACGTTCCGGGCGCCGTGCACCTGGAATATGCACTGATGAACCATGCTCGTCCGCCGGCCCTCGGCCTGCTGCCGGATGATATGCAACTCGGTCGTGTGTTTTCATCGATCGGCCTGACACCGGCAACGCATGTGGTCGCCTACGACGATGAAGGCGGCGGCAAGGCGGCACGCTTGCTGTGGACCTTGGATGTGCTAGGACATACGCACGCATCGCTGCTGAACGGCGGTCTTCACGCCTGGGTCAATGAAGGTCACGAGCACAATCACACACCGGTTGTCGCCACGCCCTGCGCTTACACGGTAACACGTACCGATCAGGGCTTCGCCGACAAGGACTACGTGTTGGCCAAGCTGGGCCATGCGGAAACTGTACTGCTGGATGCACGCAGCGTGGCGGAATACAGCGGCACGAAGACGTTCGCGGCCCGTGGTGGTCATATCCCCGGAGCGATCAATATCGATTGGCTGGAGGTAATGGATCAGCAACGCAACATGCGCCTGAGGCCGGCCGGGGAATTGCGCGCCCTGTTTGCGGATCGCGGCGTGACACCTGATAAGGAAGTAATTACTTATTGCCAGACTCATCACCGCTCGGCGCTGAGTTACCTGGTGTTGAAGTCGCTGGATTATTCCAATATCAAAGGCTATGCGGGCTCATGGTCGGAATGGGGCAATGATCCGGATACGCCGGTGGAGAAGTAGAGAAACAGTCCAGACAGACCCTGATCAAGCATATGGCTCTTGCGCAGAATTCATGGATAACTTGAAGGTTCTAAACTTTATAACCTGTTATTGCATGGAAGCCCTGTGTGCTGGGCGACAAGGTAAAGCCTCATAGTGACCATTCCCTCTCCCTCAGGGCGCCCAGGGTGAGAGGGCTTTATTACAGCTGGCTCACAGATTCTGGGAATAGCGACTCATTTCTGCTGACTACGGAAGTCTGAAGAATTGTTTGCGGTAATGCAGCAGTTCGCGGATCGAGTCGCGCACATCATCCATGGCCAGATGCGCGGAATTCTTGCTGTA
>JBBQDK010000122.1:0-9369 GCA_038319625.1 Gammaproteobacteria bacterium
GCCGGCAAGCGCGGCCACAACATTCAGGAATATTACGAAGTCCTTGCCGCACGATGCGATGGTTGACGAAGGCATACCGGATGCCCACTGGGGGGAGCCCGCACCGACACACGACCCCGGTATCCTGGCGGCATTCCGGCCGCACCCCACGGATGTCCTGATCGCCGCCGCACACTGATCGGTTGTGGCGCAGACAACGCGTCTCCATCATCCTACATCTGCGATGAACTCATCTACCGATGTACCATTCTACTCTGACCCCATGATCACATATCCGGCAGCTTCGCCGCCTTCACCGCCGCGGCCTGCTTGACGCGGAACTCGACCAGTTGCTTTGCCAGCGCCGCATCTTCCAGGGCCAGCATCGCCACCGCAAACAATGCGGCGTTGCCGGCGCCGGCCTCGCCGATGGCGAAGGTGGCGACCGGAATGCCTTTCGGCATCTGCACGGTGGAGAGCAAGGAGTCCATACCATTGAGATGTTTCGACGGCATCGGCACGCCGAGCACCGGCAGGGTGGTGTGCGCGGCGACGACACCGGCGAGGTGCGCAGCGCCGCCGGCACCGGCGATCAGACATTTCATGCCGTTGTTCACCGCCGCGCTGACATAGGCGACGACCAGCTCAGGCGTGCGATGCGCCGACATGACCTTGGCTTCGCAAGGAACGCCGAAGTCCTTCAGTACCTTCACGACCTGCGACATCACATCCCAGTCGCTGGTGCTGCCCATTACGATACCGACCAGAGGTTTGGCTGTTGTCATGAGTTCATTTCCAGGAAA
The DNA here is from genome assembly GCA_038319625.1 of Gammaproteobacteria bacterium. Lineage (GTDB taxonomy): Bacteria > Pseudomonadota > Gammaproteobacteria > JBBQDK01 > JBBQDK01 > JBBQDK01. The sequence continues at coordinate 783 of JBBQDK010000122.1, forward strand.
ATTTAAGAGGTTAAAAACTGTATTAGGATAACAAATGCGCCCTTGCCGGGCTATCGCGGAGTCTTGCGCCGGAAACAGCGCGCTGCCACCATCAACGGCTGTCGATAGCTTCGAGTATGCCGCGCAGCAGATCCATCGGCGCCGGTGGGCAGCCACGGATCACGGCATCGACCGGGATGACATTGCTGACCGCGCCGCAGGAGGCGTAGCTGACGCCGAATTCGCCGCCGTTGGCGCCGCACTCGCCGACCGCGATCACCAGCTTGGGGTCGGGCGTGGCCTGCCAGGCGCGTTGCAGGGCGGCCTGCATGTGCCGCGATACCGGACCAGTGACCAACAGCATGTCGGCGTGACGCGGCGAGGCGACGAAGTGAATGCCGAAGCGTTCCAGGTTGTAGTAGGCGTTGTTGAGCGCGTGGATCTCCAACTCGCAACCGTTGCAGGAACCGGCATCGACGGCACGGATCGCGAGGCTGCCGCGAAAACACCGCCCCACGGCCGCCTTGATCTGCGCGCCGATTTCTTCCAGCACGTCCTGCTTGTCCTGCGGCAGGGCCTCGGTGATGACACCGGTCTTCCAGATCTTGTTCAGTTGCCTCAGCATTGCTGCGATCTCACTATAAATCCTGCCCCGAGAAGGAACCGTTCACCGATTTATTGCACACCGGAAAGTCCGGTACGATGTTGCCGCGGATCAATTTTTCCAGCGCCGGCCAGATCAGCCAACTCGGGTCGCGCGGGTAGTAACGCGCGATGCACCCCGTGTTATCGAAGCGCACATAGGTAATGATCTCGCCGCGCCAGCCGTCGACGATTCCCAGACCCTCGCTGTCCCCAGCAGGTGCGCGCCAGACGGCACTCAACTCGCCTGTCGGCAGGCTGCCGAGCAACTGCGACTGCAGTGCCAATGACACGCGGATCTCCGCGATACGAATCTGCAGACGCGCCGCGACATCGCCGGCGGTGGATACCGGCACCGTGATATCGAGTGTGTCATAAGGCGCATATGCGGCGTCGCGACGCACATCGAAATCCTGGCCGGAGGCGCGGCCGACGTAACCCACGCAGCCGAAGCGCGCGGCGAAGTCAACGCTCAACACGCCAGTGTTGACGATGCGGTCCTGCAGCGAGGCGTTGTCGGCAAGTATCGGCAGCAATTCGTCGAGTTCCCGGATCAGTGCATCGCTTTGCGCGCGCAGCGTACCCGCCTGCTGCGCATCGATATCGATATTCACACCGCCCGGAACGATGCGATCCATCATCAGTCGATGCCCGAACAGCGTGCGGTTGAGGCGTAGCCAGTCTTCGCGCAACCGACTGAACTGATAAAAACCGAAGGCATAGGACACGTCGTTGCAGATCATGGCAACGTCCATGAGATGATTGATGATGCGCTCGCGCTCGGCCATCACGGCGCGCAAGGCCAGCGCGCGCGGTGGCACGTCGATGTCGGCGGCACGCTCCATGGCCATGCAGGCCGCCCAGGTATGCGCCACGGTAGTGTCTCCCGAGACGCGCCCGGCGAGCCGCGCCAGACCGGCGGGATTGCGGCCCTCGGCGATCTTCTCGATGCCCTTGTGCGCATAGCCGAGTCGCTCTTCCAGATTCAGCACGGTCTCACCGACTGCCTGAAAACGGAAGTGTCCAGGTTCGATGATACCGGCGTGGATCGGCCCGACCGGGACTTCATAAACGCCCGCACCCTGTGCCAGCATGAAACGGTAATCAGTATGCGGCGGTGTGTCGTCGGGTGGCTCACCGGCCACATCGAAACCTTTGCGCAATGGGAACTCGCCGTCGCCCCAGGCATTGTGACGCGTCCAGCGCCGTGTGTCGGGATGGTCGGTTAACATCACACCGAACATATCCTGCAGATGGCGACCCGGGCGATCGGCGGCGATATAGTAAGGTGTGTGTGAAGGCAGCACCGGCGTCTTGATGCTGAGCGCGGTGCGTGCAATAAGATAATCGCCGCGTTGCTCGAAGCAGGCGCTGATCAGTAATTCATCGCCGCGGTCCTCACCCCACACCGTGCACCAGCGTAACCCGGCAAGTGCGGCCTGGCGCGCCAGCACACCCCAATCCTCGACAGCGACAATCATCAGCCGTGCCGGTGCCAGACTCTGCGCGGTATCCTCCTGAACCAGGATATTCTCTTGCTTGAGCTGCGCGATAAAATCGGGCCACCAGGCGAAACGCTCGGTCATCGGTCTCGGCCTTGACGATTCAAATTCATAACAGCGAACTCCCGGAAATCAGCACCGTCGCCTGATTGAACCAGTGGGCCAGGAAGCCCGGGATCGCCAGACCCAGCCACAGCACGAGCAACAGATGCAGCGCGACCGGCAGCATATTGGCCTGTACTGCCACTTGTCCGGCCGGCACGTCGCCGTACACCATTAGGTGCAGATGGCGGAACAGACCCGAGAAAGCGATGACCAGGCCGGTGAGCAGCGGCAAGGTCAGCCACGGCCAGCTTTTCATGGTGGCTGTGAGCAGCAGGAATTCACTGGTGAATACACCGAAGGGCGGGAAACCGGCGATGGCGAGGGTGCCGATCAGCAGGCCCCAGCCGACGGCCGGCTGCGTCTTGATCAGGCCACGGATCTTGTCGATGGATTGCGAGCCGGCGATGTGCGCCGCGTGACCGACAGTGACGAAGATCGCCGACTTGGTGAGCGAGTGCACAGTCATGTGCAGCAGCGCGCCGAAGGTCGCCAGTGGTCCGCCGATACCGAAGGCGAAAGTTATCAGCCCCATATGCTCGATAGAGGAGTAACTGAACATGCGTTTGATATCGCGCTGCCGATGCAGGAACAAGCTACCGACCAGAAACGACAACAGGCCGAAGCCCATCATCAGATGTCCGGCGAGTTCGCCGGGCACGGCGCCGTCCACCAGCATCTTCATGCGTACCAACGCATACAGCGCGACATTGAGCAGCAGGCCCGACAACACCGCCGACATCGGCGTCGGGCCTTCGGAGTGGGCATCGGGCAACCAATTGTGCAAGGGTACCAGACCGACCTTGGTGCCGTAACCGACCAGCAGAAACACGAATGCCAGCGCCAGCACGGTCGGCTCCATCTGCGCGGCGCCGCCGTGCAGCACGCTCCAGAGCAAGGCCTCGTCGCGGTTCTCGACCACCCGCTCAGCGGCGAAAAACAGCAGCACCGTACCGAACAGCGCCTGAGCGATGCCAACGCCGCAGAGGATGAAATATTTCCAGGCCGCCTCGACGGACTCCGGTGTGCGGTACAGGCTGACCAGCAGCACCGTTGCCAGGGTCGCGCCTTCCATCGCCACCCAGAGGATGCCGAGGTTATTGGTCGACAGTGACAACAGCATGGCGAACAGGAAGCCCTGATACATTGCATGATAGAGCTGCATGCGCTGGCTGGTGAGCCGGCCGCGCGACAACTCATACTGCATGTACGGTCGCGAGAAGATCGCCGTGGTCATGCCGACAAAGGCAGTGAGCACGACCAGGTAGACATTGAAGGCATCGATGTAGAACAGCTTGTCCGGCGACAGCAACGGACCGTTGTCGAGGACTCCCAGCGCCAGCGATACGGCAGCCACGAAGGACCCGGCACTGATTGCGACATTGATCCAGCCGGCCTTGCGGCTGTGACCGATCAGCGCCAGCAGCAGCGCACCGCCCAAGGGCAGACCGAGCATGAGCTGCAACGCGATCATTCCTCGACCTCGTGCAAGCGGTTGAGACGGTCGGTATCGAGCGAATCGATCGAGGCACGGATCTGGAAGAAGAACACCCCGAACAGGATCGCCGCAACCAGCACGTCGAAGGCAACGCCCAATTCGACCGCCATCGGCATGCCATAGGTCGAGACCATGGCCGCGAAGAACAAGCCGTTCTCCATCGACATGAACCCCACCACCTGCGATACCGCCTTGCGCCGCGTAATGATCATGAGCATGCCGAGCAGTACCACGGCCATGCTCACGGCGATGGTATTGCGTGTGATCAGTGCGGACAGGTGCACAATCGGCAATGCCACCCAATAACAGAACACCACCAGTGCGGCGCCACCGAGCAGTACCACCGCGGGCTGCACCACCGATTCGACATCGCGCTGGATATCGAGTCTCAGCACCAGACGGTGCAGCATCCAGGGGATCAGCAGCGCCTTGAGTGCGAAAGTCAGCAATGCGGAGATGTAGAGATGATGCTGCCCCGACACCACTGCCACCATACCCGTGGTCACGGCCAGCAAGGTACCTTGCCAGGCGAAGACCCGAATCAGATTGAGTATGCGCGTCTGCGCCAGCAGTGCGAATGACGTGAACAGTACCATCGCCGCCAGCAGCAGGATGGCTTGTTCGTAGAGACTGAGGTTTTCCAGCATCATGAAAGGATACTAACCGCCAAGTGCGGAAAAATAATTTTTGGATTCATATCCATTCAGCCCGCTTCCAGAATTACATGGCTGAGCATGCCGAGCAGGCATAACAGGAAGGCGAGATGCAGGTATTCCGGCACCTTGAACAAACGCATCTTCGCCAGCAGCGTTTCCACCAGCACCAGCACCATGATGAGTACCAGCAGCTTGAGGGTGATGGCCAGCACACCGATCAGCAGCGCATCCGGCGAAAATGTGGTGGCGATGCCCCAGGGCAGGAAGATGTTGGCGATCAGTACGGCATAGATCATCAGTTTCAACTGCCCCGCCCATTCGATCAGCGCCAGATGCCGACCGCTGTATTCGAGGATCATGGCCTCGTGGAGCATGGTCAGTTCCAGATGCGTCGTCGGGTTGTCGATGGGCACGCGCCCGGTCTCGGCCACGGCTACCATCATCAGACCCAGCGTTGCGAACAGGAAGGAAGGTCGCAGCACCAGACCGCTATCCAACGTGTACTGCATAGCGGTGGACAGGTTGGTGCTGGAGGCGGTCATGGCCAGTGTGAACACCGCCATGAGCAATGCCGGCTCGGCCAGTGAAGACACGGTCATCTCGCGCGACGCGCCCATGCCGCCGAAAGCGGTGCCGATATCCATGGCGGCAAGCGCCAGGAAAAACCGCGCCAGCGCGAAGAAACCCACCAGCACAATGACGTCGGCGATGGCGGCTGTGGGCAGCCGCACGGCGACCAGCGGTATCACCGCCGCTGCCAGCGCCGTCGCGCCGAACACGATGTAGGGCGTGGCGCGGAATAGCCAGGACGCCTGTTCGGCGAGCACCAGGGTTTTGCCGAACAGCTTGGCGAGATCGCGGTAGGGTTGCAGCAGCGAGGGTGCACTGCGGTTCTGCAGGCGACACTTTGCCACCTTCAGCCAGCCCGACAGCAAAGGCGCCGCGGCGATGAACAGCAGCGTCTGCAGCAATGCCAGCAGCCAGGCAATCATGTGATCAACCACAGCAGCAGGATCAAAGTGAAAAACGAATAGCCCAGATAGGTGCGAATGCTGCCGGTCTGAATACGGCCGATGAGACGCGCCGCCCGCAGCACCGCGCGTGCCAGCGGTTCGTACAGGACCGACCATGAATGGTCACCGATCTGCAATTGATAGCGGATCGATGCCACGCGCAACGGTTGCACTTTGTCCGCCACCTCGTCGATCTGCTCGTCGACCCGCCACACCGGCGCGAAGATGCGCCGTATCGGCATGGAGAAGGAAGTGGAGGTATATTGCATGCGTGCATTGAGCGCGCCGAAACCGCAGTCCCACGGATAACCGCGACGCAACTGCTCGCGCGAACGCTGCCGATGCATCAACACCCAGCCGATAGCCCAGGCGAACCCGACGCCGAGCACCACCAGCGGCGCCGAATACGAGGCCATCTCGCGCGAGATGGGTGTCAGCCACAGCCAACCGTGTGCGGCGGCATTCGGCAAGCCGCTGCCAAGCAGCAGTTGCGGGATGGCATCGAGCGCGCTCACCACCCAGGTCGGCAGAATCCCGAGCAACACGCACAGCACCGCCAGCAATGCCTGCCCGGCACGCATGCCGAAGTCGACCTCGCGCGCATGCCGCACATGACGCGAACGCGCCCGCCCCAGGAAGGCGACGCCGAACACCTTGACGAAACAGGCCGCCGATAAGGCCGCCGTCAGCGCCAACACGGCGGCGGTGACGGGGATCACCGAGCGCAGCACGCCGCTGGATAGCATCGGTGCCTGCAGTGCCGCCTGGAAAGTCAGCCACTCGGAGGCAAAGCCGTTGAATGGCGGTAGCGCCGAGATGCTGATACAACCGATCAGAAACAGCACCGTCGTCTGCGGCATGCGCCGGATCAGGCCACCCATCTGCTCCAGGTCACCTTCGTGACTGCGACTGATGACGGCGCCTGCGCCCAGGAACAGCAGGCTTTTGAACATGGCGTGATTCAAGGCGTGGTAGAGCGCGGCGATCAAGGCCAGCACGCCGAGCGCGGGATGGCCGGAGCCGATGAAGATCATCGCCAGACCGAGACCCATGAAGATAATGCCCAGGTTTTCAATCGACGAGTAGGCCAGCAGGCGCTTCAGATTGTTCTGCATCAGTGCGTAGAGAATACCGAGCAGGGCCGACGCGCTGCCGATCAGCAATGTGACCACGCCCCAGGCCCAATGCACATTGCCGATCAGATCGAAGCTGAAACGGATGAAACCATATACCGCGACCTTGAGCATCACCCCGCTCATCAACGCCGAGATATGCGAAGGTGCAACCGGGTGCGCTTCCGGCAGCCAGGCGTGCGCGGGTACCAGGCCCGCCTTCATACCGAAACCGAACAAGGCCAGACCGAAGGCCACACTGCCCCAGCTCAGCGACAGTTGCGCGTGACGCAGGGCATCGAAACTGAAATCGCCTGCCTTGCCGGCGCCGGCCAGCACGCCGAAACCCAACAGGATGGCCAGTGCGCCGACCTGCGCCATCAACAGATACAGAAACGCCGCGCGACGGTTGGCAGCGTGTTGATGCTGGTAGGCGACCAGCACATAGCTCGACACCGACATCAGCTCCCAGGCCACCATGAAGGCGAAGGCATCGTCGGCGATCAGCACCAGCAGCATCCCGGCAATGAATATCCCTGTGAACAGACCGAGCACCGCGAGTGGTTGCTTGCCATGCTGATACTCGCGCACATACCCCGGGCCGTACATGGCAATGGCGCTAACCACCAGACCGATAATTATCATAAAGAAGCCGGACAGCGGATCGAGCCGCAGATGCCATTGCAGCCAGGGTAATCCGAGCGGCAATTGCGCGGTGTAGACGCTCCCCGTCAGCAGACTGGTGGCACCGCCGATCACGGCCGTGACGCCGCTGACACCGAGCAGCGCGAAGCTGCCGACTTTCAGGAATGCCGGGCGCAGGTCAGCACCGAGCGCAACGATTCCGGAAGCAAGCGCGGCGAGGACCGCGGAGTAGGCAAAGGCGAGTGACAAGTTCAATTATTCAAAGAGTATATGCTTCGAAAGAACCCGGCCTCAGTGTAAGTGCTGGGGGTGGAAATGTCTAAGCGGGCGCTCCCTGTCACGATGCCTGCACCCCAGCGGCATCGACCGCCAGCGGTGTCTGATTCAGTTGCGGCATAATGCTGTTGAGTGCTTCCTGATCGGTGCCGAACAGATTGGCCACACCAATTTTCTCGGTCAGCCCGGTCACCGTCATGGTTGCCAGGACCTGGTGCTTCAGGCCGCTAAAAACAATAGTGATACCATTACCCTTGAATCGGGGAATGAGGTTCGAGAGCATTTCGATTCCCGAAGCGTCGATGGCATTGATGCCGCCGCCCGCGATCAGAATATATTTCAGCTGCGGATTGTCTCTTTCCAGCTTCAAGAGAGCATCTTCGAAATAGGATACATTGACGAAGCGCAGTGCACCGTCGAAGCGTAGCGCGCTGAGGCGCAGATGCAGTTGTGGCAAGCCAAGCCGCTGCAGGTCGTGCAGACTGCCATCGGGCAGCATGCCGAGCAAGGCAATTCTCGGTTTCATCATCCGGTACAGCAGCAACACCAGTGACAGCATGATGCCGGTAAGGATGCCGTTCTGGATATTCGGTGCGAATAACAGCGTCGATACGAAGGTGATGATCGCGGCCAGTCCGTCATCGCGCCCGGCCTTCCAGGCTTTTTTGATGACTCTGAAATCGACCAGGCTGGCCACAGCCACCATGATGATCGCCGACAGCACCGGCTTGGGAAGGTGATACAGCAACGGCGTGAAAAACAGCAGGGTCAATACCACGAACGCAGCGGAAAACAGTGACGACAGGCCGGTCACGGCCTCGGACGACAGATTCAGCGCGGAACGCGAGAACGAGCCGCTCACCGGCATGGAGTGGCTGAAGGCCGCCGCCACCTTAGCCAGTCCTTGCCCGATGAGTTCCTGATTCTCATCCCAGGCGACGCGGGTCTTGATCGCGATCACCTTGGAGCTCGACATGGCCTCCATGAAACTGATCAGCGCGATGACGAAGGCGGCCGGCATCAACGCGGTGCTGGCATGCCAGTCGAGGGGCGGCACGCTGAAGCTCGGCAGTCCCTGCGGAACCTCACCGACGACACGGCCACCCATGTCGGCATAACCCACCAGATAACTGATGGCTGTCAGCACGGCCACGGAGATCAG
>JBBQDK010000123.1:0-9338 GCA_038319625.1 Gammaproteobacteria bacterium
AAGCGAAGCGTGTTGATGCATTGCTGGTCGAGTGGGTCAGACATGAGGGTTCCTTCAATCAGTTAAGGGTTGGCGAGCGCTGCGTCGACGATGCTCTGCGCTTCCTGCAGGATGCGTTGCAGATGTTCTTTGCCGTTGAAACTTTCCGCGTAGATCTTGTAGATCGCCTCGGTGCCGGATGGCCGCGCGGCGAACCAGCCGCTGGCGGTGATCGCCTTGATGCCGCCGATCGCCGCGTTGTTGCCGGGCGCGCGATCGAGTACTTGTACGATCTTTTCGCCGGCCAGCTGGTCGCTGTGCAATTGATCGGGCGACAGCTTGGCCAGCCTGGCCTTCTGCGCCGGAGTGGCGGAGGCTTCGACGCGTTCGTAAACCGGCTCACCGAACTCGCGCATGAGTTCACGGTAGATTGCGCCGGGATCGCGACCCATGCGCGCGGTGATCTCGGCCGACAGCAAAGCCGGAACAATGCCGTCTTTATCGGTCGTCCAGACGCTGCCGTCCCGACGCAGAAAGGCGGCGCCCGCACTCTCTTCCCCGCCAAAGCCAAGCGAGCCATCGAGCAAGCCATCCACAAACCATTTGAAGCCTACCGGCACCTCATAGAGCTTCCGGCCAAGCTTTGCCGTTACACGATCAATCATCGCGCTGCTGACTACCGTTTTGCCGATTGCCGCAGACTTGCTCCACTGCGGTCGGTGTTGTAAGAGGTAGAAGATCATGACGGAAAGATAATGATTGGGCGGCAGCAATCCTGCGTTTTTGGTGACGATACCGTGCCGATCATGGTCGGTGTCGCAGGCAAAGGCAATGTCGAAGCGGTCCTTCTGATCGATCAGGCGCTGCATGGCGTAAGACGAGGACGGATCCATGCGAATCTGACCGTCCCAATCAACTGTCATGAAACGGAAGGTAGGATCGACCGCTTCATTCACAACGGTGAGATTCAAACCATAGCGCTCGGCAATCGGGCCCCAATAATGGACGCCGGCGCCGCCGAGCGGATCCACGCCCATACGGATGTTCGCGCCGCGAATCGCCTCCATGTCGATCACCTTGTCGAGATCGCTCACATAGGCATTGAGATAGTCGTGTCGATGCGTTGTGGTAGCGTGCAGCGCCTTTTCGTAAGAAATCCTTTTCACGCCGTGGAGACCGCTCTCCAGAAGCGCATTGGCCCTGGCTTCGATCCAGCTTGTGACATCCTTATCGGCCGGGCCGCCGTTGGGCGGGTTGTACTTGAAACCGCCATCAGCGGGCGGATTGTGCGACGGCGTGATGACAATGCCGTCGGCCAGTCCCGTGCGGCGGCCACGGTTGTAAGTGAGGATGGCGTGAGAAATTACCGGAGTGGGCGTGTATTCATCGCCGGCCGCGACCATCACCTCCACTCCATTGGCGGCCAGCACTTCCAGCGCCGTGGCCATGGCAGGCACCGACAGGGCATGCGTGTCCATGCCCAGAAACAGCGGACCGTCAATCTGGTGTTGCGCACGGTACCGGCAGATCGCCTGACTAATGGCTAGGATATGTGGTTCATTGAAACCCTTCTCGAAGGCGGAACCACGATGTCCGGAGGTACCGAAGGCGACGCGGTGCTCGGGCACAGACGGGTCAATCGTTTCAGTATAGTAGGCCGTCACGAGCCTGGACACGTCGACCAGCATCGTCAGGGGGGCCGGTTTGCCGGCCAGGGGACTGACTCCCGCACCTGTCGGCGAATCTTTTGGATTACCCATTTGGCACCTGTATTGTCCGCACGATGAGCTGCTCCCTGTTCATGAATGTTGCGGCTTGAGCCGGCGGTAGCGCCGGATCAGTGCATTGGTCGAGCTGTCATGCTTGAGTGGCGGTTCGTCCACGCTTTCGAGCTCGGGGATCGTCCGTTGCGCCAGCACTTTGCCCAACTCCACGCCCCATTGATCGAATGAATCGATATTCCATATCGTTCCCTGCGTGAACACGCTGTGTTCATACAGCGCCACCAGTTGCCCCAGCGTTTCCGGCGTGAGACGCTCGACGAGCACGGTGTTGCTCGGACGATTGCCCTCGAAGACCCGGTGTGGCGCCAACCACGCTGGCGTACCCTCGGCTCTGACCTCCGCCTCCGTTTTTCCGAACGCCAGCGCCTGGCTCTGGGCAAACAGATTCGACATCAATAGATCATGATGATGGGCAATCGGATTAAGCGCCTGGCAGAAACCGATGAAGTCACAGGGGATCAGCCGGGTTCCCTGGTGGATAAGCTGGTAAAACGAGTGTTGGCCGTTGGTGCCCGGTTCGCCCCAGTAAATCGGCCCCGTGGGATAGGCGACGCGGGCGCCGTCGAGTGTGACGTGCTTGCCGTTGCTCTCCATCGTCAGTTGCTGCAGGTACGCGGGAAAGCGTTTGAGATATTCATCGTAAGGCAGCACCGCGACCGTGTGCGCGTCAAGGAAATTACAATTCCAGATCGTCAGCATGCCCATGAGCACGGGCAGATTTTTCTCCAAAGGAGCGCTGCGGAAGTGCCGATCCATGGCGTGAAAACCCGCCAGCATGGCCCGAAAGTTCTCGGGTCCGATGGCGATCATGGTTGACAGACCGATCGCCGAATCCATGGAGTAGCGCCCGCCGACCCAGTCCCAGAAGCCGAACATGTTGGCGGTATCGATGCCAAACCTGGACACGGCCTCGGCGTTGGTTGATACCGCAACGAAGTGCCTGCGCACCGCCCGCTCGTCACCCAGTGCGCGCAAGCTCCAGGCGCGGGCGGTGTTGGCGTTGGTCAGGGTCTCGAGCGTCGTGAAAGTCTTCGAGCAAACGATGAACAGGGTTTCTGCCGGGTCGAGATCGCGCGTGGCTTCCGCGAAGTCTGTGCCGTCGACGTTGGAGACGAAACCGAAGCTCAGGTCGCGTTGGCTGTAGTGGCGCAGCGCTTCGTAAGCCATGACCGGTCCGAGGTCGGAGCCGCCGATGCCGATGCTGATGATGTGACGGATGGACTTGCCGGTGTGTCCGCGCCACTGTCCGTCACGGATCTGGCGTGAAAAGGTCGCCATGCGTTCCACAACGGCATGGACCTCAGGGACGACGTCGACGCCATCGACGACCATCCGCTCGGTTTCGGGAGCGCGCAGAGCGACGTGCAAGACCGCGCGCTTTTCGGTCAGGTTGATCGGAACGCCGCGGAACATCGCGTCAATGCGCTCACGCAAACCGCATTCCTCGGCCAGCCTCATGAGCAGTCGAATCGTTTCATCCGTGATGCGGTTCTTCGAATAGTCGAGGTATATCCCGGCGGCCTCGGCGGTCAGGCGCTCGCCACGCCGGGGGTCATCGGCGAAAAACTGACGCAGATGCCGGTCACGGACCGATGGATAATGCTCAGTCAGCGCTTTCCAGGCCGGGCGTTCCGTCAGTCTCTGCGTCGTCAATGGGATGATTGACTCTGTTTTGCTCATATCTGTTTACCTTTCGTCAGCAAACCGCCTGCCGATCCTCAATTTACGACCTGACTTTTGAGAACGTGGCGCAACCTCCATGTTGCGGTTCGGTTTCTCGATCACGTGAACGATGTAATCATAAGGCGCCTTGGCCTCCTCAGCCGAAATCCTTGAACTCGGAAAGTCCGGGCATGTCACCCACAGTTTCCTTTGGCATGTGCGGCTTTCGGATGAATTTTTAGAACTCCTCGAATTTCGCGAGTTCGGGGGCGTGGGCCAACGGTAAATTCGGTTCAATCACATTGCCGCCATGCGCGTGACAACCGCTGCAGTTCGTGTCGAACACCTTCTGACCGAACCGGTAGATTGGCGGTCCGAGGGGTGCGCGCCCGGCGTATACCAATTGCCCGCCAAAGTATCCAGGGGCCACAACGATAACAAAGTACATGCCATAAATCGGCACCATGAACTTGAACGCTGTTTTTCCATGAAGACCCAGAAGGACACCAATGACGAGAAATATGAATAGCGCCAGCGGGTAAAGACCGCGACGCAAATAAAGACGGTGGTCCCGACCACGAGTCCGATGGGCCTGTGCACCAAGGCAGGATGAATTGGGTGCGTATAGCCGGTCCGATCCACTAAATCGTAGAACGAATTGAGGTAACGATTCACTGGCTCAGCTCTTCTGGTTGTGCCGGCGCGCCAAGGCGCAGCAGCCGGCCTGACGAGTTCGTTCCATGCCGGGCGCTCCGTCAGCCGTTGCGCCGGAGCGGTGGCACTGCCAGTATGCGTTGCGCCGCTCACGCCTGCGTGGCCTTCGTCAGCGCATGACTTTGCAACGCGATGCTGTCCATCAGGTCACGCCATGATTTGGCGAATGCGGCGGTGCCTTCGCGCTGCAGGTCGGCACCCAGCACTTTATCGTTGATACCCGCACGGGAGAATTCCGCGAGCACTGCTTCGGCATCGCCACCATCGAGGCGCATGACGTCCTGTGCATTTCCATGATCGGCAAAGGCGAGCAGGGTTTTTTCGGGTAAGGTGTTGATCGTCTCCGGCGCCGCCAGCGCTTCGACGTAAAGAACGTCCGAGGCGGCGGGATCCTTGGTCCCGGTACTAGCCCACAGCAGGCGTTGCGGCCGGGCGCCGGAAGCGGCCAGTTTCTGCCAGCGTGGCGCAGCGAGCAGGTCGCGATAGGCTTTGTAGGTGCGCATGGCGATGGCAATACCGAGACGGTTCTGGAGCGCATCAGGAACCTTGCCCTTGACCGCTACGTCCCACCGGCTGACGAAAATAGATGCCACGGAATCGACCCTTGGGTCGAGGTTGGCGGCGATGCGTCGCTCGATACCGCGCATATACGCTTCGGCCGCCGCGATGTAGTGCTCGCGCGAGAACAACAGGGTGACATTGACCGGTACGCCGGTGAAGATCGACTCCTCAATGGCTGGAATGCCGGCGCGGGTACCCGGGATCTTGATGAACAGATTGGGACGTTGCGCGCGCGCATGCAGTTGCGCCGCCGCCTTGATGGTGCCGGCGGCATCGTCCGCGAGCAAGGGTGATACCTCCAGCGATACCCAACCGTCGACACCGTCACTGGCAGCATGAACCGGTCGAAAAAGATCAGCGGCCGCGATCAAGTCTTCCAGCGCCAGTTCGAAGAACAAGGACTCTCCCGACTTTCCGGCGAGTGCCTTTTCGCGGATGGCATCGGCGTAGAAATCACCTTTTTTGATGGCGTGCTCGAAGATCGTCGGATTGGAGGTGAGCCCCGTCACCGCCAATTCCTTGATGTAGCGGCTGAGTGTGCCACTCGTCAGCAGCTCGCGGGTAATGTTGTCGAGCCAGAGGCTCTGACCGAGGTCGTGCAGTTGTTGTGTGGCGTTCATGCTGTCTCCTATGGCGGGCAGTCGGTTCTGGCGGTACCGAGCAAGGCGGGAAAATCGAAATCGATCAGGTCGTGGATTCGCTCAATCGCAATGTCGGCCGGCGGATAGGCGGCGGTATTTTTGGGATCAAGCGCGTAGTGTCCCTGGCGCGGAAAGACGGTTGTCAGACGATCACCCCAGACCTGCTTCATCGCCCTAAGAATGCGCAGCTTGTCGTCCACCATGATGTAATGACAGGCCGGGTAAAGTTGCTCGACGTTATCGAGCATTTGCTCTTTGTGCAGATAAATAAGTACCCGACCCTCGACCGCATCCCACAATCCCGATTGCTGCACCTTGCGCGGCTGGAACACCACGTCACCATCCGACAGAATCACCGTCTGTCCCCAACGGCGGAGATGGGCAATGACATCAAGCGCACCGGGGTACAAGCGCTCGGCAAACAGATAGTCCACCAAAAAGGCGGACATCTGCAGCAGGCGCGGATCATTCGTGGCGCCGACACGGTAGCGCTGCAAGGCACCCAGATAGTCCGCGTAGCCGAGTTCAACGCGCAGCGCCTCGAAGATTTTCCAATACCGATCGCGGTTCTCGAAACCGAACGCTTTCGCAAGATGCTCGCTCAGGTCGGCGACGATGCGATCGTTATCGAGCAGGGTGTTGTCCACATCCAGCAGAAAAACCAATTCGTTGGACACGGTCATTTTGCCGCCTTCACCGGTATCGGATTGTGCCAGCTGCCGTCTGCCGCAATCAGCGCATCCGCCTGTTTCGGGCCCCAGCTGCCGGGCTTGTAACGGTGAGCTTTGTTGTGCTTGCCAAGCACTGCATCGACCACCGCCCACGCCGCCTCGACTGCGTCCTCATGGGTGAAGAGCGCACCATCACCCGCCATGGCGTCACTCAACAGCCGCGCGTAAGGCGTTTCCTCGCCCGGCTGTTCATCCAGCAGGTACAGCTCGCGCTGATCGCCGACAAACTCCTTGCCGGCGCGCTTGACGCGCGCGGCGAGTGCAACCGCCGAATTGGGCGAGAGCCTGAAGCGTAGATAATTGGCCCGCCCGTGCAGCGGCGCCGAATCGTCGAACAGCCGTTGCGGCGGTGGTTTCAACTCCACCAGAACCTCGGCCGCTGTGGAACCCAGACATTTGCCCGAACGCAAGTACCATGGCACACCTTCCCAACGCCAAGAGTTGATGAACAGGCGCAGCGCGCAGAACGTCTCGACATCAGAGCCCTTCGCCACGCCCGGCTCTTTCCGATAGCCGATGTACTGGCCACGCACCACATCGTCAGTCTGCAAGGGGCGCATGGCCTGGAACACCTTGGCCTTCTCGCTGTGGACGGCGGCAAAACCCTGATAGGCCGGCGGTTCCATTGCCAATAGCGCGACAACCTGGAACAAGTGATTCTGGATGACGTCGCGCAGACAGCCGGCGCTTTCGTAAAATGCACCGCGACCCTTCACGCCGAAATTCTCGGACAGGGTGATCTGCACGCTGGCCACGTTGTTGCGGTTCCAGATCGGCTCGAGGAATGAATTGGCAAAACGGAAGTAAAGGATATTCATGATCGCTTCCTTGCCGAGATAATGGTCGATGCGGAATATCGAGTCTTCCGGAAACACCGACAGCGCGATGCGGTTGAGATTACGCGCCGAGGCCAGGTCACGTCCGAACGGTTTTTCAACGATGACGCGCGCCTGATCGGCCAGGCCCGCCGCACCGAGACCTTTGATTACCGTCGCGAACAGGACCGGGGGAATAGCAAGGTAATGCGCCGGTCGCCGGGCATCGCCCAATGCCTGCTTGAGCGCCTTGAACGTATCCGGGTCGTTGTAATTACCGCCCACATATTGGAGCTGGGAAAGAAGATGTTTGAGGGCCTGCCGATCATCGATCTTGCCGGCTTGCTTGATGCTGTCTGTGGCATGTTTGCGCAGTTGCGCCAGACTCCATTGCGAGGCGGCGACGCCAACCACCGGCACGTTGAGGACACCGCGCTTGGCCATCACGTAGAGCGCCGGAAAAATCATCTTGTGGGCCAGATCGCCGGTCACGCCGAAGATCACCAGCGCATCGGCCGACGTCGTGCGGCTATGGGAATTAATCATCTCAGCGTCCCTGTTTCTTTTCATCATGTCCGCCAAACTGCTTTCTCATCGCGGACAGAACCCGATCGGCGTAGTCGGCAGCATCGCGCGACGCAAAGCGCTCGAACAGTGCCGTGCTGATTACCGGTATCGGCACGCCCTCGTCGATGGCGGCCAGTGCGGTCCAGCGCCCTTCACCCGAATCCGACACACGTCCCGAGTACCCGCTAAGCGCGGCATCCTCCACCAGCGCCGCAGCCGTCAGATCGAGGAGCCATGACGCCACCACACTGCCGCGCCGCCAGACTTCCGTGATCGCGGGCAAGTCCAACTCATACTGGTAATACTCCGGGTTGCGCATCGGCGTGGTTTCGGCATCGCTGTCGGTCGAACGCTTGCCGGCGTGGGCGTTGTGCAAGATGTTCAGCCCTTCGGCATAGGCCGCCATAAGGCCATACTCAATACCGTTGTGGACCATTTTGACGAAGTGGCCCGCGCCGGTCGGACCGCAATGCAGATAGCCGTGTTCGGCGGGACCCGGACTACCCTTCTTGCCCGGGGTACGCGGCGCGGATTCGACTCCGGGGGCGATACTCTTGAAAATTGGTTCCAGATGCTTAACGACCTGGTCCTCACCGCCGATCATAAGACAGTAGCCGCGCTCCAGACCGAACACACCGCCGCTGGTGCCGCAATCGACGTAATGTATACCTTTCGGTTTAAGCGCCTCCGCTCTCAGGAGGTCGTCGCGGTAGTAGCTGTTGCCGCCGTCGATGATGATGTCGCCGGCATCCATGCGTGCGGCCAGTTCCTCGACAGTCTTGCCCGCCACGCCGGCGGGGACCATCACCCAGACCGCGCGCGGTTTGGCCAGCTTCGCGATCAGTTCGTCGATAGAGACGGCACCTTCAACGCCGCTACCCACGATCTTTTTCACCGCAGCGCGGTTCACGTCGTAGACAACGCAATGATGACCATCTTTCGTCAAGCGTCGCACCAGATTGGCACCCATACGTCCTAATCCGATCATGCCGAGTTGCATACCGAGCCTCCTTTCTTACATTGGTTGGTAGACAAGGCAATCGCCGACACCGCATGAGCCAAGTTGCTCACGCAAGCATCAGAGAAGCGTTGTCTCTGTCCGGTAGAGAATGCCACTGAGCAAGACCGCGTTTCCAGCAGCGCAACGGCCCGTTGGCAGACGTTGTCGACGGTAAAGCCATACTCGCGCATCACAAGCTCGCAGGGGGCAGACGCGCCAAAGCGATCCACGGCAAGTACATCGCCGCGGCTGCCGACATAGCGAGCCAACCCTGCGACACACCGGCTTCGACCGCGAGCCTGGCAACGACCGCTGGCGGCAATACCGTGTCACGGTAGGCTTGCGGCTGGGCCTCGAACAGTTCCCAGCTCGGCATCGAGACGAAGTGTGCATGGATGTTCTGCTCCAGCAGTTTCTGCCGTGCCGCCACGATCAGCGTGATTTCTGAGCCACTGGCAATGAGAATCACATCAGGTTTGCCATTCGGTGCATCGGCCAGGATGTAGGCACCGCGCTGCAGGCCAGCGGCGGCGGAAACTGTGTGCGGTCGAGCGTAGGGACGTCTTGCCGCGTCAGCACCAACGCCACCGGCTGTTCGCGCGTTGTGAGCGCCAAGCGCCAAGCGGCGACGGTCTTCATTGGCGTCGCTCGGACGAATGACGATCAAGCGTGGAATCGTGCGCAGGCTGGCGAGTTGTTCGACGGGTTGATGCGTTGCACCGTCTTCGCCCAGCGCAATGCTGTCGTGGGTAAACACGTAAATCACCTGCAACCACATCAGTGTGGCGAGACGGATCAGCGGCCGCATGTAATTGGAAAAGACCAGGAATGTAGCGCCGAACGGGATGGTTGCGCCGTGCACGGCCAGTCCGTTCAAGATCAAA
>JBBQDK010000124.1:0-9204 GCA_038319625.1 Gammaproteobacteria bacterium
CACGGATCGCTTGCTGTCCCGGCGCGTTGCCGCAAGCGCGCCCAGCGGACCACGGCGCGGGCGCCGTGGATGAGCAGGGTGCGTATGTAGCCGTCGCCCCGTTTAGTGATGCCCAGCAACTTCTCTTTGCCGCCCGAGGAATGTTGCCGGGGCACCAGCCCAAAGTACGCCGCCAACTGGCGGCCATTGCGGAACACGCTGGCATCGCCGATGCTGCCCACCAGCGCCGTGGCGGTCAGCACACCCACCCCGGGCAGCGCCGCCAGGCGCAGGCTCGCCGCGTTCTGACGATGCCAGGCGTGGATCTTGGCCTCGCACTGCGCCACCTGAATGCGCAGCGATTGCCACTGCTCGTACAGCATCGCGAGCAGTGCACGGGTGGCATCGCTCAAACCATTCTCGGCATCTTCCAGCACCGCGGGCAGTCGCCCGGGGAGTGTGTTGACGCCCAGCGGCAACGCCACACCGTATTCGAGCAGCAGCGCGCGCATGTGGTTCGACAGCCCCACGCGCTGCTTCGTCAGTAACTGGCGGGCGTGATGCCAGTGCAGGATGGACTGCTGCTCCACCGTTTTGACCGGCACAAAGCGCATGCCGGGCCGGGTGACGGCTTCGCAGATCGCTTCGGCATCATTGCGGTCGTTCTTCTGGCTCTTCACATACGGTTTGACGAACTGCGGGGCCATGGCGCGCACGGTATGACCCAACTGCCCGATCGACCGCGCCCAATAGTGAAAACCGCCGCAGGCCTCCATGCCCACGAGGCAGGGTTCCAGGTTGGCGAAGAAAGCCAATACTTGCGGGCGCTTCAGCTGCCGGCGTAGCACAGCGCGACCCCGCTCATCGATACCATGCACCTGGAATACGTTCTTTGCCAAATCCACTCCAATCGCGCTAATCTTCATTTGGACACCCCCCATTCAGTTGAGTTGGAAATAGTTGCTCTCCAACTGTGGCACATCGATGCCGGTTATGGATGGGTGGTGTCCATGCCATCTGATTAATTGTATTTGCCGCAGAGGCGCAGAGAACGCGAGAGATTTGTACTTGTTGAATATCGTTAATTTTCCTCTGTGTCCTCTGTGCCTCTGTGGCTTAAAGTGAATAAATCAGATGTTCCTTAATGCGGTCTTCCTGCTGGCTCGCAGTTTAGTATTACCAACAGCCAGGGTAAACTCAGCATGTCTCCGTCGACCGTACCATTGCCGATATCCGCATGGTTGTTCGGCAGTGGCTTGCTTGGGCTGATCGGCGCTGCCAAATAAAACAGCCCGTCGCTGGCAATATGTGAATGCGCCCCGTCTTCCACACTATGGTCACGAATCACAACTTTAATCTCTACAACCACCCCATGAATAATCCTCATTTTCCAGCCAGTCTTGAGCTGCTTAAAAATCACTGCCAGTCTTTTCGCTCTGCCCAATCCGGTTTTTTCCTTTCGGCTGCTACGCTTGACCGGTGTATCTGACACGTGTTTAGATCGCCTCATGCCCACCTCCGCAGCGACCGCCATTACCCGCACAGGACTGCTGTGCCTGATCGTGCTTTGCGGCGCGTGTTCCAAATCAGTTCCTCATCTCATGAAGCTGGCACCCGATGCTGTCATCCTCGCCTTTGGCGACAGCCTCACTTTCGGTACCGGCGCCAATACGGCCGAGAGCTACCCGGCGGTGCTTGCCGAACTGACCGGGCGCCGTGTCATCAACGCCGGCATGCCCGGTGAGCTCAGTAGCGACGGCGCGCAACGCCTCGACGCCTTGCTCGACCACGAGCAGCCGCAGTTGCTGATCCTCTGTCATGGGGGTAACGATCTGCTGCGCAAGGTTGACCCACGGCAGACTCGCGAACAGTTGCGTAACATGATCATGGCAGCCAAACAGCGTGGTATCGATGTGGTGCTGATTGGCGTGCCCGAACCGAAATTGTTCAATCGCCACAGCGCGCCCTACTACGCGGAGCTGGCCGAGGAATTCCACCTGCCGCTGGAAGCGGATGTCCTGGCACGGATCGAGGGCGACAATTCTCTCAAATCCGACGGCGTACACCCCAATGCTGAAGGCTATCGGCAACTGGCACAGGCCGTCTATGCCGTGCTGCAACGGGGCGGTGCCGTCTGAAGCCATGCTGTTGCGACTCTCGGATGTTCTGCGTATCGAATGTCATGACTGGACACAGGCCGCGCAGTGGGCGACACCGATACGCAGTGAAGTATTTGTCGAGGAACAGGGTGTGCCCCCGCAGCTGGAACTGGACGGCGCCGACGCCAACTGCACGCATGTGCTCGCCTTCGACCGCGACGGCACTGCCATCGCCACCGCGCGCCTCATGCCCGATGGGCGTATCGGCCGCATGGCGGTGCGCCACTTCCGACGCGGTCAGGGTGTGGGCAGCGCGCTGCTGCACGCCCTGCTGGAACAGGCGGCGCGCCAGAGCATGACCCGCGTCTACTTGCACGCCCAGCAGCAGGCCTGCGGTTTTTATGCGCGCCAGGGCTTTAGAGAAGACGGCACCGAATTCATGGAGGCCGGCATCCCACACCGGATCATGGTACTGGAACTGATCGATGCCCCTGTCAGTTGCAGTGGATAATCGCTCTGTCTCGGTTACAATGCGGACAGAGAGGCTCCGTCGCCAATGCCCCACAACCCCGTCGGATGCACTGACCTATGGACATCGAGCACTACCTGCTACACCCGGATGCCTACCTGCTCGGCAGCACCGACACCGAGGTGCGCGTCGCGTCCAGCGCCGACAACCGCCATGCCGCTCAAGGTCTGACCGAACAGGCCAAGCGCAACCTGCACATCTTCACCCGCGATCTCGACGCGCCGCTCTACGACCAGCCGCCTTTCATCCAGGCCGTCAGCGCACTGGCTACCCACAGCCGCTACTCGCGCATTCTGATTTTGGTCCAGAACACCGAACGTGCCGTCAAGGACGGCCATCGCCTGATCGAAATGAGCAGACGCCTGTCCAGCTTCATCGAACTGCGCAAGCCACATTACGACTACCGCGAATACAACCAGGCCTTCCTGATCGCCGATGAGATCGGCCTGTTGCGCCGCCCCGTCGCCGACCGCTACGACGGCACGCTGAATTTCAAAGCACCGCTGGCGGCACGCGAGTATCTGGATTTCTTCAAGCAGGTCTGGGAGCGCAGCGAAGCCGACCCAAATCTGCGCCAACTGCACATCTGATCCCGACAATGAAATACGCAAACCTTGTACGTTGGTTATTTGCACTACTGCTCTGTGCCACGCTCGCTACCGCCTATGCGGCGGGCACCCTGGAAGTCATTCAGCTACAGCATCGCAGCGCCGAAGAGCTTATTCCCATACTGCGGCCATTTGTCGGCGAACAGGGCGCACTGTCCGGCACCGGCTATCAACTCATCGTGCGCACCTCACTGGAGAATATGGCGCAACTGCGTGACATCCTCAGACGGCTCGACACCGCGCCGCGACGTTTGATCATCACCGTGAAGCAATCCGCCGACGCCAGTGACGACAACAGCGACGTACAAGTCAGCGGCCGCGCGCAGATCGGCTCTGGCATCAGCATCGCCGCACCCGACCGTAGCCGTAACGGTACCAGCCTCCAATACCGCGACACCAACACCCGCCTGCGCACCCGTGTACTCAGCACCGGCTCCCGCAGTGCGAGCGCCGATACTCAGCAGATCCAGGTTCTGGAAGGCCATGTGGCGCTGATCCAAATCGGCCAATCAGTACCTGTACTGGAACGCTCCCTGACCACCGGCTACGGTGCGCCGGTCGTGCAGTATCAGCTTGCCTATAAAGATGTGAGGCGCGGCTTCTACGTCCTGCCGCGCATCAACGGCGATCAGGTCACCCTCGACGTCAGCCCTTACAGCGACTCACTCAGTCAGGAGCAAGGCGGCGCCATCGATGTACAGCGCATGCATACCACGGTATCGGGCCGTCTCGGCACATGGCTGGAGATCGGCGGCACCGCTCAGGAAGCGAATCGGCAAGACAGCGGCTACACCCACAGCGCGCATACCGGCAGCCGCGATCAGCGCCGCGTACTGCTCAAGGTGGAAGAAGTACGGCAATGATTCATTTTAACCGTTAGCGCAGCGTGTCATCTCCCACTCAAAACAAAAAATCAGAATGGCGCCTCACTCGACAAACAGGTCCCCTCTCCCCGCGGGACAGGGTGTGGTAAATTAATATCGCACATGAACCTTGAAACCGCCTGGCGGAAAAGAATAACGCTGGGACTCGCCGATAACTCGCAAACCTATCGTATTTTTCATGGCGCAGGCGATGCAGTGGCTACCGATGATGCACTCGAGGATATCTCGATCGATCGTTTCGGCGATCATTATTGGGTCACCGCCCGGGAAAAAATAGCGGAAGACACGCTCAACAAGATCAAGGATGTTCTACTCGGGAAAAATGCCGTATCCGCCGTGATGCTGTTTCGTCCGCGCAAAGGCGCGGCGCAATTACCGCAGGTATTGTTCGGTGAGCCGCCGGCAGAGCGGTTCGTGGTCGTCGAAAACGGCCTGCGCTTTCTCATCCAGTTGCGCGAAACCCGCCATCCCGGACTATTTCTCGATCATGCACCGCTGCGGGCCTGGCTCCAGCAGCACAGCAAGGGACTGACTGTACTCAATACCTTCGCCTACACCGGCAGCCTTTCAGTGGCCGCCGGCGTGGGCGGTGCCGCGATGGTCACTACGCTGGATCTTTCGCCGCACTACATCGAATGGGCCAGGCAAAACTGGTCCGAAAATAATCTGCCCCCGGAAAATGTGGATTTCATTTTCGGCGACGTGTTCGAATGGCTACCGAAGTTCCACAAGCGCGGACAGTCATTCGACATGATCATCGTCGACCCGCCTTCTTCGTCACGCGGCAAGCACGGTCACTTCTCGACCAAACAGAATCTGGTGCAATTGCACGACAGGGTACTGCCGCTGCTGGCGCCGAACGGAACATTGGTGACGTCTATCAACTCCGCGCAGATAAGCTGGGGAAGGTTCGAAGCGGAAATCATGCAGGCAGCCGACAATCAGCAGGTACGGCTGCAAGTGCTCGGGAAACTGGAACTCCCGGAAAGCTTCCCGGTGCGCAGGCTCGAGGATGCCTATCTCAAGGGTTTTATTCTCAGAAAGTCCGACTGATACTCAAGCGGAAAAGTAGTGCGCCGCGACCTGCAGGACCAGCACCGCATAGATCGCCGCCAGCACATCGTCGAGCATGATGCCGAAGCCGCCGCCGACACTGCGATCGGCAACGCGCACCGGCCAGGGTTTCCAGATGTCGAACAGGCGAAACAGCAGGAACCCCGTCACTATCCACGGCAAGCCGTGCGGCGCGCCGATCATGGTGACCAGATAACCGACGATCTCGTCGAAGACGATGCCAGGATGGTCGTGCACATTCAAATCGCGCGCGGTGATATGGCATAACACCACACCGACCGCGAACAGCGCGGCGCACAACGCGAGGTAGACCGGCAGCGGCAGTGCTTGCATGACCAGATATACCGGGATACCGAGCAAGGTGCCGAAGGTGCCGGGTGCGAACGGCACGGTGCCGGTACCGAGCCCGAAGGCCAGTAGATGAACCGGGCGGCGCCACAGGCCGGCAGGAACCGGCGGATACTTTTTCTGTGTCATGCTATATATCAATCGCTCGTGAAATGCTGATAACCGGACGGTGCGCCGATCTCGGCGCCGTCATCCATCAGGCAGTGCAGGCCAAGGCGTTTGTTGATACTGCCGATCCAGGTGCAGCGACAGTCGAGCTGCGCGCAGACACTTTCCAATGCCGCCTGCTGGTCGGGTGGCACGGTAATGCACAACTCGTAGTCGTCGCCACTGGCCAGTGGCACGATCCAGCCGCCGATCATGTGAAAATATTCCTGTAGCACCGGCGACAAGGGCAGACGCTCCACCTGGATAGTCGCACCGATCCGGCTGGCGTCGAGAATATGCGTGAGATCGGCCGCGAGTCCGTCGGAAATGTCGATAGTGGAATGCGCGATGCCGCGCAGTGCCTGACCGAGGGCGACACGCGGTTCAGGACGGTTCAGACGCTCGACTACGAAGGCCCTGTCCTTGAGCGGCAGCTTCACTTCCTCCTGCAAGGCCAGCAGCGCCAGCCCGGCATCGCCGAGCGTGCCGGTAACGTAGATGAGATCACCGGGCTGCGCGCCGGCGCGCCGCAGCGCCTGCCCGGCGGGAACGAAACCGTGCGCCTGCACAGTGATAGTCAAGGGGCCATGCGTGGTGTCACCACCGATCAACTGCACCTCGTGGCGATCCGCAAGCGCGAATAACCCGCGACTGAAATCGTCCAGCCATTGCGCATCGGCAGCGGGCAGCGTCAAGGCCAGCGTCGCCCACGCCGGTTCCGCACCCATCGCAGCGAGATCGCTAAGGTTCACGGCCAGGGCCTTGTGACCGATGGAGGTGGCATCGGTATTTACCGGGAAATGCACGCCGGCGACCAGTGTGTCGATGGCAAGCACCAGCTCCATGCCCTCAGGCACGCGCACCAGTGCGGCATCGTCGCCGATGCCGAGCACGACATCGTCGCGACTGTCGCCATGCCGACTGAAGTAGCGTTCGATGAGATTGAATTCGGTAAGTGGCATTTCAGAAATCTGCTATTCGACAGCGACCCAAAGTGATTAATGCAAAGGAAGCTCTTAATTTTCTTACTCCCCTCTCCCGCTTACGGGAGGGGCTGGGGGAGAAGGTGTGAGAGACAGTCTGACAAGTATAGCGGTATAACACACATGCCTTCTCCCTCTCCCTGGCCCTCCCGCCGGAAGAGGGGACTTACGTAGCGAGCGATAGATTGATTGCCGCCCGCGAACACCCGATGATCAGCCGCGCCGCTCCACCGGTCGCAGTACGCGCGCCAATTTGTCGAGCACGCCGTTGATGTATTTGTGACTCTGGTCCGCGCCGTACAGTTTCGCGAGGTCCACGCCTTCATTGATGACCACGCGGTACGGTATATCGGGACGATACGTCAGTTCATAGACACACAGTCGCAGGATGGCGCGTTCGACTGGATCCAGTTCCGGGATGGGCCGATCCAGATACGGCACGAGCATAGTGTCCAGCTCCTCGGCATGCGCCGGGACCCTGTGCAGTAATTCATGGAAGTAATCGAAATCGGCTTTCTGATTATCGGGCACGGCACGGAACTGTGTCTCGATATCGTTAAGGTCGTTACCGCTGACCTGCCACTGATACAAGGCCTGCACCGCGCAGCGGCGGGCTCGGCGGCGGGCACTGCTGGAAATCTTGCCGCCGTCGGATGACATGGACATCACTTCGACAAATTGCGCAGCAGACTGACCATCTCGAGTACGGACAAGGCGGCATCGACGCCTTTGTTACCGGCCTTGGTGCCGGCGCGTTCGATAGCCTGCTCGATACTGTCGACAGTGAGCACGCCGAAACCGACCGGCAGATCGTATTGCAGCGAGATCGATGCAATACCCTTGGTACATTCGCCAGCGACGTATTCGAAATGCGGCGTGGCACCGCGGATCACCGCGCCCAGCGCGATGATGGCATCGAATTTCTTACTGGCAGCGAGGCGCTGCACGGCAAGCGGGATCTCGAAAGCACCGGGCACGCGCACGACGACGATGTTCTTGTCCTCGACGCCGTGGCGCCGCAGCGTGTCGATAGCGCCGGCCAGCAGGCTTTCGACAACGTAGCCGTTGAAGCGCGCGACCACGATGGCGAAACGCGCGTTGCCGGCCTGGAAATCACCTTCGATGGTTTTTATGGCGCTCATGATCTGTTTCCGCAGTGGTAAGTGGAGGGCATTCTATCAAGTGCCGGAGGAATAGAGTAGCAATCATGGTGCGCCGCGACCTCAGTCCTGACGCGTACCGAGGTATTCGACCACTTCCAGGCCGAATCCGGCCAGTCCGTGCAAGCGCTTGGGCGCACTCAGCACGCGCATGCGCCGCACGCCGAGGTCGGTCAGGATCTGCGCACCGATACCGTAGCTGCGTAGATCGAAGGCCGTCTCATTGCGCAAGCCACTGCGTCCGCCGTGCAGATGGAAATCGCGGATACGCCGCACCAGATCGTTGTCGTCTTCGCGCTGTCGCAGCACCACCACCACGCCGGCACCCTCTTCCACGATGCGCTCCATAGCACTGTGCAAGGGCATGGAACCGTCCTCGACCTCGACGTCGAGCATGTCGTGTACGGCATTCTGCACGTGCACACGCACCAGTACGGGCTGTTCGGGCGTTATACTGCCGCGGGTCATGGCGAGGTGCAGCGCGCCGCTCGACTCATCGCGGTAGGCATGCAAGCGGAATGTGCCGAAGCGTGTCGGCAGATCGCATTCGGCGACGCGCCGCACTGTAGTCTCGTGGGCCAGGCGGTAATGAATCAGATCGGCAACCGTACCGATCTTGAGCCCATGCGCTTTTGCGAATACTTCGAGATCCGGGCGGCGCGCCATGGTGCCGTCCTCGTTGAGGATCTCGACGATCACCGCCGCCGGCTCCAGGCCGGCCAGCCGCGCCAGATCGCAGCCTGCCTCGGTGTGACCTGCGCGCGTCAATACACCGCCCGGTTGCGCCATCAGCGGAAAGATATGGCCGGGTTGATCGATGTCTCCAGGCAGTGCGTTCGGCGCCACGGCGGCGAGCACAGTAACAGCGCGATCGGCCGCCGAGATGCCGGTGGTGACACCCTTCGAGGCCTCGATGGAGACCGTGAAATTGGTCGAATGCTTGGCGTTGGTGTCACTGACCATCAGCGGCAGATGCAGGCGTTCGCAGCGCTCGCGCGTCAAGGTCAGGCAGATCAGGCCTCGGCCATAACGCGCCATGAAATTGATGTCTTCCGGGCGCGCCAGCGACGCGGCCATGATCAGATCGCCTTCGTTCTCACGGTCCTCGTCGTCCATGAGGACGACCATTCTGCCGAGGCGGATGTCTTCGATGATTTCTTCGATGCTGTTAAGTTGCATGGCTCGGTTTCAATGTGGAATGAAGGAAGGCGACAGTATGCCGCGGTCTGTCGATGCTCAATAAGAAAGGATGCCGGAACGGACAGCGTGTTACGCGCCGCCCATTCTGCTGTCCAGCAGGCGTTCCAGATACCGCGCAATGATATCAACTTCCAGGTTGACGCGGCGACCCGGCGCAAACTCGCCCAGACTCGTTGCCTGCAGGGTGTGTGGG
>JBBQDK010000125.1:0-9144 GCA_038319625.1 Gammaproteobacteria bacterium
TGGTTGCTGATGTTCTGCGTATGACAGCCAGACAATTCTTCGTCGTCGCAGCACAGAGTCAGTTCGATGAAGGCATCGGTGCGCGGCTGAATGCGATTGTCATTCACCATATCGGATGGTGCGTCCTCACGGGACCACCAACTGAATAATGTCATTGCGATTTTTCCCCTTACTCTAAAGGACACCACTGATGCGTTTTGTTCTTGCCCATGGTTGTGGAGCTTGCTTGATGCGATGACCAGTTCGGTGTTGGTAACATGGTATTTTTCAGTCAGCGCGGTTCGGCATGGTCTGCAATCGGGTGTCAATTAGATAGCGGATCGGCAGCGGCAAACTTTAGCCGCACAGGATGTGTCATGGATAAAGATAGAGGATATAACTTATAATTATAAATACATTATAACAATAACTTACAATGCATTATTAATTATATGTGTCAGATGTGGAGTAAGCATGCAGCGTCCTCCCGCGCCAACTGCCGCCGGGTTCAATGCCCCACGTAAAGACGCTCGATCTCAGCCTGGAAACGCTCGCTGATCTGCTGGCGTTTGAGCTTCATGGTGGGTGTGAGCAGACCGTTGTCGACGCTCCAGGGAGTCCTACTCACATGGATACGACGAATCTGGGCAAAGCCGGGAAAACTCTGCACGCGCTGTGAGATGCGTTCCATAATCAGGTTGAACAGCGCGCGCTCCTTTAACGTCGCGGCGGCGTCAGGGTCCAGCCCGAGTTGCTGGCACAAATCGATCCACAGGTCGGGATTTGGCACCATCAGCGCACTCAGGAAGGGCCTGGCCTCGCCGACCACTATTACCTGCTCGAACAGGGGATCGAGCAGGATCGCCAGTTCCATTTCTGTCGGTGGAATCTTCTTGCCGTTGGCCAGCACAAGAATCTCCTTGAGCCGGCCAGTAATGTAGAGATGGTTGTTTTCCAGACGCGCCTGATCGCCGGTATGCAACCAACAATCGCTGTCTATCATCTGTGCCGTGGCTTCGGCGTTGTTCCAGTAACCCAGCATCACACCGGGACCGCGCACCAGCAACTCGCCATTTTCAGTGATGCGCGTTTCCAGACCCTTCAGGGGCACACCGACACTGGCGGGATCATTGTCGTCCGGCGGATTGGCACTGATCACCGGACTGCTTTCGGTAAGCCCATAGCCCTGAATCAATGGTAACCCGAGACCGATGAAGAAGCGCGCTAATGGCTCGGACAGCGGTGCGCCACCGACGATGGCCACACGCAGCCGGCCGCCGAGCTTGGCAAGGACTTTTCTTGCCACCAGCAGCCGGAGCAGGGGCAATAATAACTGCACGGGTTGCAGCGCCGCCCGTCGCTGCTGATGCTCGAAGCGAGCCCACCCGGCACGTACCGTCAGATCGAACAAGGCGCGCGCGACTGCCGATTTGCGCTGCACCTGGTCCTGAACTTTGTTATAGACACGTTCGAAAATGCGCGGCACGGAGATTATCACCGTGGGACGTACCGCCACCAAATCCTCCCCAAGTTGCGCTATCGAGCGCGAGAAGGCCACCGTTGAGCCCGCCATCATCGCAAGGTAATAACCAACAGTTCTTTCCAGCGTATGGCACAGCGGCAGAAAGGACAGGAACAGATCGTCAGTGTATGCCGGTACATACTGCAGTGATGCGTGGGCATCCCAGAGAATATTACGATGCGACAGCATCACGCCTTTGCAGCGTCCGGTGGTGCCAGACGTGTATACGATAGTGGCCAGTTCATCGGGTCCAGCGTCGTGGCTGCGCAATTCGCCGCCATCGTCCGGCAGCCACTCCTGCACCCAGCGCAAACGTGGGTCATGCGGTGCGCCGCTCAGACTGTCCAGCGAGATGATGCGGCGCACCGCGTCGAGTCGGTCACGCACCGCATAGAGGCGTTGCCAATGTTCTGCGGATTCCAGCAAGACCACACTGGCCCTGGCATCATTGAGAATGTAGGCGATATTCTCGGGGCTGTCGTCGAGATAAAGCGGCACCACGATCAGACCAAGACCCAGGGCCGCCTGATCGAACATTACCCATTCGCGGCAATTGCGCAACAGGATGGCAACGCGATCGCCGGGTTTGAGTTCATTGCTTTCCAGCGCCGTTTGCCAGCGCGCGACCTCGAAGGCCATCTGTGTCCAGCTGGTTTCGGGCCAGACATTCAAAGGTGCTTCACAATGACGGTAGGCGATTGCGTTCGGTGAACGCTCGACGCGGGCGCGAAACAATCCTGCCAGTGTGCCGGCGCTTTCGGGCGTGATGATATCCAATTGCCGCGGCATCAGTCCGTCGTCAACGTCGACCAGCCCGCATCCGGTGTGAAGCGCGAACCGTAACGTTGCTCCAGAATGTGCAGTCGTGCCAGCAATTGTGCAACTCCACTGCTCCTGATGTACTGCAATGGACCACCGTGGAACGGTGCGAAGCCGGTACCGAAGATCACGCCAGCATCGAGTAGGTCGGCATCGCTGACCACGCCTTCGCGCAGGCAGGCGACGGACTCGTTCAACAGGCGCAACATCAGGCGATCGCTGAGATCGGGTGAAGCCGGTGGTCGATTCGTTGTGTGCATCGGTACCGGCTTGCCGTTGCGGTACCGGTAAAAACCCTGGCCACTCTTCTTGCCCAGCCGCCCGGCCAGCACCCGTTCACGCAAACGCATCGGCACCAGATCGTCCTGACCCTGAGCAAGAATATCGGCCACTGACAGACAGATATCCAGACCCACAGTGTCGGCGAGCAGGATCGGGCCCATCGGCATGCCGAAGTCGAGCGCGGCTTTGTCGATCAGATTGGCGGGCACACCCTCGGCTTCGAGATTCACCGCTTCCAACAGATACGGCATAAGGATGCGATTGACCAGGAACCCTGGGGTACTGGTCACCGGCAGGGGCAGACGATCGATGCGACGGGCGAAGGCAGTGGCACGCGCCGCCTGCTGCGGATCGGTATCGGGACTGCTCACCACTTCGATCAACTGCATCTTCGCCACGGGGTTGAAAAAATGCAGTCCCACCAACCGTGACGGCTGATGCAAGGTGGCGCACAACTCCTGCAATGGAATACTCGAGGTATTGGTCGCGAGCAAGGCACCGGGTTTCAGTTGCGGTTCGAGGATACTGTACAACGCCTGCTTGGCTTCACGATTTTCGTAGATGGCTTCGATGACAACATCGGCGCTGACCACGCCGCGACCATGACAATCCGGTACCATACGATCCATCGCGGCATTGATCAGGCGCGGCAATTTGAGTTGCTGCCTGAACAAGCCGTAAGCGCGTTTGATGGCAGACGCGACGCGTTCCGGCGTCTGATCCTGTAAGGTCACCTGCAGACCACGCAAGGCACACCAGGCAGCAATGTCTCCACCCATGACGCCGGCACCGACCACGTGCACATGTTGCGGCCTGAAATCATCAGCGCGGCCCAGTGATTTCAGGCGATCCTGGAGCAGAAATACACGCACCAGATTCTGCGCGGTGGGCGCAGCGATAAGCCTTGCGACTGAACGTGCTTCTTCCGGCAGCATGCGCGCCGGCTGGTCGCCATACTTGCGCCACAGCTCGATAAGCGCATATGGCGCGGGGTAATGATCGGGGCGGGCACGCTTGGCGACCTGCTGCCTGAACAGCGCGGCGAGCAACGGCCGCACCCATTGATGATTAGTCCAGGCCTTCCAACCGCGCGCACGGCGCGGCGCAGGCGCGTCCAGAATCATGCGACGCGCGGCGCGCAACAATTGCCGCTGTGGAACGGCGTAATCGACCAGGCCCATTTTTACCGCAGCGCGCGCGCGCAAACTGCGTCCGCTCAACATTACGTCCATGGCCGCCGGCGCGCCGACCAGCGGTGGCAATCGTACGCTGCCACCGAAACCGGGATGGATGCCGAGACGCACTTCTGGCAGACCAAGTCGCGACTCGTCTTCGGCGACGCGGTAGCGACAGGCGAGAGCGAGTTCCAAGCCGCCGCCGAGACAAAAGCCGTGAATCAGGGCCAGTGTCGGAAAAGGCAGCTTCGCAAGCCGGTTCATCACCGCCTGGCCGCGTTCGATGAGAGCCGTGGCGGCGGTACTGTCGGTGAGTGTAGTGAATTCCTTGACGTCGGCACCGGCGATGAAGCCGTTACCTTTATCGGACAGAATCACCAGACCACGTGGTGGCTGAGCCGCCAACGCGGTCAGTTGTGTATCGAGTTCAGCCAGCGTGGCCGACGACAAAATATTGGTACTGCCATCCGCTTTGTCGAAATGCAGCCAGGCGATGCCGTCGGCATCGCTGATCAGTCGCCAGTGATTAGATGCCGCGTCTGTCATGGACCGATCCCGTCAACTGTTCAACTGCCCAACGCAAAGACGCAAAGGACGTAGAGCGCGCAAAGACTGTATAAGAGGGATTCTTCCATAAGTATTGCGTCCTTTGCGCCTTTGCGTTTAACTGTTTCATTGATTGTGCGCCTCTACCAGCATCGCACCGCCTTGGCCGCCGCCGATGCACAGGCTGGCGACACCGCGTCTGGCGTTATTGCGTTTCAGGACGTGCAGCAGCTGCAGCACGATGCGTGCGCCGCTGGCGCCGACCGGGTGACCCAGACTGACGCCTCCGCCATCGACATTCAGATGCGCGTGGCCAATATTGCCGAGCGGTGCATCGAGATGCAGCTCATCGCGGCAGAAAGCGGCGTCGTCCCAGGCCGCGAGACAGGCCAACACTTGCGCGGCGAAGGCTTCGTTGATTTCCCAGTAATCGATATCACCGCTGCGCAGACCGTTACGGGCCAGCAGTGGCGCCATCGCATACACCGGACCCAAACCCATCTGCGCGGGATCGAGGCCGGCCCAGTTGCAGTCGATCAGTTTTCCCAGCACAGGCAGCTTGTATTTCTCCACAGCGGTTGCACTGGCCAGTATCAGACAGGCCGCACCATCAGTAATCTGCGCGCTGTTGCCGGCGGTCACCAGACCGAAGGGTTTGTCGAAGACCGGTTTGAGTCTGGCGAGTTGATCCATGTTGCTATCGCGGCGCAAGCCGTCATCGGCGAAAAAATAATTGCCGTCGCGATCGTACAGTACCTCGATACCGCCGAGCTGGCCTTCGCGCTGTGCGTTCGCCAGACGTCGATGACTCTCGACGGCATAAGCATCCATCTGTTCGCGGGTAATATTGAAACGCTGCGCGAGATTTTCGGCAGTCTGGCCCATGGACAGGCCGACCACCGGATCGGTAAGCCCACGTAACAGCGCGATGACGGGTTTCAGATGCGCAGGTCGCAGTCGACCGAGGGTCTTGAGGCGTGTGACGAGATTGCGCGCCGCATACCAATCGGCCAGCCAATTGACCATGGCGGGTGCCAACAGCACGGGCGCATGGCTCATTGCCTCGACACCGCCCGCGAGCACCAACTCGGCACGGCCCTGCGCGATGGACTGTGCGGCACAATCGAGAGCCTGCATGCCGGAGGCACAATTGCGTTGCACGGTCCAGGCCGGCACGCGTTCACCGAGACCGAGTCGCAGGCTGACGATACGCGCGATATTCGCTTCGTCGGGCCCTGGCATGACGCAGCCGAGAATCACTTCATCGATTGCATCGGGCGGAAAGTGCTGTCGCGAGAGCAAGGGACGTGCAGCTGCCAACGCCAGATCCGCCGCACTGAACGGACCGGGACGGCCACGCGCCTTGAGGAAGGGCGTGCGGCTGCCGTCGACTATATAGATTGTCTGGCCCGTTCCGTATCCGGGGACTTGCGCCATGCCTGCGGCTCCTGACACCAGTGATCTGGCGGGAATTCATCGACCTGCAATACATCCTTCCTGGCTGCTGTCGTGCTGCGTAACTGCTCAGCCTCTTGTGCGGAGATGATACCAGCCCCGACAGCACGATCCAGCATCTTATCCGCATCTGGCGGCAGTGTGTCAACGAGCACGCGGGCGTGGCGCAGTTTCTGCTCTATGGGCTCGGCTGCGAGCACCTTGTGCAATGCGTTTTCGAGCCGCGCCAGCGGTTCATTGTCAGTGTCCGGCAGGTAAATGCCGGCGCTGAGTCGATCGCGCGCGGCGCCGGGCGTGAGCAGCAACCCGGCCACAGCATGATCAAGCCGGTCATCAGGCTTGCGATAGCGCCGTCCGAGGGGAAAGATCAGTGTGCGCAGTAGCACGGCGACGATACGGTTGGGGAAATTGCGCAGGATGCCGTCGAGCCCCTGTTGCATGGCATAGAGCGAATCACGGCAGGCCCAGTGCAGTAACGCTGCGTCTTCGGGGGCCTGCCCTTGTTCATGAAAACGCTTTATCGTGGCTGACAACAAATAAAGATGGCTGAGCACGTCGGCGAAGCGTGCCGAGAGACGTTCACGACGCTTCAAGGTACCGCCCATCACCAACATGGCGAAATCGGCCGCCAGCGCGAAGGCCGCGCTCATACGACTGGCCTGTTGCAGATAGCGCCGTGGCATGCCGTGCATGGGTGCCACCGCAAGCCGCGCGTCTGTCAGACCGAACAGCAGACTGCGCAAGGCATTGCCGAGCGTGAATCCGATATGGCCGAACAATGCCCGGTCGAAGTTACGCAGCCCACGCTCGGCATCGGGGTCGGCAGCGGCCCGCATCTCGTCGAAAACATATGGATGACAGCGCATCGCACCTTGACCGAAGATGATCAGGCTACGCGTCAGGATGTTCGCACCCTCGACGGTGATGCTGATCGGTACAGCTTGATAGACACGGCCGAGAATATTGCGTGGACCGAGACAGATGCCCGAGCCGCCGTGAATATCCATGGCGTCGTTGACGACGCGGCGCATGCGCTCGGTGAGATGATATTTGACGATGGCGGAAATCACCGACGGTTTCTCGCCCTGATCAAGTGCCGTTGTTGTGAGCAGCCGCGCGGCGTCCATCTGGTAACTGAAACCGGCGATACGCGCCAGCGCTTCCTCGACGCCTTCAAAGCGACCGATGGGTTGATGAAACTGTGTACGCACCCGCGCATAGGCACCGGTCGCGCGGCACACCAGCTTGCCCGCGCCAGCACTCAGAGCCGGCAGAGAAATCGCTCGGCCATCGGCCAGACACTCCATCAACATGCGCCAGCCTTGTCCGGCACGTTCGACACCGCCGATAATCCAATCGAGTGGAATGAAGACATCCGTGCCGCTGTTGGGCCCGTTCTGAAAGGCCTGACTGAGCGGAAAATGTCGCTTGCCTATCGCAACGCCGGGCGTATCGGTGGGGATCAGTGCCAGCGTGATACCGAGTTCTGGCTTGTCCCCGAGCAGATGCTCGGAATCGTAGAGCTTGAAAGCCAGCCCCAGTACTGTCGCCACCGGTCCGAGCGTAATGTAGCGCTTGTTCCAGTTGAGACGGATGCCAAGCACGTTGTGCTCTCCCTTGAAGTTACCGCGACATACCACGCCATAATCGGTCATCGCCGCCGCATCACTGCCGGCCTCCGGACTGGTAAGCGCAAAGCAGGGCACATCCACGCCTGCGGCCAGACGCGGCAGATAATGGTCTTTCTGCGCCTCGGTGCCGTACTGCAGCAGCAACTTGGCCGGGCCGAGTGAATTCGGCACCATGGCAGTGACGGCCGCGCTGATGCTACGTGAAGAAATCTTTACTACAATGGCCGAATGAGCCAGCGCCGAATAATCAAGCCCGCCGTATCGCTTCGGGATGATCAGGGCGAAGAAGCCTTTACGCTTGAGAAACTCCCACACCGGTACCGGCAGATCATGCAACTCCTGCGTGATTTGCCAGTCATCAAGTATGCGGCACAACTCTTCCACCGGTCCGTCGAGAAACGCCTGCTCTTCAGCTGTGAGTTGCGGAATGGGGTAGTCCAGTAGCGCTCCCCAGTCGGGATGACCGCTGAACAATTCTCCATCCCAGCCGACCGTGCCTGCCTCCAATGCTTCGCGCTCGGTGGGCGACATGCTCGGCAAGACTCGGCGGAACCTGGCCAGCACCGGCCCGCTGAGCAGGCGACGGCGCAAGGGGTACAGATTCAGCAGTACAAGCAGTGGCAGAAATAGCAGCCAGAGCAACACCACTCCGAACAGTGTCGACGACCAATAGGTACAGGCCGCGAGACAGGTCATAGTAACCACGCTCCACAACCAGAGTGAAGCCCGCAGAAACAGCAGTGCGCCGCTGGTCAGGATAATGATAATAAGTGTCGTGTAGATGTCCATTTCTTCAGTGCCGTGAGCGCATCAGCCATGAACGCAGTGACAACGGCGACCAGGATGCGCGCGGAAGGAATGCGGCGTCACTCAATTCTTCACTACCCGTAGTGGCCGACTCGCTGGTCGAAGCGGCAATTGCCGAAGGCAGGTAACAGTCGTCAGGGCTGTTGCACATCACGCCTTCCTCGTCCCAGGGCAGGCGCCTGTAGAAGGTCAGATCATCGTGTTCGAAGAACGGATATTTGATGATATCGAAGTAGGGTGAGTAATCGAAATCGCGCGGCGTGTGTAGCTTGAAGTTGAGCTTGAGCAATCGCACACGGCCGTCCTGAGTATGCTGGATCACCGGCAGGATCGGGAACTGCACCGACGAAAATGCGGCCGCCAGCATCGACGAACACACGGTGCGGGTCGGATCGCCGGCATTGTGTTCAAACAGGCTGGACCGCCAACGCCGTGGCAGAACGCCATAAGGAAACATGAAGCGCGCCAAATCGAGCAACTGACGTACATTGTAGTCGTGCCCGAGATGACCGAGCGTAAAGTTGATCACATTCTGCGCATCCTCATAGGACAGGCCCCGGGGCCGGCAGATACGAGTGTGTAGATCGCGATACTTGCTCAGCGGGCTGATAATGGTGCCTGAGCCAAGCAGGCCTTCGATGACCAATTGTTCACGCGGATCGCCGTGATGAAAGCTGGCGGCGAATTCGCGCAGTTGCGGATCCTCGATGTCGTTCAGGCGACCAATGTAAAGCGCCGAATGGGTCCAGGGACTTTGCGTGATGAGCTTGATGATCTCACTGACGCGGCTGCGGCCTTCCACCAGCAGCACATCGCCGAGCCGGATCTCGACCCGCACCCGGTCGAAATCACACAACGGCAGGCCATGCCCGGGGTGCTCGGTGACCAGCCAACGGGTAATCCTGCTCCATAGCCAAGCTTTCAAAGC
>JBBQDK010000126.1:0-9040 GCA_038319625.1 Gammaproteobacteria bacterium
ATGATGAGTTGCGCGATATGCTCGACCAACCCTCCCAGACCGGCCAGGCCTGACAGCACGGCCTGTTGCCGTCCTTCCCAAGCGCTGCCGAGAAACTGCCAAACCAGGCCGAGTAGCATGACATACAGGGCGCGCCGATCATACAGCGCCGCAACCGCAGCCAGATACAGCAGCGGCAACGGCGCCTCGGTGAGCAACCAGGCGCGGCCTTCACCGCGCCACAAGGACTCGACGGCATTGAGCAGCAGGCCGATCAGCAACAGTACCGCGCCGGCCACCAGTGGCACCATCAGGACCGGCAAGGGCTGCTCGATCGGCTGGACCCACAAAGGTGTGAGCAGATCTTCGCGGCTGAACACACTGCCGAACACGAAACCGAACGCGATCGCCGCAGCACCACCACTCACCAGCAGACGTAACGCGGGCATGCGTCGCTGAAAATACAAGCCGATGATCAGCAGCATCAGTCCCTGTCCGACATCGCCGAACATATAACCGAACAACAAGGGTACTACCAGTGCCAGCAGCACACTGGGATCGGCTTCGGTACCCGACGGTATGCCGAGCAGACGCACGAACATTTCGAATGGCCGCACCCAGCGCCAGTTGCGCAACACCATCGGTGCATGCGTATTCGGTGCGCGCGGGAATCCGAGCACACCACG
This sequence comes from Gammaproteobacteria bacterium, assembly GCA_038319625.1. Lineage (GTDB taxonomy): Bacteria > Pseudomonadota > Gammaproteobacteria > JBBQDK01 > JBBQDK01 > JBBQDK01. The sequence continues at coordinate 666 of JBBQDK010000126.1, forward strand.
TACACTGGCGCGGTCCAGGGCAGCCTGTAGTTGCGCACCATCGATATCGCTGGTCCAGCCGGTCACCCAGACAAAGTTGTCACTCACTGGCAGTTGTGCAACATGCATGAGCAGCCATTCGAGTCGATGAATGTCGCCAAGCGCAGTATGCAGTTCATGCTTGCGGTTCAACACGTCAATCTCGGCATGGTGCTGCTTTATGGCGGCATCGACGACTGCGAGACGATGCGCCACTTGCGCTGCAACTTCACCGGCATTTCCCGACAACCATGCAGGCAGCGGGATACCACGACCTTTCACTGCTGTCAGTTCACGTTCCAACGTCAGCAGCACGGCGGGCGGAGCTATCGCAAGCAGAAAGGTATGCTGCAGTGTAGTAACACGCAGCCGTAACACATCGCCCGGCACACTGTCGAGACGGGTTTGCGGCGGTAAAACCAGTAGCCGGGTGTGCAGCGCCGGGCCGGCGTTGGCTATCAGCGTGAAATCCACCGCCGAGTCATCGACGGCGGCGAGCATTTCCGCTAGCAAGTGCAGATGGGTCTGCTCGGCCTGCAGCACCTCGCTGCGATGCACCAGCGTTTTGGCCTCCACAGACCAGGCCAGCAGTTGAGTCAACGCCGCATCGAACTGCCGCGCGGGACTGCCGGGAGCGCTCGAGGCCTGCAGACCGCTCTGTGGCCAGTGCGCTTGATAGCGCTGCGCCAGGGCGCGGTATTGCAGCAGCTGATCATGCAGCGCGGGCAGGCTGGCATGTGCGGTGGGTTCCGCGCGCGTCTCCAGTTCAATCGCGCCGGTACGCGCCAGTGCTTCGAGCGCGCGCGCCAGATCATCGGGAACGGTCAGCAGTTCGAACCAGCACGCCGGCTTCGGCCGCAGGCTCATGACACGTGTTCCGTCAGCATCGGCAACAATTTGCGACGCAGCACTGCGCCGCGCAATCGCTGCACGTCAAGCGCAACCAGCGCAAGATGACTGCAACCGGCCGCCGGCTGGTTCGTGTAACGGCGAAACAGGCGGGTCAGTCGCAGCGCCAATACATCACGTGCCGTCACTCCGTGCGCAACATCATCGATGACCAGTGCTTGCATATAATCGGCAAGCACGGCGACCAGCGCAGCGAGTGCCGCACGCACCGGCGCGGGCGTGTCCGGCCAGAGCGTGTGCCAGTGTTCGGTCCATGCCTGAGCCAATGGTATACCCTGCTGCCATGCGGTCAACAGGGGCATGTAACCGATCGTTTGCAGCACCTCCCAGTGGATCGAGCCATCATCGCGATGTGCCGGACCAAATAGCGGATCATGGCGCAGCCAGTCCGGCGGGAGTCCACCGCTCAGGAGATGTTGCAACAACGGCAGGTCCGGCAGAATGCGTGTCCAGCGCAGCGCAGCGCGCCAACGCACAGGCTGCCAGCTCGCCACAGCGTCGATATATGCGCGCAATTGCTGACGCAGCGTGAACTCCAGTACATGCGCATCGACGTCGGCGCTCAACCCCAGCACCCAGGGACGCAGACTGCCGGTACGCGCGTCCTGCAAAAAAGTCGCGAGTTCGCCGATCGACTCGATTCGGCGCCAGGCACTCTCATCGGGCCGCGCCGCGTGATGCGCCTGCAACCGTGCCTGGGCATAGCCGAATTCAGCGTGCCGGTCCACGCGTCGATTCCTCAGCCGGGGTTGCGTCATCGGCACCGGTCAGCGCGGCGGCTACCTGCGCGATGACGCTGTCGATCTGCTTCTGGTTCAGCTCGCTCCAGGGTTTATTGGTCCGCAGTCCGGCCTCCTGTTTGCGCAGTACGTTGACGCGCTCCATAACCAGGCGGCCGCAGCGCGCATGCACGCGCGTGATACGGGTGTCGGCACGGTCGACGATATGCTGGGCACGGCTGCGTGCCTGCTCGAGCAAACGCTGCGCTTCCACCATGGCTGCGGCGACATCCTGCAATGCATCCCTTTCGGCCTGCAAGGCGGTATTGATCGCAGCGGAGGTATCGATGGGTTCAGAAGCTCGGGCCATGATTCGTTATCCTTTATATGCCATTGTATCAATAGTGGTGACGCATTGTGACGAAGCCGGGCTGGTGATGCGTCGCTCAAGCACGCTCTCGCAGCACTTTCATCTGGAACAACGCACTACGCTACTCCTCATCGAGTGTCACCTGAATGATACGAAGCTGAATTCGGCTCTGCCCAGGCACGGCGGAGCTCTTACTTTGTCCTCTGTCGGTCGGGCCCTTCCCGTGTAGCCCGACGCCCGAAGCCGTCGTTCAGACCGGATTGTTCAAATTGACTTTGAAATCATCGCCCGGATGTTCCACTTTGAGGACCATATAGGCCTGTTTGGCCTCTTCGGTCTCGAAATGGATCTTGAGGACACTGTCACCCTCTCCTTCGACGACGAAAGGCTGATGGGCAGGGTCGGGCATCATACGGAATTATGGAGTCTGTGGTGCTAATTCTCATAACACAGCATCGCTACGGTTGTAATACAAAGAAAAATGCCTGACTAAAGCTTACTCAAGGCATATCAGTGAACTTTGACCTGTGTCAAAATACATCCAAGTCGCCGGACAGGCGGGCGTGAACCGGACCAGAAGACACTTCACCAGAGGAAACCACCATGTACATAGCACGTCTCCCTACGGGATTGATCCTGGCCCTGCTACTGACCGGCCCCGCGGTTGCGGCTGCGCCCGACCTTGCCCAGGGCAAGGTACTGCACGACTCGGTCTGCAAGACCTGCCATCAGCCGGATATTTACACGCGCAAGGACCGTAAAATCCATTCCGGCGCCGAGCTGACCAAACAGGTGACGCGCTGTCAGACCGGTGCCGGCGAACACTGGAACGCCGCCCAGATTGCCGACGTTGCCGCTTATCTCAACGCGACCTACTACAAGTTCAAATAATCCTCACCGAGACCTCCCGACCGATGCGGAATCCTGACACAACAGTTGATACCGAACTGCGCCGCAACTACCTGTTCGCCGGGTTCAATGACGAACAGATGGCCAAGGTCAAACAAAGCATGCGCGTGCTGCAGCTGGCCGAGGGTGAGCGCCTGTTCGATCATGGCGTGCATGCCGACCGCTTCTTCCTGGTCAGCAGCGGCCAGATCAAGCTCTTTCGCCTGTCTCTGGACGGCGTCGAGAAGGTCATCGAGATCGTGCATGCCGGACAGACCTTCGCCGAGGCGGTGATGTTCATGGAACGCCAGAACTATCCGGTCAGCGCGGAGGCGATTGCAGCCACAGAACTCTATTCGTTCGATAACCGCGGTTTTGTCCAATTGCTACGCGACTCCACCGACACCTGCTTCCGTCTGATCGCCGACATGAGCATGCGCCTGCATATGCGGCTTAACGAAATCGATCATCTGACATTGCAGAACGCCACCTACCGGATGATCAATTACCTCTCACAGCAAATCCCTGACGACAGCACAGGCAAAGCCGCAATCGAACTCAACGCTCCGAAGAGCATCATCGCTTCGCGCCTGTCCATCCAACCGGAAACCTTCTCGCGTATCCTCAGCAACCTCACCAAGGCAGGCATCATCAACGTGCGCGGCAAACAGGTGGAGATACACGACGTGCAGCGCTTGCGCGCCTACGGGCAATGACGAACCGACCGTAGCCCGGATTGAGCGTAACGAAATCCGGGACACATCGTGTCATCAATGACTCGTTCCTTCCTCGTAATGGATCTTGTTCCAGACGTTGTACTTGCCGATCGGCTTGTTCATGGGGATGCGCTTCACTTCTTTTAATGTCCTGGTGTCATAAACCACCAGCGCACCGTCCGGAGCCATCTCCATGATACTGAGCAGGGCGTAACGTCCGCTGCGGTCGAACTCGACATGTGCGGCGGCCTTGCTGGGTGAGGGCGTGAGCTGCTTGATGACAGTAAGTGTGTTCTTGTCGATCAGTTGCACCGTGTCGCTATGTTTGCCGAGCATGCCGTCGACCCAGGCGTATGGTGTATGTTCGTTGCTGCGCATAAAGAACCCGGGGCCGAGAGTCTCGATGCGCTTGATGGTCTTCCAGTCGGTCATGTCGATGACACTGACCACTGACTCCTTGAGATCGGGCGTCGCCAGCACCCGATGGCCGTGATAATCGAAGGTAATGCCGGAGCCGAGATGCGGCATACCCGACAGATCGATATCGGCAATCTTGCGACCGACGATCAGGCTCACCACTTGGCCTTTTCCGCCGTCGCGCGATGCGCCGATCAGGTTCTTGTAACCCTGGTCAAAGAAGAAATCGTCGAGGTAGGCGTCTAGATGAATGCGTCGCACCGGGAACGGCCCCTTCGCCGCCATGCCCTCGCCCATCTGGTAATCGTGCACAAGACCGGGATATATCGGCTCGTGACTATCGTCGTAGGGTATTTCCCAGACCTCAGGAATATCTTTCAGTGCCGCAATGAAACTGTGACGGGGAGGCGCGGTGTAGACCGCACTGACGCGCGAGCCAACACCCTTGTCATCCTGCGCCGGGATAATCTTCAACACGGAGAGATCGCTTGCGGACAAGGCCACCAGGGTATGCGGCAGGTAATTGCCGACCATGATTATCCTGCCATCACCGGATACCGCCAAGTTGCGTGTATTGATGCCAGCGCGGACCTCGGCGACAGTCTCGAGGTTGTACATGTCGAACTTGCTGACCCAGCCGTCACGTGAACACAGGTAGACATAGCGACCGTCCGGCGAATACTTCGGTCCGCCGTGCAAGGCATAGCGCGTGGCGAAGCGTGCGATGGGCACCAGCTTGTCGCCATCCAGTACGGTGGCGTGATGATCGCCCTGCTCCACCACCAGAAACAGATTCAGCGGATCGGCCTTGTAGACCGGCTTGTCGCCCAAGGATCCCGGCTTGAAGTGAATCACCCGCGAGGCATTTATTTCGGCCAGCCCCCAGTGCGGTTCCCGGGCCAGCGGGGTAAAGATGAAATCGACCAGCTCCTGAATCTGCTGCCCTGACAGCTTGCTGGCGAAGGGTCTCATCTGGGTCGCCGCGCGACCCGCGCTGATAGTGCGCACCGCACCGGCCGGTTTCAGCCGTTCCAGATTCTCCGGCAGCAGCGCCGGACCTGTACCGCCCAGACGATCGGCACCGTGACATTGCGCACAATGCTGCTGAAAGAGTGCGGCGGTGTCGGCAGCGACGGGCTGCACCATCAGAGATGCCATGAATATCAGTGAAACTGCAGCGTAGATGAAATTGCTGCGGGAGTACGTGCTTTGCATGGCCTTTTCCTGCATCGGTCGTTCCTGGCGTTCTTGTCGTCCTTGGCAGTTCAAAAATATTCTTTACTGTGGCCGCCCAACGCTACGGCGATATGGCGTGACCTGTACACGCTCGCCGCCCGGTGCGACGCCGATCTCCGCATCGCTCAGATAGCAGGCCGGATCTTCCGCCCAGGCATCGCCGGTGAGTTGATGTGCACGCACGCGGGTGTTGCCGCCACAGATATCGAGGTAACGGCAAGCACCGCAGCGGCCTTTGAGCGGGCGTGGCCGCGCTTTCAAGCCGGCCATCAGTGGATCGGAAACATCCGGCCAGATCGCTGAGAACGGCCGATCGCGGACATTGCCGAGCGGATAATGCCACCAGAAGGTGTCGGGATGCACGACACCGAGGTTGTCGATGTTGGCGATATTGACGCCGGAGGAGTTGCCGCCCCATTGCGCCAGCCTGGTGCGCATGTGATCGGCCAGGTGCGGAAAGTGCTTGCGCACCCAGAACAGCAGGTAGACGCCGTCGGCGTCGTTGTTGCCGGTGACGAACTCACGGTGCCGACCGGCTTGCACATCATTCCAGCAGGTGTCGAACAGCAGATCCATGGCGTCGCGAGTCATGACATGCACGGTGTCATCTTTGCGGTTGCGATTGCCACGGCCGGCATAGTTCAGGTGCGAAAGGTAGAACTTGTCGACGTCCTCGCGCTCCATCAACTTCAACATTTCGGGCAACTCGAAATAATTGTCCTGCGTCATGGTGAAGCGCAGACCGACCTTGATACCGCGCTCACGGCACAGACGAATACCGGCCATCGAGGCATCGAAGGCACCGTCGAGACGGCGGAATTTATCATGTGTGTCCCGCAGGCCGTCGATGCTGATACCGACGTAGTCGTAACCGACGGCGGCGATGGCATCGATATTGGTATTGTCGATCAGCGTGCCGTTGGTCGACAGGCCGACATAGAACCTCATGGCCTTGGCGCGTTTCGATATCTCGCAGATGTCGGGACGCAGCAAGGGTTCGCCGCCGGAGAGAATCAGCACCGGCACACCGAAGGCCTTGAGGTCGTCCATGACATCGAATACTTCCTGCGTGTTCAACTCGCCGACGAAATCGTGATCGGCGGAAATCGAATAGCAATGCTTGCAAGCAAGGTTGCAGCGTCGGATAAGATTCCAGATCACCACCGGACCCGGTGGCTTGCGGGCCGGAACCAGCGGGGCCGGGTTGGCGATTTCGCGCAGGTATTGTGAAATACGGAACATGCGGCATTCCCGTCGATTGAGCCGAGACTCAGTCTACACGGCCGTGGACGTTGATCCTTGTTGCAGATCAAGCCCGGTTAAAATAGTCATCCGGCGATCCGCAAGCCGGTCTTCTTGAGTATCCGCGTGCTGTATAAAATCGCGTGCCCGCGATCATCCGCTCCCAGCAACACCGCGATATCCTGCACCTGCCGTTCCACATCCGCGCGGCTGCGACCGTGCACCATGGCGAACAGAGTGTAGGGCCACTCCGGCGGAAAGGGTGGGCGGTGGTAGCAGTGACTGACACCGTCCAAAGCGCCGATCATACGACCCAGTTCGGCGATGCGCTCGTCTGGCACATCCCATACCGACATGCCATTGGCCGTAAAGCCGAGTTTATAATGATTGGGCACCGCGCCTATACGGCGAATGATGCCCTTGTCCTGCATGCGACGCATGCGTGCTATCACATCATTGGCTTCAAGGCCCAGCTGTGCAGCAACCGTGTGATACGGTTGCGGCGTGAGCGGCAGCCCGGCCTGGGTGGCCTGGATAATATCGCGATCCGTGGCGTCGATCATTGGCTGGCCGCCTGGTTACTGCACTGCTCATCCACGGCAGTATCCAACTCAAAATACAGCCCGATAAAAAACTCTTCGAGTTTTGGCATGTTGTAGACCTGCAGTCCGGTCTCGTGTTCGATGGCGGCGATAACCGTGGCGATACGTTCCGGCGTTTCGGTGCCGAGCACAAACCACATATTGAATACATGCTCACGTGCATAGTTGTGCGCAACTTCCGGATGGGCATTGACCAGTGCTGCTACCGTATCGAAATCGGCTACCGGCACGCGCAACGCCGCCAGTGTCAGCGCCCCACCCAGGCGCTCCGCATGATACATCGGACCGAATCGACTCAGCAGACCCCGATCGAGAAGCGCGCGCAGGCGCTCGATCAACTCCGCCTCACCGATACCCAGGCGCTCGGCCACGACGGCGAAGGGCCGGTCGCAGACCGGGAAACAACCCTGCAGTGTATTGATGATGGCTCGGTCGAGTTGATCCATGCCGGAAGTTTGTGAGGAGACCGTGTCAGCCATCACGCACCACCGGGCACTGGCATCTGTGGGCTGTAAATCGCGCCACGCTGCTTGAATCGGCGCTTGCTGAACAAGACACGTTGCGGGATGTCCTGCAAATCACAGCGCGTCACCAGGAATGCCACTTGATCGAGCACGGCCTGTCGGTCCTGACCGTGGATCATACAAAACAGATTGTAGGGCCAATCCGGCAGGCGGCGTGGCCGACGATAGCAGAGCGTGATGAAATCAAAGCCGCCCAGGCAACGCCCGAGCGTGGCGACATGCTTGTCCGGCACATCCCAGACCACCATGGCATTGGCGCGATAACCGAGCTCGTGATGTCGCACCACCACACCCAGACGCTTGATCGTGCCCTGTTGCTGCAAGGCCGCGATGCGCGCGATGACGTCCGCTTCGCTCAGGCCGATACGCTCGCCGATATCGGCATACGGCCGCGCGGACAGCGGCAGGCCGTTCTGGATCGCCGCGATCAGTTGCGTATCGGCGCGATCACCTCGCAAATCGCGACTCGCTGTTTGCAACTGTCGATCTAAGTCCATCGCAGATCGAATCCCAGGTCGATGTGATAATCCTCGAGCATCGGCAGCGCCATGACCGCGATGCCGGTGCGCCGCGCGATATCCGCCAACACGGTGGCAAGCCTTGCCTCGTCCGGGGCGGCCGCGACAAACCAGAGATTGAAGGCGTGCTCGCGTTCGTAATTGTGGTTGACCTCCGCACAGGCGCTCACCAGCGCGGCCACTTCTTCCAGCCGCGCGACCGGCACGGCCATAGCC
>JBBQDK010000127.1:0-8856 GCA_038319625.1 Gammaproteobacteria bacterium
CTACAGTTTGCTGTTCGGAGAAACAGATACTACTGTGCCTGCAGCTACTGACACCACAACTACAGCAGCTACCACCACGCCCGACAGTCATGGCTTCAATGCAGGCGCCGGCACGGCTACATCGGAAAGTCCCGTGCAGGAACCCGCGAACCATGCTGTCGGAAAAAACGGCGAGCCGGTGGAAGATGCCCTGGACGAGGTCGGCACCAAGATCGATCTTGCGCGAGCCTATATCGATATGGGTGATCCGGAAGGGGCGCGCAGCATCCTCGGCGAAGTCCTGCAGGAAGGCAATGAGACGCAGCAGGGCGAGGCGCGGCAACTGTTGCAGAAAATCACTGGTTAATTCGGTCAGGGGTGGTAGTGTCGGCGGCTGCCCCCGCGAGTTCAACGTCACAGTATCATTCGTGCATCCTGTCATCCGCATCGCCGTTTTTCTGATCGCTGCCGCTTTCTTGGCGCGCGGTAAACTGTCCGTCATCCTGATCGTCGCCGCCGGTCTCGCGTTGCTACTGATACGACTGCCCGAAGCAAACTGGCGCACGCCGCTCGGTTTGTTCCGGCGCTTGCGCTGGTTGCTGATCTCGCTACTGGTAGTCTACGGCTGGTTCACACCCGGCAGCGTCTTGTGGCCGGTTCTGGGCGCGGCATCGCCCACCCGGGAAGGACTGATCGAAGGCATGCTGCGTGGAGGCTCACTGCTACTGATCGCGATGGCGGCACAGTTGCTGATGCTGGTCACGGCGCGGCCGCAATTGCTGGCGGCGCTCTATTGGCTGGCGCGGCCATTGCGGATCATCGGGGTGTCGCGGGAACGCCTGGCGCTGCGCCTGACTCTGACACTGGAAGCCGTGCCGCAACTGGCGGGGGCGATGACGCCGACGCTGTATCAGGGATTGCAGGGCAATGCCGCGACGCGCTTCGGGCAAATCGCCGCACGCGCCTTTCAGGGGGCGCTGGATCAGGCAGCCCGGCAGCCCGGCAGCAGTGTCGCTATCGTCACCGCGCAACGCCCACCCTGGTATCAGTGGTTGTACCCGCTGGCATTGGCCGCACTGTTGGCCTGGACGCTTTGATACGTGAGTCGATAGTACGTCCGGCACGGCGAGCGATTGTCTCGGTGAACTGCCCGTGGCCTTGTAATATTGCACCCTGTCTTCTGCGCGGCACTGCAGACGCAAAGCCGTTGTCCTGGCTATTCACTGAAAGTAGCCCTGATTTATTATTTGAACCACCAAGGACGCCAAGAAAATCTGTTTTGAAATTCAAGGGGAAATATCTTGGTGCTCTTGGCGTCCTTGGCGGTTGATGGGTTTTTCGGACCTTCCTTTATCAGCTTATGCGAATTGCACTCGGCATCGAATACGACGGCTCCGGCTTCAACGGTTGGCAGACGCAACAGTCCGGTGTGCGCACCGTGCAGAGCGCCGTTGAACAGGCGCTGTCGTCCGTGGCGGCGCATCCTGTCAAGGTGGTCTGTGCGGGACGCACCGACACCGGCGTGCATGCGACCTGTCAGGTGGTACATTTCGACAGTGCCGCGCCGCGCAGCCCACGTGCCTGGACGCTGGGCAGCAACACCCTGTTGCCGCCGGATGTGAGCGTACGCTGGGCGCAGCCGGTGACGGAAACCTTCCACGCTCGCTTCAGTGCGACCGCCCGACAGTATCGTTACGTGATTCTGAATCAGCCGACTCGTTCCGCGTTGTTGCGCAATCGCATCAGCTGGCAGATGCGACCGTTGGACGTCGCGCGTATGAACGCGGCGGCGGCGCACCTGCTCGGCGAACATGATTTCACCGCCTATCGCGCTCTACAATGCCAGAGCAAAAGTCCGGTGCGCGTGATGCGGCAGCTGACCGTAACGCGACACGGCGATTATCTGAACATCGATTTGCAGGCGAATGCCTTCCTGCATCACATGGTGCGCAATATCGCCGGCGTACTGATGACCATTGGTTACGGTGAGCGCGAACCGGACTGGGCGCGCGAAGTGCTGGAAGGTCGCGACCGTCGCCTTGGCGGGGTGACCGCACCGCCGCAGGGATTGTATCTGGTCGCCGTGGAATATCCCGCAGAGTTCGCGCTGCCACACATGCCGGATCCGCAGGCGGTCGGTGTGTCACCGGGCATTGTTTGGAACGGCTAATAAAATGATTTTCAGAAAGCATTTACCACGGGGAGTGCCGGAAATGCCCTGGACGGTCTTGCTCCGTGATCAGTTGCATTTTGTAAGAGGCTGTTAGGAACCCGTTGTCGGAACAACTGAATACGCCACGTGCTGCCATCCGCGGCGCCTTTCTGCTACTCTTACCAGCCCTTTCGCTAGCCTGAAAACCTCCGACAAACTGTCTTGAGCATGCGCACCCGGGTTAAAATTTGCGGTATCACGCGTGTCGAGGATGCACTTGCGGCGGCCGGTGCGGGTGCCGATGCCATCGGTCTGGTGTTTTACGAGCGTAGTCCGCGGGCCATCGGTATCGAGCAGGCACGCGCCATTGTCATTGCGCTGCCGCCGTTCGTCAGTGCGGTCGGGCTGTTCGTGGATGCGCGGCCCGAGACGGTGCGTGCGGTACTTGATGCGCTGCCACTCGACCTGCTGCAATTCCACGGCGATGAATGCGGCGCCGATTGCGGCAGCTACGGGCGGCCATATCTCAAGGCGATCAGCATGCGCGTGGATATGGATGTCGCAGGCTATGCGCGTGCCTATCCGGACGCGGCGGGTTTTCTGCTCGATGCGCACCGGGAGGGCGTGCCGGGTGGCACCGGCCAGACATTCGACTGGGCGCAGGTACCGCGCAATTTCGATCGCCCATTGATACTCGCCGGTGGCCTGGAGCCGGGCAATGTCGCCGAGGCGATCCAGCGGGTACGCCCCTACGGCGTGGATGTGAGCAGCGGTGTGGAACTTTCCAAGGGCGTCAAGGATGCCGCCAAGATCAGTGCATTCCTGAGCGAGGTACAGCGTGTCGACACCACTGAGTAATCTGCCGCAAACGGCGCTGCCGGATGCCAATGGCCATTTCGGTCCCTACGGCGGCCGCTTCGTCCCCGAGACCTTGATGGCGCCGCTCGAAGAACTGCGACTGGCTTATGAGCGGCGGCGCAATGATACGCAGTTTCTGGCTGATCTCGATTGGGACCTGACCCATTACGTCGGCAGGCCCTCGCCGCTGTATCTCGCCAAACGCTGGAGCGAACAACTCGGCGGCGCGCGCATCTATCTCAAGCGCGAAGATCTGAATCACACCGGTGCGCACAAGATCAACAACACCATCGGCCAGGGCTTGCTCGCCAAGTACATGGGCAAGCGCCGCGTCATCGCCGAGACTGGCGCCGGCCAACACGGCGTCGCTACCGCGACCGTCGCGGCGCGCTTCGGCATGGACTGCGTGGTCTACATGGGCGCCGAGGACATTCAGCGTCAGGCCATCAACGTCTATCGCATGCGCCTGCTCGGCGCCGAGGTGATTCCTGTCACTTCCGGCTCGCGCACGCTGAAAGATGCGCTTAATGAAGCGATGCGCGACTGGGTCACCCATGTCGACGATACGTTTTACATCATCGGCACGGTGGCCGGTCCGCACCCGTATCCCGCCATGGTGCGCGATTTCCAGGCCATCATCGGTCGCGAGGCGCGCGCGCAGATTCAGGAACAGGAAGGTCGCCTGCCCGATGCGCTGATCGCCTGCGTCGGTGGCGGCTCGAACGCCATCGGTCTGTTCTATCCGTTTCTCGACGACCAGAGCGTCGCGATGTATGGCGTGGAGGCCGCCGGCGACGGTATCGCCACCGGTCGCCATGCGGCGACCTTGTGCGCCGGCAAGCCCGGCGTACTGCACGGTAATCGTACCTATCTGATCGAAGACGCCGATGGTCAGATCATCGAGACGCATTCGATTTCGGCGGGGCTGGATTATCCCGGCGTAGGGCCCGAACATGCCTGGCTCAAGGACAGCGGACGCGCGCAATATGTTGCCATCAGTGATGCAGAGGCGCTGGCCGCCTTCCATGCATTGACGCGTATCGAAGGCATCATCCCGGCATTGGAATCGAGTCATGCACTGGCCTATGCGATGAAACTCGCGCCGACCATGCGGCGGGATCAGCTCATCATCGTCAATCTGTCCGGCCGTGGAGACAAGGATATCCACACCGTGGCGGCACGCGAAGGCATACAGGTATGAGTCGTATCGAAGCCCGTTTCGCCATGCTGCGCGGCGCCGGCCGCAAGGCACTGATCCCCTATGTCACTGCCGGCGACCCGGAGCCGCACGTTACCGTGCCGCTGCTGCATGCCCTGGTCGACGCCGGCGCCGACATCCTCGAGCTCGGCGTGCCGTTCTCCGATCCCATGGCCGACGGCCCGGTCATTCAGGCCGCCCATGAACGCGCCCTCAGTCATCATGTGAATCTGATCCAGGTGCTCGACATGGTGCGCAGCTTCCGCACCAAGGACCAGGCAACGCCGGTGGTCCTGATGGGCTATCTCAATCCCTTCGAGATCATGGGTTACGAGACCTTTGCCACGGCCGCGCGGGCCGCCGGCGTGGACGGCGTGCTGACCGTCGATCTGCCGCCTGAGGAAGCCAACGATTTCACAACGGCTCTGCGCGCGGCGGATATCGATCCGATCTTCCTGCTGGCGCCCAACAGCACCGCCGCGCGCATCGCACGTATCGCGGCAGCCGCCAGCGGCTTCGTATATTATGTCTCTCTGAAGGGTGTCACCGGTGCCGCTAGCCTGGATGTGGAAGGCGTGGCGCGCAAGCTCGACGAGATCCGCGCCGTCACGTCACTGCCGGTAGGCGTGGGCTTCGGTATCAAGGACGCAGAGAGCGCAGCGCGCGTCGCCGATATCGCCGACGCTGTGATCGTCGGCAGCGCGATCGTCCGCCTGCTCGGCGAACTGGCCGGGCAACCCGAACGGCTGCTCGTCGAGATCCCCGCTGTGATTGCGCAGATGCGTCTGGCGATGGACGAGACGAGTAGAGAAAAGATAAAAGGGAAAAGATAAAAGTGAAGGATATTACTTTTCTCTATTATCTTTACCCTTTTATCTTGGTTTCATAACTATGACCTGGTTCGAAAAACTGCTGCCTACCCGTATCCGCACCGACGGCGCTACCAGCAAACGCGCAGTACCGGAAGGCTTGTGGAACAAATGCGATGTCTGCAATGCGGTGCTGTACCGTGCCGAGCTGGAACGCAATCTGGACGTCTGTCCGAAGTGTGCAAACCACATGCGCATCGGCGCACGTCAGCGCCTGGACAGTTTCCTCGACCCCGAACCGCGCCATGAAATCGGTGCCACGCTGGAACCGGTCGATGCGCTGAAATTCAAGGACAGCCGCAAGTACCGCGAGCGACTAGTCCTGTCGCAGAAAAAAACCGGCGAGAAGGATGCGCTGATCGTCATGCAGGGGCAGGTCAAGGGCATCGGCCTGGTGGCCGCGGCCTTCGAGTTCGGTTTCATGGGTGGCTCCATGGGTTCGGTGGTCGGTGAGCGTTTCGTGCGCGCGGTCGATACCTGTCTCGATCAGGAAATCCCGCTGGTGTGCTTCTCCGCCAGTGGCGGCGCTCGCATGCAGGAAGCGCTGCTGTCGCTGATGCAGATGGCCAAGACCAGCGCGGCGCTGGCGCGGCTGTCCAGGCGCGGTATCCCGTACATCTCGGTACTCACCGATCCGACCATGGGCGGCGTTTCGGCAAGCTTGGCCATGCTCGGTGACATTCACATCGGCGAACCTAAGGCGCTGATCGGTTTCGCCGGTCCGCGCGTCATCGAGCAGACCGTGCGCGAAACTCTGCCCGAAGGCTTCCAGCGCAGCGAATTCCTGCTCGAACACGGCGCCATCGACATGATCGTGGACCGCCGTGATATGCGCGATACCATCGCCAGCCTGCTGGCAATGCTGACGCAGCAACCGGTGCCGTGAGGCAGCGAACCGAGTTCTGAATATTGGCGCAGCGCGCCAGTCTGCTGTACACAGGATTGAAGAAACGTCTCTTCTCTTTTCGGAATAAGGACAGGATGAGGGGATGAAGCAAGGGCCCCTCACCCCAGCCCTCTACCGGAGGGAGAGAGGACAGAGCTGGTTGCCAGTACCTTTTTATGCGCTTTGACTCCCTTACCGAGTGGCTCGCCTGGCAGGAGAACCTGCACCCCAATGCCATCGACATGGGGCTGGAACGCGTGGCGTCGGTGGCTGCCGTCATGGGCCTGGGCCGGCCCGCGACCACGGTGATCAGTATCGCTGGCACCAATGGCAAGGGTTCGTGCGCGACACTGCTGGAGAGTATTCTCGGCGCGGCGGGTTACCGGGTCGGTGTCTATACTTCGCCGCATCTGTTGCGCTACAACGAACGTGTGCGTGTGTGCGGCCGGGAAGCGGATGATGTGGCTTTGTGCGCTGCATTCGAGCGCATCGACCAGGCGCGCGGTGCCACCTCGCTCACCTATTTCGAATTCGGCACGTTGGCGGCGCTGGACTGCTTCGCGCATGCCAGTCTGGATGTGGCGGTGCTGGAAGTCGGGCTGGGCGGGCGGCTCGATGCCGTCAATATCGTCTCCGCGGATGTCGCCCTCATCACCAGTATCGGTATCGATCATGTCGAATGGCTGGGACCGGACCGCGAGGCCATCGGCCGCGAGAAGGCCGGCATACTGCGCGCCGCAACGCCGGCCGTGTACGGCGAGGTCGATCCGCCGCGCAGTGTGCTGGAGGAGGTGGAACGTCTGGCGGTGCCACTGTATTGTCTGGCGCGGGATTACCATTACCGTCGAGCCGATGACGGCTGGGACTGGTGCACGACGGCGTACAGCCACCCGGGATTGCCACTGCCGAGTCTGTCGGGTAAGTACCAGCTGCAAAACGCAGCGGCGGTGCTGATGTGCCTGCAACTGCTGGCGTCGCGTCTGCCGGTGTCGGCCGAGGCGTTGCACGCAGGCTTGCGCAGCGCGCGTCTGGCCGGACGTTTTCAGGTGCTGCCCGGACCGGTCGAATGGATACTCGATGTTGCGCACAATCCACACGCGGCACGGGCCCTGGTCGAGGCCTTGCGTGAACGGCCTTGCGCGGGGTGCACGCACCTGGTGCTGGCGATGCTCGCCGACAAGGATGCCGCCACCGTGTCCGCCGTTCTGCGACCGGTCGTGGCGGCTTGGTATTGCGCCGGCTTGACCGGCGCGCGCGGGCAAAGCGGCGCGCAACTGGCGGCGAGCGCCGGGCTGGCGGGGGCCGTGCTGTCCGTGCATGCCGATGTGGCTTCGGCCTGCGCACGGGCGGCGGCATTGGCCAGGGCCGGCGACCGCATCGTAGTGTGCGGTTCGTTCCACACGGTCAGCGAAGCGTTACAATACAAAACGTAGGTGGGTGTAAGCCGCAGGGTTTTCTGAATCCCAACGTCGCGCCCGGCCGATGATTTGCTCAGGGCACTGAGCGCAGTGGACAGGTTGTGAGGCAAACCTGCAACACGTTATTCCCTGCGCAGGTAGGGATGACAGATTGCAGCAGAGATTTTCATAAACAGTATTTTCAGGTGAGTGCATGGACATCCGTCTTAAACAACGTCTGATCGGTGCGGTGGTGTTGGTCGCGCTGGGAGTGATCTTCATTCCCATGGTGTTGCAACCGCCTGAGCAGGTGCAGGGGCCCACTACCAATATTCCGGCAGAACTGTCCGGCAACTTCAAGGACAGGCTCGCCACGGCGGTACCGGCGCCGACGCCTGTGCCGGATGAGCCGTCGCGCCAGGTACTGGCGCCGTCCAAGACGCCGTCAGCCGCAGGCGCAGCAAGCGCGCCGATTGCCGCCGTCGCCGGCCAGGCAACGCCGGTTACGGCGGAAATATCCAATGCGGAGGCCGAGCTGACGGTGCCGGACAAAATCCCGGCAACCCCGGCGGGGCTCGACGCCTGGGTGGTGCAGGTCGGAGTTTTCAGCCAGGAGGACAACGCGCAGACACTGGCCAAGACGCTGCGCGCCAAGGGCCATACCACGTTCGTGGAGCGCTTTGCCGGCAAGACGGGGCCGAATTTCCGCGTTCGCCTCGGGCCTTTCAAGGACCGCGCCAGTGCCGATGCCCTGCAGACCCGTCTGAAACGCGAGGACAATCTTGCCGCCATCGTCAAGAGTTACCCCTGACAGCACGTTGTCACCGGGTAGGCCTGCAAGGAACGCGGGACGCAGCTCCAATAATCCGTTAAAATCGCCACCATGATGAATCGACCGTTAGCGCACAGACCACACCGGAGCACCGGCCGATGATCTGGGTCGATTACGCCATTCTCGGCATCATCGGCATCTCGGCGCTGGTCAGTCTGGTGCGCGGTTTTGTCCGCGAGGCGATTTCGCTGGCGAGTCTGCTGCTCGCGTTCTGGGTGGCCACGCAGTTCTCGACACAGGTCGGCGAGATGCTGTCAGGCAAGATCAGTGTGCCCTCGGTGCGCGTCGGCGTGGCCTTTGGCCTGTTGTTCGTGTTCACCTTGTTCGCTGGTGGGCTGGTGAATTATCTGGCCGGACTGCTAGTGCGCAAGACCGGTCTCAGCGGCACCGACCGGATGCTCGGTCTGCTGTTCGGCATACTGCGCGGCGGCGCGATCGTCACCTTGCTGGTATTGGCCGCGGGGCTGACGCCACTGCCCAAGGATCCCTGGTGGCATGCTTCGCAGTTCATCACGCATTTTCAGGAGCTCGCTGTCTGGCTGCGCACGCAGTTGCCACCGGACATCGCCAGTCACTTCAGTTTCGAATAGCCTGCAGCGGCGCGTTGCTGCAAAGCCTGTCCAGTGTCAGAGGGTCCATCCATGTGCGGTATCGTCGGCATCGTTTCCCGTAGCCCGGTCAACCA
>JBBQDK010000128.1:0-8401 GCA_038319625.1 Gammaproteobacteria bacterium
ACTTTTGCATGTAGATTTTTGACGATGCGGTCGCACCGAGCGTCAGGTAATCAGTGAGTTTGCCAGTCCAGCCAAGGCGCACACCGGCACCCCAGGCATCATCATCACCCTTGTTGGTGACGTTGGACGGGTCTGAAGACATCCCCTGAAATAGCCCCAAACCGTACGCGCGAAAACGCTGATAACCAACGAGCAAGGACGCGCCGACCGAATTGTTCTGACCGACTTTCATGGATGCGCTGGGAGCCAGAATCAACTGCGACAGATTCACACCAAGCGAAGGACCAATATTTGGATTTCCATAAAGCTGGGCGAGAGACGCGTCAATCGTATTGGCAGGGACATTGAATGGAGCGCCTTCCAATGCATTGGCAAACCCGCCAGGTGCACCATAACCATTACCGGGACCATTGGATGAGTTACCTACAGCAGGAGCAAATGCATTGGTAAAGATGTTAGTGCTATAGCGGGTATTCATGCCACCATTAGCATACATGGCGAACCCCATGGTCATACCGGCCATATCCATTTGAAACCCGGCATTGGGCACCAGAAACAACGTGGCACCACTGTCCGCACTTGACGGCATGCCTTGGTACGGTCCAGGCCCGTCTCCATCCAAACCGGTCGCATTCAGCGTGGCATCGCGGCGCGGGTTGAAAAGCATTATCCCCACATCGGCGCGCGATCCAGTCCAAGACATGCCCGCCGGATTGGTGGCTGCTGCCAGAGCGTCCTGAGGGAAGGCTATGCCGACACCACCCATACCATCGGCTTTGGCGCCATAGCCATGGACAAAGTAACCATTGGTTGCGAAAGCCGCCGTTGAAATGGCCATTGCGGTCGCTACTGCCAGGGCGCTGAGTTTGAATCTGGTCTTTTGCATCATGTTACTTTCCTCCGGGATGGGGAGTGGTATGTTTAGTCGTCGGCGCTATTTAGCGACACGCCAGCCAGTAACTTGAAAACTTTATTGTTGCATTTTGCCAACAACCAACACTCGGCGGCGGAAGCATGACAAGGTACAACCCTATTGTCAATAGTTTCATCAATCAATAAACAGTCTTGACAGGGTCTTAGATCGACATGCTGGCTTGGTGCGTGAATATCTCTCCGGCGTCTTTACAAGGCCCGATCCGACCTTTGCTGTAGTACTGAATAGGCAAATACACAACAGCATTTCCCCCGGGAATTACCGATCAAACAGGTCATTCCCGCGACAACGGGACGACACATCCGTTGAACGCTCGCAGAGCGCTCGAAAGGATAAACGCCGCGAATTATCCAGGTACGCAACCGGGGGATTGTTAAATCTCAGTCCTCGTGAGGGATGTCACGCCGCATCGCGCAGCTCAGCCAGGCAATAGCGCTGCGGACGCATCACCGGCTTCGTGTGCCAACAGCCACTGCTTGACACGCAGCATGCGCTCGGCCGGCGCACCGCTGTATCCACAATAACCGCCCAGCCCGCCGTTGGCAGCAACTACGCGGTGGCAGGGAATAACAAGGGGAATGGGGTTGGCGCGGCAGGCCCCGCCCACGGCGCGCGGGCCGCTGTGCAACCGGCGCGCCAGCTCACCGTAGGTCATGCGCTTACCGGGTGCGATGCCTTGCAGGGCGGACCAGACGCGACGCTGGAAGGGGGTGCCTTTCGCCAGCAGTGGGAGATCGAAACCGACGCCGGGATTCTTGAAGAAACGGTGCAGCTGGGACTCTATGCGTCGGCCCAGAACATCGCGGGCCGGACGGGCGGCGGTGCGCGGTGGCAGAAAGTCGATACTGGCAAGCGCGCCTTTCCGTATGACATACCCAAGCGCTCCCCAGGGCACGGCAACGATGCCGTGATACTGATCATACTGGCTCATGACGGTCTCCTTGCTGCCGCAGAACACCTGCCCGGAAATGATAGCCGAAAAAAAACGGCCGGGTTAACTCCCGGCCGTTTGTGTCGTACCGATGCCGCCGCCTTCAGGCTGTCGGTGTTCTGGTCTGCAGCTTCTCCTTGATGCGGGCCGACTTGCCCTGGCGATCACGCAGGTAATACAGCTTGGCGCGGCGCACGTCGCCGCGGCGCTTGAGTTCGATCTTCTGCACGCTGGGGCTGAAGGTCTGGAACACGCGTTCCACGCCCTCTCCGTGCGACACCTTGCGCACCGTGAACGAGGAATTGAGTCCGCGGTTGCTCTTGGCGATGACCACGCCTTCGAAGGCCTGGGTACGTTCGCGAGTGCCTTCCACGACTTTCACATGCACCACCACGACGTCCCCGGGAGAAAACACCGGGACTTCGCGCTGCATCTGTTCTGCATCCAACTGGGCAATGATCTTGTTCATACCACACTCCTCGATACCGTCTATGTTCGTAAACCGTTATTTCCCAGGTGCAGCCTCTGGCTGCTCCCTGATGAATTCATCCAACAACCGCCGCGCCTCGTCATCCAGGGCAACGGTCTGCAACAACTCGGGGCGCCGCAGCCAAGTCCGTCCCAGGGCCTGCTTGCGCCGCCAACGGTAGATCGCGGCGTGGTCGCCGCCGATCAGCACCGTGGGCACGCTCAAGCCTTCGAGCGCTTCGGGCCGCGTGTAATGCGGATAATCGAGCAGGCCCGCCATGAAGGAATCCTGCTGCGCGGAATCCGCATCGCCGAGCGCGCCCGGCAACAACCGAGTTACTGCATCGATCAGCACCAGCGCCGGCAGTTCGCCGCCACTCACCACATAATCACCGATCGACCATTCTTCATCGATCTCGGTCTCGACCACCCGCTCATCGATACCTTCGTAGCGCCCGGCCACCAGTATCAGACCATTGCGCCGCGCCAGTGCACTGACGCCGGCCTGATCGAGCCGACGGCCCTGCGGTGACAGATACAAGACCCGCGTCGCAGGGCCGGCTGCCGCTCGCGCTGCGCGGATCGCCGCGCGCAAGGGCTCGACCTTCATCACCATCCCCGGGCCACCGCCGAACGGGCGGTCATCCACGGTGCGGTGCCGGTCCAGGGCATAATCCCTGGGATTCCAGGTCGCGAGCGCGATGATGCCACGCTCCAGCGCCCGTCCGGCGATGCCGTAGCCGGACATGGACTGGACCATCTCCGGGAACAACGTGACGACATCGATTCTCATAATTCAGTAGCAAGTGGCTAGTAGCGAGTACCTAGTAACATCTGACTGATGTATTCGTTCGTGTCTACCTGACACTCGCAACCAGTAAATCTCTTCCTGATTAAAATTCAGGGTCCCAATCGACCTCGATACGCCCCTGCTCCTTATCCACTTTCATCACCACCTGCCCTGGCAGATACGGAATCAGTCGTTCGCGTTCACCCTGCACCACCAGCACATCGTTCGAGCCGGTTTCCAGCAATTTCTCGACCACCCCGAGCAACACTCCTCCGGTGGTAAGAACTTCCAGCCCGATCAGCTCGGACCAGTAGTATTCACCGGGCGCCAGTACCGCCAGTTGCTCTGGCCGTACCGCGATATCGCATCCCAACAGGGTACTGGCGGCATCGCGATCCTCATAACCATCCAGTCGCGCCACGATGCCCTGCTGATGGATGCGGCCTTCGACGTGCTCCAGCGCTTGCCAGTCGCCGCCCAGGTTTACCAGCCAAGGCTGATAGCGCAGGATGTTGTCGCGCGGATCGGTGTGTGAAAACACCTTGACCCAGCCGCGCACCCCGTACAGGGCGGCAATCCTTCCCACCACTACCGGATTGGCGGGGGTGTCAGCCATTGCGTTTTCCTGCCGGCAGACTCATGCCGGCCGATCAGACCGCTATCAAGCGGCCTGTTGCTTCTGATGCTGCTTGAGCAAACTGGCAACGCGCTCGGAAGGCTGCGCGCCCTGACCCGTCCAGTACGCGACACGGGTATCGTCAACCCGCAGTTTTTCTTCGCCACCCACCGCGCCCGGGTTGAAAAAGCCGACGCGTTCGAGGTAATTGCCATCACGGCGCTGGCGACTGTCGGTCACCACGATGTGATAGAAAGGGCGCTTCTTGGCGCCGCTGCGGCTGAGACGAATTGTGACCATGAGACTGAAATCCTCTTAACTTCCATAGCAAGGCACACGCGCCTTGCGGGCCTGCGCGATTAAAAGGCGAATTCTATAGGATAAAGTGGCAGACTGGAAGCAGATTTTACTTCGAAGTAGCGAGGGCTTAGTAGCGAGTGGCGGGGTAAATCCACAATACCCGGATACTCGCCACTCGCTACTAAGCCCTCGCTACTGATTAAAAAGGCCTTCCCGTCGGCATCCGGCCGCCCAGCCCGCGCAGCATATTCTTCAGACCGCCCTTGGCCATTTTCTTCATCATCTTCTGCATCTGCGTGAATTGCTTGAGCAACCGATTGACATCCTGGACCTGGGTCCCGGAGCCCCCGGCGATGCGGCGGCGGCGCGAACCGTTGATGATGTCGGGAAAATGTCGCTCTTTACGGGTCATGGAGTTGATGATGGCCACCAGCCGGCCCACCTCCTTGTCGTTGACCTGACTCTTGGCGGCCTGCGGCAGGGCCATGCCGCCCGGTAGTTTGTCGAGCAGACCGGCCATGCCGCCCATTTTGCTCATCTGCAGCAATTGCTCGCGGAAATCCTCCAGATCGAAGCCCTTGCCTTTCTTGAGCTTGTCGGCCATCTGCATGGCCTTGTCCTTGTCGAGCGTGTGCTCAGCCTCCTCGACCAGGCTCAGGATATCTCCCATGCCCAGAATGCGGGTCGCCATGCGATCGGGATGGAAAGGCTCCAGCGCGCCGGTCTTCTCGCCAACGCCCAGGAATTTGATCGGCGCACCGGTGATATGACGGATCGACAGGGCGGCGCCGCCACGCGCATCGCCATCGGTCTTGGTAAGCACCACGCCGGTCAGCGGCAACGCGTCATGGAAAGCGCGCGCGGTGTTGGCGGCATCCTGGCCGGTCATGCTGTCGACCACGAACAGCGTCTCGATAGGATTGATCGCGGCGTGCAGCCGCTTGATCTCGTCCATCATCTCGGCATCAACGTGCAGTCGGCCGGCGGTATCGATGATGACGACATCGGCGAACTTCAAGCGCGCCTGATCGATGGCCGCGCGTGCGATGTTCACAGGGTCCTGCGTAATGTCGCTGGGGAAAAAAGTGGCGCCGACTTCGCCGGCCAGCGTCTTCAATTGCTCTATGGCCGCCGGACGATACACGTCGCAGCTCGCCACCAGCACGGATTTCTTTTTGCGTTCCTTGAGCCAGCGCGCCAGCTTGGCGACGCTGGTGGTCTTGCCCGAGCCCTGCAGACCGGCCACCAGGATCACCGCCGGCGGAACCGCTGTAAGATTCAGCTCGTCGCTGTGCTCGCCCATGATGAGGACAAGCTCATCGCGCACCACCTTCACCAGCGCCTGGCCAGGCGTCAGGCTCTGCATGACATCTTGACCGACGGCGCGGGCCCGTACGCGGTCGATGAACTCGCGCACCACCGGCAGCGCTACGTCCGCCTCCAGCAGCGCCATGCGCACTTCGCGCAGACTGTCCTGAATATTCTGATCTGTGAGACGCCCCTGACCGCGCAGGGTCTTGAGCGTGCGAGTCAGACGTTCCGTGAGATTTTCAAACATGGTTTGGCATCTTGATTGGCGGTGAACGGGAGTGGCGGCACGATGACGCAGGGCGCCTGCCCCACGCAAACAGGAAAGGGATTATAGCGTGAACACTTCGCCGCCGAACAGGCGTTGCGGGTCGCGGTCCACCAGTGCGATGCGGCATTCACTGACGATGGCGTCTTCGGAACCGGGTTTGAGATGGGTGAGGTGTACAGCCGGCCGATGTGTCAGCTTGGCCATATCAGCGGCCAGCAGACTCGGGCAGTAATGCGCGGCGAGGCGCGACAGTTCCCGTGATTCATTGGCGAAGGCGCATTCGACGATCAGCAGGTCGAGACCGTCATGCCGGTTCAACGCCGCCCAGAAACTGTCGTTGCTGCAGGTATCGCCGCTGAAAGCGAAGGACTTGCCAGCTGCGCCGAGACGATAGCCCACACCCGGCACGATATGCTGTACCGGAATCATCTCGATGCTGCGGCCCGCCAACTCCAGGGTTGAACCGGGGTCCATCAACTCATAGCGCAGCACCGGCTCCTGCGCCGTGGGCAGACACGTGAAATCCGGCCAGATCACCCAGTTGAAGATGTGCAACCGCAGGGCTTCCAGGGTCGCTGCCTGGGCATGGATAGTGATTGGAGTCCCGATGTGGTCGAAGATGCTGTCCACCAGCAACGGAATACCAGTGATGTGGTCCAAATGGGAATGGGTCACGAAGATATGGCGTATGCCGGCCATTTCGTCCAGAGTCAGATCACCGACGCCGGTCCCGGCATCGATCAGAATATCGTCGTCCACGAGTAATGACGTGGTCCGCAGCCCTACGCCTATCCCGCCACTGCAACCCAATACCCGGATGCGCATGGTGCGTTAATCCCTCTTAAATCCTGTCTGCACAGCTCCACATACCCGGTACGGTAGCTGCAATCGTGTGCATGCGCTGCCAACTGCGTCACTCACAGTGCCTAAAAAGCGTTCTGATTTCAACAACTGAGTCCCAATTCTTATTAGGAGGTGCTTCACCACCCCGCCCAGTTATGCCATGATGCCCGTGCTTACTGAAGAGTCATGGACCATGCCTATCCCCATTATCGGCATCTTCGCAATTTGTTTATACATCGTGTCCGGGCTGCTGCTGGCACTGCCGCTGTGGCGTGGCGTCGAAAGCACGCCCGCAGCGAAAACTGCCGTATTGACGCTGGGACTGGGCGCGGTGATTCTGCACGCGGCGCTACTCTATAACCACATTGACACGCTGGGCGGGCTCAATCTGGGCATCTTCAACGCCGCCTCGCTGATCGGCTGGCTGATGGCGCTGCTGCTACTGCTCGCCGCCACCCGGGAACCAGTGGAGAATCTCGGTATCGTGCTGCTGCCCCTGGCCGCCTTGACGCTCGGTCTTGACAGAATCTTCACCAGCCGGCATCTGGTGCATTCGCCCAATCCCTGGGAACTCGATGCCCATATCCTGATTTCAGTGCTGGCCTACAGTCTGCTCAGCATCGCCGCCCTGCAGGCTATCCTGCTCGCGATTCAGGATCACCACCTGCGCAATCGCCACCCCGGCGGCTTCATCCGCGTACTGCCGCCTTTGCAGACGATGGAGATTCTGCTGTTCCGGATGATCGCCATCGGTTTCGTGATGCTGAGTCTGGCACTGCTGTCCGGCATCATTTTCCTGAAGGATATCTTCGCCCAGCATCTGGCGCACAAGACCATCCTGTCAATCGTCGCCTGGCTGGTATTCGCCGTATTGCTGTGGGGACGACAGCGTTACGGCTGGCGTGGTCGCATCGCCATACGTTACACCCTGAGCGGATTCGTTCTGTTGATGCTGGCCTACTTCGGCACCAAGATGGTCTTTGAACTGGTGTTGCACAAGGCCTACTGATTCCGCGGCCGGCCGCACGCGACGCAGCACAACGCAGGGGCGAATCGACACCACAGCCATTCACGCAGGCACGGAAGCCTGGACTTCTCCGTAACGAGGCATACAACGTTTGAACGATATTCCCTTGAGCGCTCTGTTCGGCGCGCTGGTCATTCTCATCCTGCTGTCAGCGTTCTTCTCGGGCTCCGAAACCGGCCTGATGACACTGAACCGTTATCGGCTGCGGCATCTCGCCAAGGCCAAGCACCCGGGTGCGCTGCGCGCCAGCAAACTGCTGGAAACCCCAGACCGGCTTATCGGACTGATCCTGCTCTGCAATAACTTCATCAACGTGCTGGCGTCCTCAGTCGCCACCGTGATCGGCCTGCGCATGTCCGGTGAAGCCGGCATCGCCATCGCCGCCGGCCTGCTCACCCTGGTGCTGCTGATATTCGGCGAAGTCACCCCGAAAACACTGGCGGCGCTGAATCCGGAACGTTTTGCATTCCCCGCTTCATACGCCATCAAGCCATTAATGCGTCTGTTCGCCCCGGTGGTCACAGCGGTGAACCTGCTCTCCAAATGGCTGCTCAAGGGGCTCGGCATCTCCACCGACGATGCCGCCAGTCAGGCGCTGAGCTCGGAGGAATTGCGCACGGTGGTCATCGAAGCCGGTGCCATGATCCCGCGCCGACATCAGAAAATGCTGCTGAACATCCTCGATCTGGAGAAGGTCACGGTCGAGGACATCATGGTGCCGCGCAACGACATCGACGGTATCGATCTCGACGACGACATCACCACCATACGCAGTCAGCTCACCGGCAGCCAGTACACGCGCCTGCCCGTGTACCGCGAGAGTATCGACAACGTGCTCGGCTTTCTGCATCTGCGTTATGCGCTGGAAATGCTGATCCGCGGCGAGTTCACTCACGACGATATCATCACCCTG
>JBBQDK010000129.1:0-8106 GCA_038319625.1 Gammaproteobacteria bacterium
ACCGAGAACGCTGTCAAGACGCAAATCTGGATCGCCATCACCGTTTACGTGCTGGTGGCCATCGTGAAGAAGCGCCTGAACAGCGAGGCCTCACTCTACACAATTCTACAGATTTTAAGTCTTACCCTTTTCGAGAAAACACCAATCGATCAGCTGCTTAAAAATATCGATACTGAAATGAATGATGAGCAATTTGACAACCAGCTGTATCTATTCGAGTAAATTGCCGGACACTACTGATATAAAACCTTTGAACCGCCAAGGGCGCCAAGAGCGCCGAGGTAATGATTGAGATATATTTCGGTGCTCGTGATATCCAGGTATCAGCAGTCTTGCTCCTGTGACAAGTAGTCATAAACTGATTTTCTTGGCGTCCTTGGCGTCCTTGGCGGTTCATAATATTTCCCGCACATCGACAAAATGCCCGGCAATTGCTGCGGCCGCCGCCATCGCCGGGCTCACCAGGTGCGTGCGACCGCCCTGCCCCTGCCGGCCTTCGAAGTTGCGGTTCGAAGTCGAGGCGCAGCGTTCGCCGGGTTCGAGGCGATCGGCGTTCATGGCCAGGCACATCGAGCAGCCCGGCTCGCGCCACTCGAAACCGGCGGCGATGAAAATCCTGTCCAGTCCTTCCTGTTCCGCCTGCCGCTTTACCAGACCGGAACCCGGCACCACCATGGCGAGCTTGATACTGTCCGCGACCTTGCGGCCGCGCGCCACCGCCGCCGCCGCGCGCAGATCTTCGATGCGCGCATTGGTGCAGGAGCCGATGAACACCTTGTCGGGACGGATGTCAGTGATGGCCATGCCCGGCGTCAGTGCCATGTAGTCGAGAGCGCGGCGCATGCCCTCGCGCTTCACTGGATCGGTCTCGGCCGCCGGATCGGGCACGCGGGCATCCACGGCCACGACCATCTCCGGCGAGGTGCCCCAAGTGACCTGCGGCTGGATCGTGGCGGCATCGAGTTCGACGATGCTGTCGAAACCGGCGTCGACATCACTCTTGAGATCGCGCCAAGCCGCGACCGCCTGCTCCCAAAGCGCGGCCGTCGGCGCATAGGGCCGGCCCTTGATATAGTCGATGGTAGTCTGATCCACCGCGATCAAACCGGCACGCGCCCCGGCCTCGATGGCCATGTTGCAGACTGTCATGCGTCCCTCCATCGACAAAGCACGGATGGCACTGCCAGCGAATTCGAGAGTGTAACCGTTGCCGCCGCTGGTGCCGATGCGACCGATAATGGCGAGCACGATATCCTTCGCGGTAACGCCGGGCCCGACTTCGCCCTCGACGCGGATCAGCAGGCTCCTGGTTTTCTTCTGGAGCAGGCACTGGGTGGCGAGTGCATGCTCGACCTCGGAGGTGCCGATGCCGAAGGCCAGCGCGCCAAAGGCGCCGTGGGTAGAGGTATGAGAGTCGCCACATACCACGGTCATGCCGGGCAGTGTGGCGCCCTGCTCCGGGCCGACGATATGGACAATGCCCTGACGCGCATCGTTCATGGGAAACTCGGTGATGCCGAACTCGGCACAGTTGCTGTCAAGCGTTTCCACCTGAATGCGCGAGACCGGATCTGCGATGCCGAGCGAGCGGTCGGTGGTCGGCACGTTGTGATCGGCCACCGCGAGATTTGCGGATACGCGCCAGGGCTTGCGCCCGGCCAGCCGCAGTCCCTCGAATGCCTGTGGCGAGGTCACTTCGTGAACCAGATGCCTGTCTATATAGAGCAGCGTCGTGCCATCGGGCTCGGCGCGCACCACGTGGGCATCCCAGAGTTTGTCGTAAAGCGTTTTGGTGGTCATATGCGCGTCACAGACCCTGCCGCTCAGCCCCCTCGCCCCGCTGTGCGGGGAGAGGGTCAGGGAGAGGGGTTGATGAAACCCACCCTCATCCTGGCCCTCCCTGAGAGAGAGGGGACTGTTTATTTGCGGCCGGTGCTGAGTTTCCTCGTGATTGGAACTTGCAGTGAGAATAGCGAAGGTTTATAAATAACTCAAATTCATATTTCTCATACATTACATTCCAATTGGTTATGGACATCGCCACCCTGCAAACCTTCGTCGCTGTCGCCGAGACCGCCTCGTTCTCGCGTGCCGCGGAGCGCGTGCACCTGACCCAGCCGGCCATCAGCAAACGCATCGGCAGCCTGGAGCAGGCCGTCGACACGCGCCTGTTCGACCGCATCGGCCGGCGCGTGCAGCTCACACCCGCCGGTATCGTGCTACTGGAACAGGCGCGCGCGATCCTCAACGAAGTCGCCGAAGCCAAACGCCGGATCGCCAACCTGTCC
This sequence comes from Gammaproteobacteria bacterium, assembly GCA_038319625.1. Lineage (GTDB taxonomy): Bacteria > Pseudomonadota > Gammaproteobacteria > JBBQDK01 > JBBQDK01 > JBBQDK01. The sequence goes on from JBBQDK010000129.1 coordinate 2,289, forward strand.
GACGAAATCGGTGGCACGCTCAGCCTCGCGACCAGCCATCATATCGGCCTGCACCGGCTGCCGCCGGCCCTGCAACATTTTCACGACCGCTACCCGCAGGTACGGCTCGACCTGCGCTTTCTCGATTCGGAGGCCGGCTGCCGCGCGGTTGCCGAGGGCGAACTGGAACTCGCCATCGTCACCCTGCCCACCGATCCGGCGCCGCAACTGCTCTGCATCAAGGTCTGGGACGATCCACTGCAGATCGTAGTCGGTCCGCACCATCCGCTTGCCACGCGCCGCCGCATCAAGGCGCAAGTGCTACTCGAACACACCGCCGTGCTGCCGGCATCGGGCACCTATACGCGTGAACTGATACTCGACGCACTCGGCGAGGCGCGCACCCACGTCACGGTGGGCCTCGCAACCAATTACCTCGAGGTACTTAAGATGCTGGTGAAGATCGGCCTGGGCTGGTCCGCCCTGCCGGAAACGCTGATCGATCCGGACATGCCGGTGCTGCGCGTCGAGGGCGTCAACATCCATCGCCAGCTCGGCATCGTCACGCACCGCGCACGCACGCTGTCGAACGCGGCAAGGGCCATGATCGACAGCGTACAGGCGGGCACGACGCAAGCATGAACCGATAATGAACTTCACCCACCAGACAAAGTGAACCTCACAGGCATAAATAATTCTTGATCTGGCGTCCTGTCTGGATCTTGATTACTACTATCGAGTATTACATGATCGCATGACATGGTTTCATCGAAGCCGAAACTTCCCCACCCTCTCCCCAGCCTTCTCCCGCCTTGGCGAGAAAGGGCTGGGGAGAGGGACTGATGGATAACCAGATAAAAGACTTACGATAGCCGCCGTTTCATTTCCATGAGGATTCCCAGATGAAACAAATTACCAAACAGCAGGCCCGGATACCCAAACCGATGGCAGGCAAGGTCAGCCTGCTGGTCGCCACGCGCAAGGGCGCTTTCATCCTCAAGTCCGACGACACGCGGCGCACATGGAAAACCAGCGGCCCGTTTTTCCTCGGCCATATCGTGCACCACGTGATGCTCGATCCGCGCGACCGGCGCACACTGCTGCTGGCGGCGCGCACCGGTCATCTCGGCCCAACCGTGTTCCGCTCCATCGACAAGGGCAAGACCTGGAAGGAAGCACGCCGACCACCGGCATTTCCCAAAGTGCCCGAAGGACAGAGAGGTCGCGTGGTCGATCACACCTTCTGGCTGACGCCCGCACATGCGACCGAGCCCGGCGTCTGGTATGCGGGCACGTCACCGCAAGGCCTGTTCCGTTCCGCCGATGCTGGCGATACCTGGGCACCCGTGTCCGGTTTCAACGATCATCCGATGTATACACAGTGGACCGGCGGCGAACAGGACGGCACACCCGACGGGCCCAAACTGCATTCCATCCTGGTCGATCCGCGCGATGCCAATCATCTGTACATCGGCCTGTCCAGCGGTGGTGTTTTCGAAAGCCTGAATCGCGGTAGAGATTGGCATCCACTCAACGCGGGCTGCCTCGCCCTGTTCCGCCCCGATCCGTATCCGGAGTACGGCCACGATCCGCACTGCGTGCGCCTGCACCCGCTGGCGCCGGACATCCTCTATCAGCAGAACCATTGCGGCATCTATCGCATGGATCGGACCCAGGGCCGTTGGGAGCGTATCGGCACTCGCATGCCGAAATCGGTGGGCGATATCGGTTTTCCGATGGTGCTGCACCCGCGCGACCCGGACTGCGCGTGGGTATTCCCGATGGATGGCACGGCGGTGTGGCCACGTACCAGCCCCGGCGGCAAGCCGGCAACCTATGTTACCCGCAATGCCGGTCGCAGCTGGCAGCGCCAGGACAACGGACTGCCACAAACTCAGGGCTGGTTCACGGTCAAGCGTCAGGCGATGAGCTGTGATGCGCACCAACCCGTGGGGCTGTACTTCGGCACCACCAGTGGCGAGATCTGGGCCAGCCGCAACGAGGGCGACAAATGGAACTGTATCGCGCGCCATCTGCCGCACATCTATGCCATCGAGGCGGTTGAGCTTGCAAAATGAAAGTGCTGATTCCTCCAGCACTGCGCGACTACACCGGTGGAAACAGCGCAGTGCAGGCAACCGGAATAACCCTCGCCGACCTGTTCGCCGATCTCGAACGACGCTATCCGGGCATTCTTTTTCGCATTGTCGACGAACAGGGTGCGCTGCGCGGACATATACGCGTGTTCGTCAACAGTGACGCGGTGCGCGCCATGCACACACCGTTGCGCCCGAAAGATGAAGTGATGATCGTGCAGGCACTGAGTGGTGGGTGAGAGACGAATATTTAGCGTGGAACATCCCAAGTGCCTCCAAAAAAATGCTATTGGCCACGGAGAACACGGTGAATATTGTCAATATCGTCACCTACTGAATTAAAGATACTTACTGGTTTTTGCAGGTGGGTGACCTGGGATCGTTCGCTATCAGGATTGGTCGAGCGTCTTGTTTCGCGACACCCAGCGCCAGATATAGCCGTCGGGTCGTTCCGCGCCGGTGATCACATAGGTCAGCGCGTTGAAGTTCTTCGTGGTGGTCTTCATTTCCAGCCACGCCTCATGCACACCGCAGAACAGTAATTGATCGCCGTTTTCCAGCGGCGTTTCCATGCTTGGCTGCAGTTCCAGGTTGGCACCACGCTTCAGCAGCAACGGCACGCACGGCAACGGCCGTGAACGATCGACCGGATGGGTCATGATCTGCGCGATGGTGACGGGAGTGCCTTGCGCCAGCATTTGCACCACGGCAGGACATTTGCCCTCGTCGATGCTCAGTGTCCAGGTTTGCGGGGAAAGCTCGGTGACCACGCCACTGACACGACTGACGAGCAGATTCGCCCATTCCTCGTCACGATGTCGCGCCAGCCGCAGGAAGTCGCCCAGTAGCGGCGTCATGATCAGCGACAGCACCCTGCGCGCTATGATGGCACTGGTCTGCATGTTCAGGTTGACACGTGCGGCATCGAAGAGCGCGTCGTTGCTGCGCTGATTCTGGCGGGATACCGTAAACAGCCCACCGTTCAGATCCCTGGCGGTCATGAGTATTGACAGATTGTTGGTATCGTCATCGGTTCCGGCCACGATACCCACGGCATCTTCAATACGGGCCTGACGCAAGGTGATGGCCTCGGTGCCCCGACCGATCACGGCGCCATCTGGCGGTTGGGTCCCGTGCGGATTGGCTTCGATGATCTGCGTCTGCACGCCTTCGAAGGTCAGGTGCTTGCGCACGGCCTTGCCGAAGCGCCCGAACCCACAGATGACCCACAGCCCGCGCGGTGGCACGACGAAATCCTTCAGGGGCGTGTCGTGCACGGAGGTGATCCACTCATATACCAGATACATGGCGGGCGAATGGAACATCATGCCGAAGCGGTCGGCGAATGTATCGAAGGGATTGACGACGTGGTCGGTGCCGAATGATGTCATATTGGCGGCGGCGTCATGAGTCTCGGCACGGGCGATCACTTGCAGGTGAGGACGCAGCAGCTTGCTGGTGATGGCGACCTTGAGGTTGGTGACATCGGAATTGGTGACGGCAATGACACCCTGACAGTAACTGTTGCTCAGGCCGGCGACCGTCAGTACCTCGGTTTCGTTCGCGTCGGCGCAAATGCCCGGCGTATGTATCGGCAGACCTTCGACCTCGAGGGCCTGGATGCGCGCTTCGTCGATATCGATAACCGTACAACCGATGTCACGGCTGGCGAGCTCCCGGACAAGCAATGCGCCGGTGTCGCCGTAGCCGCAGACAAGATAGAAAGGCTCACGCATGCGCCGCACACGACGGGTGAATGTGGTGAAGGCCCGCACGCGTCGCAGGGAATGGTCCTGGACGATGCTCAGCAGTGAACCGATGGTGTACAGCCAGGTGACGACGGTAATGTATATGGTCAGTGTCGCCCAGAGTCGCTGGGCGTCGGTGAAGGGATAAGGGATTTCTCCGAAGCCGATGGTCGAACCCATGAAACTGACGAAGTAGAACGCATGGAAAAAATCCATGTGCCAAGGCTGACCATGATTGTCAACACCGTCGATGAGGACAAAACCCAGAATGGAAATAGCATAGGCACAGATCAGGGCGATCAGCGGCAGTCGCATGCGCCGCAGAACGAGAAAGACGATGTTTTGCATCGCGACTGCCTACCGGCGCAGCATCACCGTCTCGGTAATGAGTATGACAACCGAGGCGAAATTGGCAACCAACGCGCCACCGGCCAACGAAACGATGTCCGCCACCGTGTGCGGCGTAAGCCCCGTTCCGGTACCGTAAACGAGGACGCCCCAGACCAGAGCCGCCACGATCAGTTGCAGGTCGGCGACCAGGCTGGTGGCGAGCAGCACTGCACCGATATGGGTGCGGTCACCGAACTTCAAGACCGTTGCGATCAGGCTGATGATGAGCGCACTGAACAGTTCATAGGCGTTGTGATGACCAGGATCGCTCATCTCCCCCATCACAAAACCGAAATTAATAGTCAGGGCCAGTACGATAAAGAATGCAAAAACGACTTTTTCCATGTTCATACCGTCGGTTCCTGTAACGTAAGTTGATGGATAGAGTATATACGCTGACTGCAGTCACCGGACCGCACGGCCCGTCGGCCATCCTATAGAGGAGTGGGTGCCGGGTAAAGGCAGGAAACATGCAGAACGCGCATCAGCCTGCGCGACACTGTCGCGAACGCAGCTACCCCGGTCAATGGGCGGTGGTTTTCATATGATTGGGCCTCTATACTCCTTACGGCCCGGCGCGACGCTCAGACGCGACATATTCCATGGCGACGACGGTCAGAGGATACCGGCGCGCGTGTCCATATAACACCGCATCGGAAGGAAACACGCATGAAGATCCGGATCCTCTACCAGGCGCAATACAGCTATGCCGAAGCGGTCAGCTTCTCGCCGCATGTGTTTCGTCTTTTCCCCAGGGCTGAATCACATGTGCGGGTTCTGGGTTCGTCCTTCCGTACCAATGCGGAAGCAGTGGTGCACTACCGGCGCGATCTGTTCGACAACGACATCGCTTCCTGTTTCTATCCGGACAAGTCCACACTGCTCCAGGCGAGCCTCGATCTCGAACTTGTCGTGGAGGAACGCAATGCCTTCGACTTTCTCGTCGACGCGCACGCACTCAACCTGCCCTTCGCCTATCAAGCCATGGAACTGCGGGTCCTCAGCCCGTATCTGCAGGATGCCCGGCGGATCGATCTGCCGTTCTGGAAAGCACCACTGCAAGCACGGGCTCTGATTGAAACGTTGATGGAACTGATCGAGTCGATTCATACCCATATCGAATACGAACGCCGCGAGGAAGGCGAGCCGCATGCACCGGCAGAACTACTGCAGCGCGGCGTGGGCTCATGCCGTGATTTCGCCGTCCTGCTGGCGGAAGTGCTGCGCGGCATGGGCATCGCGACACGGTTGGCAAGCGGTTACCTGTGCGAATTCGGCGACGGTGACAAGATTGCCGAAGGCTCGCTGCATGCGTGGACAGAGGCCTACATACCGGGTGCCGGCTGGCTCGGCATGGACCCGACCAACGGCACTTTCTGCGACCACCATCACCTCACCGCCGCTGTCGGTCTGGCACCCGAAGACATCTCGCCGGTATTCGGAAACTATTTCAGTCAGCAACACATCGCATCGCAAATGAATGCATCTCTGCGAATCATCCCCCATGTAATAGCATGATATTCGTGGTGGCAACATCACGCGGCGATTCCAGGGTAATGCAGATGACGCTTACATCGTCAATTCCGCGCCCGACCTGCCGATACC
>JBBQDK010000130.1:0-8042 GCA_038319625.1 Gammaproteobacteria bacterium
GCCCGTTGCCATCCATGTAGGGGTGGATATACACGAACATGAAATGTCCCAGAACAACGCGGACCGCTGGGTCCGGTTCGTCCTTGAGCAGGTCAAAGAGCGCGGGCATCAGATCGCGTACCGCTTCCCGGCTTGGCGGTGTGTGCCTGGACCGGCGGATATAGACCGGACCATTGCGATAGCCTGCAAGATCGGCAGGCTTTAATATGCCAGCGGTAATGATGGGTCCGAACAACTCCCTGTACCAGGTGCGGAGATCCTCATCTGCAACGGTTCCGGGATTCTCGCCCTTAAGGACTTTTGTGACGCTATCCCTGACAACCTGGAAGGCCTGATAGTAGCCCCGCGCCGCCAAGGCATTGCGATGCTCCCGGTCCGTTTCGTCGTTATCCGGATTCCAGCTTTGCTTCCGAACACGCTCGATCAATTCGGCACTGACGCGGTAACCTTCAATTGACAAAGAGTGATAGGCATCGGAGACATACACATCGTCAACCTGTTTCAGGTAGGCTTTGATGCCTCTGGGCAACCCCGGCGCTTGCGGAAAGCGTACTATGACCGGCCCCCGCATCTCCTGCCACATCAGGCGCATGCGGTTAACGTAAGGCGAGCGTTCTCTGCTAGGCAGAATCACAGACGGTTTTGTTTCAAACGGATCGGATTCCCGCACGTCATAATCGGCGTCGCGCATGGTCGCCACAATATCGTCCGCGATACGATCCCGCCCGATATTGCGCAGCGCTCCGGCCAGTCGCCCGGCAATCGTGGTATGTCCGCCCTCAAGCAGTCTTGCGAGGAGTTCAGAGGCATCTTTTATCATGGACAGCGCGACGCGGAAATCGGTCGGATTATGCAGGTATAAACCGGGTGGGCAATCGATCAGGGCCGGAACCAGGGAATAAAGGCGCAGGCCATCGTTTGTAACATCGATATCTTCTACATCCGGCATGTTGTACCGGACGGAGAGGAGCGACGTGCCATGCGGTAGGCCTGTGACTTTGTTATCGCCTTTGTGTGACCGGACCAGGAGCTGGCGTGGCACCGCCCGGTTTCCGGCATGAAGCGAGATAGACTGCTCCGGTGAGAGGCACCACTCACTGCCAAAGCGTTCGTTTAGGTACGATACGCAGAAATCCCAGAACGAGGCATACCAGGACGTGCTTTCACCAGCGGCCTCATCGGGCCGGGAAGGGACGTACCATCCCTTGACGACCGGTTGCAGGAAACCGTTCTTAACAAGCCGCTCTCGGTCGAGGCGTTCCAGCTCACTTGACCTTATTGCGACCACGCCACGATCCTGAAGCCCCTTCAACGCTTCAAGAGACCGCGCCAGTTTTTCTGATGGAGCCGCCATGCGCTCTCGTCCTTTTCATCGGGGTTCGTGCCGTATTGAACCTAGGTTATTAAGCTGTTCTAATACTAGGCTATCAAGTTGTACCATTTATAGGCAATTGTGTCGAGCGAAAAGTAGGTTTTTCTGCATAGACCTCGGAAATCGTGGTGAGCGTGGCAGACGCGAGCTGCGTTACTGGCGCAAACCACCGATCTTGCATGGCTGGATGTGGGCGCTTTACTACGAGGGTCGACAGCATGCACGTCAGTATCTTGAGCCGCAGGTAATGGTGTTGGTGGGGATAGACGGGCCTTAGTGACTACCCTACTGCTTGCCACCGGCAAGTTGATTGGCGAAGGTTTTGACCATCCGCCGCTTGACACCCTTGTTCTGGCTATGCCAATTTCATGGAAAGGCACGCTACAGCAGTATGCTGGCCGCCTGCACCGTGAACACGCTACCAAGACCGATGTGCGCATCATCGACTTCGTGGATACTGGCCATCCAGCGTTGCTACGGATGTGGGATAAGCGCCAAAGCGGATACCGGGCGATGGGCTACCGAATGACAGGGCAGAGCACCCGTACTGAACAGAAAGAGCCGTGAAAATTGTTGCTGAGTCGAAAACCAGTTGCGGGGTCTGTCAACCGGTCGTCAACGCGGCGCAACGAAAGCAATAAATTTCAACAGACCAGGGGTGTAACAGGAGATGAAAGGGCGAGCGTTATCATTCTCGTTCACGTCTTGGCTATTGATTTATTGTGATCTCAAGGGCGCGCAGGCGTTCAACGATCAGATCGAACGAGGGTGGCTCGCCAATGAACATCCCGGCATCAACCATGCGTCTGAAGTCATTATGGAGCGCGGAGAGAACATCTGTGTCGGGTATCAGTCGCAACTGTCCGACAAGGCAGGCGTCATAATTGGCGTAGCCGGCGTTGCAGAACATTTTCTTGTGCTTCACGACATCGGCAAGTAGATTGCGATCACCGAGTGCCAGAGCGCCTATCTCGCAATTCGCCAGCATGGCGAGGTCGTACCAGTGGCGGGAGAGACGTTCGGCGTTGGCGCGGAATTCGTCTCGTTGGCACTCGACATGTATCAGGGTAGCCTTCTCCCAGAAGGTTCGGGCCGGTGACAGCACGCGCACCTGCGCAACAGGGAAGTCGAGTTCGGCGAGATGCCCGGCGATGTCCGGACGAATCTCGTGGGTCTCGTTTGGCTCGGTGATATTGCGGCCTCCGAATTCCACCAGCACGCTATTGCCAACGTAATCCCCTTTTGATTCCCGCACAGTGGCGTAGTGGATCCGAAGTCGTTCTCCATCCTCGCTGGCTTCGACCGTGCAAGCATCGGCACCAAATTGTTCGACAAGCACGCCACGGAAATACGGAGCGACCACACCCTGTGCGTGTGCGCGCACGAAATCCTGTAGCGCCTCGCTGAATTTCTTGAGTTGGTTCTTCGAGACGCCCACCGCAAATGGATCAAAGGATGGATCGAGACCACGGTAGTCGAGTGTGATGTCCACATCTTCTGAAAACCGAGCGATAGTGTTAAACACCTTCGACAGGGATGTGCCGCCCTTGAACGCCATGGGTAGGCGATCAGGCATCACGAAGAGGTGCTGCAATACCCAGCAGACCCAGACATCCTTTTCCAGTACGGAAGGAGCACGCGAAAGAGTAGGCCCCAACGCGCGCAAAATTTTCGACTGCTCATCGCACGGTAGTTGTAGGAAGACTTTAGACATAGTGTGCTGCCCGCTCATTCCGGAACAAAGCGTCACTCATCCATGCGGGCATGGAACTCGTAGCGGACTTCAATGCCTCGAATTCGGTCGGCGACAATTTGCGGCGAATTTTTTCGATCGTTGCTGCCGTCACCTCGTTCTTGCCAAGGTACCACAACGCGGCCAGCGCCAATCCTGCCGGGCGACCGGCAAGCAGAAGCTTGCGTTGGCAAACATGCTGGAGACGGATATCCATTGAGCCTACGCGGATGCGCTTGGATGGCCCGGAGGTGCAGAACACCGGCTGGATGGGTACTTGGGTAGTCAGTTCGAGTCGTCGTGCCGCCTCGGCGCCATGCACTTGCACGATAGACCCCGTTGTCTTGGCGATAGTCTGGGCGACCTGGAGTGGTTCGGGCATGATTTTGCCTACGTAGCGACTCACTTCTGGGCGGACGAACACGCCACGCGTCACACGTTCGATCATCCCCGCCTTAACCAGGCGAGACAGGGTTTGATCGACGGACGCACGGGTGCCGCATTCAAGAAAGGTCGTCGGGGTGAATGGCTCCCCGACGGGCCTCTCCTTGATACGCTTGCGGATCAGTTCGGCGGTCTTTGCGATCATGCTCATGATGTATGAAAATATATGCGAGTTTCTGACATTTGGCAAGGATAACCTTCCTAGCGAGGTTTCCATGTGCCGGTGACGTGCGGGACTTTTGCGGGGATTAGTCCAGCGCTGTTATGCATTGTTGGGCAAAACCAGCAACGGGCGCCCATGTATTAAGTTAATATAAACATAAAGTTAAGAAATACTGAGCTAACTACGAACCAGGCGGTCGGGAGTTCGAATCTCTCCGGGCGCGCCATTTATTCAAGCGTTTAGGCAAGATGCCTGCCCCGTTGATCCTTCCCTGTAGTAATAAACGTAGCGCCTTCCTCCGGTAAGTCCACCGCCAGCACGACAGGGCTGCGGTCCACCCATTGGGCGAGATGAGCATACTTCTGCACCATCTCCGGTGTGGACCAGCCACCCAATTCTTGCAAGCCATGTAGCAGGGTGATCCTGCCCCAACTCCTCGTGTCACAGCGCCAGCGGATTGACGATTTCTTGGTTTCAACGCCACATCCCTGCTAAACGCCTGATCCGTCAAATCACAGGCATGGCACTCGACCACTACGCAAGCCTCTGAATCGAATGTCTCCTCCGGTTTCCGGTGCGTGCGCGGCGGGCTCCAGGCAGCACTGGTCCAAAGCTTGCTTAGCCTGTGGAACCTACCCAGTTTATGCGGGAGTTTCATGTATGTACCGACAACACTTTGGTTTGGACTCGGCGCCATTTCGCATCACCCCGGATACGCAGCGTTTTTACGCCGGTGCGCACCGCGGTGCCGTGCTCGACGCCCTGCAGTACGCCATTCAACAAGGTGAGGGAATCGTCAAGCTGAGCAGCGAGATCGGCAGCGGCAAGACCATGCTCTGCCGCATGCTCGCCGACCGATTGGCAGGTACTGTGGATGTGGTCTACCTCGTCAATCCTAGTTTGCAGCGCGAAGATGTGTTGCGCGCGATCGCGCTGGAACTCGGCCTGTCTCCGGCTGGCGGACATCTGGAGGTGATGCATACCCTGCATGAGTATCTGCTGCAGCGCCATGCCACCGGGCGTCGCGTCGTGGTATTCGTCGAAGAGGCGCAGGGCATGGATCTGCAATCGCTTGAAGAAATCCGCCTGTTGTCCAATCTGGAGACCCGCGAAGACAAACTGCTGCAACTGTTGCTGTTCGGTCAACCGGAGCTGGACGCGCATCTGGCCACGAAGGAAGTGCGTCAATTGCGCGATCGCATCACGCAAAGCTTCACCTTGCCGCCCCTGCGACTGGCGGACCTGCGCGACTACGTGAAATTCCGCCTGCGCGCGGCTGGTTGTCAGGGCGGCGATCCGTTTACACCCGGCGCCTATCGCCTGCTGGCCTGGGCCTCCAAAGGACTGATACGGCGAATACACATCCTGGCCGACAAGGCCCTCCTGGCGGCCTATGCCGACAGCAGTTGTCAGGTGACCTACCGCCATCTTTGCCGGGCACTGGCCGACAGTGAATTCGCCCCCCGCTGGTTCAGTCTGCGACCGGCCTGGACTCTAATGCTGAGCGCTGTTCTGCTCACCGTCGGCGCGGTGGGTCAGGCCGTGGTTCCCGACCACATCGGCAGACGACCCTACAGCGACGCCACGATGCCACTGCAGGTCAGCCACTCACGCGCTATGACGGCGCTTGCGTCGACGGTGGCAGGTGCAACACAAGTACCAAACACTCCCGTCATTAATGATCTGGCCACGACACGGCATTGGCTCGACACCGACACTCACGCTCTCTACACCATCCAGGTAATGACCAGCGACAGCGATTCCCGCGATTCCGCGGAGAAGTTTCTGCGCAATCCCGTGCTCGCCGCACACCTCTGGCAGTTGCATATCGTGCCAGCTCGCATCGGCGGTAAAAATCGTTGGATCGTGCTGTTCGGTAGCTATGAAAGCTATTCCACCGCGCAACAGGCATTGCGTGACATTCCCACTGTCTTGCGAGATCACCAACCTTATCTGCGCTCGTTGAAGGCAGTCAAAGCCGAAGCGGCCGATGCATGGCCGATACAGGAGCAGGATACATGAATGTTATTCGATACTTGTTTCTACAGCCGGCCCTGCTTGCAGGGCCGCTCTATTTTGCGCTGACAGCCTGCGCGCCGATGCCGCATCGCCCGGATTCTGGGCACATTGATGTGGCGCGAAGCACTAAACAGGGAATACCAGCCACGGTACAGCATGTGCCCATGCTGGAGCCACCGCGGCCACTTGCGGCACAGGAGACGTACAGCGTAGTGGTCACAGACGTGCCTGTGAAGGACATGTTGTTCGCGCTAGCGCGTGATGCCAAGCTCAATGTCGATATTCACCCAAACGTCACCGGCAATGTAACACTCAACGCTATCAATCAGACCCTGCCTCAGATTCTCGACCGGATCACTCGCCAGGTCAGCGTGCGCTTCACGCAGAACGGTAACAGCCTGGAAGTGGAGGCCGACACGCCCTTCCTGCGCAACTACAAAGTCGATTACGTCAACATGTCGCGCGATAACACCAGCGAAGTCAGTGTCGCCACGCAAATCGCCACCACAGGTGCATCGGCCACCGATGCCGCCAGTGGAGGGGGCAGTGGCAACAACAATTCGACCACCCGCGTGGTCAGCACTTCGAACCAGCGATTCTGGTCAACACTGGAGCACAACGTACGCGCCATCATCGGCGAGGCCTCTGCCAAAGATGAGGCTTCCAGCACCGTGATCGTTAATGCCGAGAGCGGTACACTGACCGTGCGCGCCACCACGCTCCAGCACCAACAGGTGCAGGCCTTTCTCGATCAGGTGCTGGCGAGCGCGCAACGTCAGGTCATGATCGAGGCCACCGTTGTCGAGGTCAACCTCAACGATACCTACAAGCTGGGTGTCGACTGGAATGTCATCGCCAACAGCGCCGGATTGAGTGTCGATCAATCCCTGCTGGGCAAGAGCCTCAGTCAATCGCCCTTCTCGGTGCTGACCTACGCGGACTCGCAGACAAATCAAGGTAATGTCACCGCGACCCTCGGCATGTTGCGCCAATTCGGCGATGTGAAAGTCCTGTCCAGCCCGAAGATCATGGCCATCAACAATCAGACAGCCTTGCTCAAGGTGGTCGATAATCTGGTTTACTTCACCATCCAGGCCGACACCACGACCACCACCACCGGCCCGAGCACCACCACCTTCACAACTACCGTGCATACGGTTCCGGTCGGTTTTGTTATGAGCGTGACGCCGCAGATCAACGACACTGATACCGTGATCCTGAATGTGCGGCCGACCATTTCCCGTGTCATCAGCTATGTTCGTGATCCCAATCCGTCGCTGGCCAACTCGAATGTTGAGAGCAACGTGCCGCAGATACAGGTACGCGAAATGGACTCGTTGCTGCGCATCAATTCAGGCCAGACCGCCGTGCTCGGCGGACTCATTCAGGACAATGTGGATCTCAACAAATCCGGAACACCGTTCCTGTCCGAGGTACCACATCTGGGCGATCTATTCAGCTATCGCAACAACGTGATCAATAGAACCGAGCTGGTGATTTTCCTACGCCCGCGCGTTATACGCGACCCCGGTGTTGATGGCGAACTGGCTGACTACCGACGTTACCTGCCTGAGAACCAGCATATCTCTTCCGATCCCGAGCGGCTGACCGGAGGGGGTACATGAGTCTGCTGATGGAAGCGCTGAAACAGGCCGAATTCTCCAAATGTGACAAAACACAGGAGAGACCGACCGAAATACCGATCGTGGCCACGGTCGTCGAGACGCATGCAAGTGCACCGTTGACATTGGCACCGCTGAAGGAAACGGTGCCTCTTGCGGTTGACGAGACCACCGAGTCTTTCGCTGCGGCGTTACTGGCGCAGGCACAAGAGGCCGCTCACAAGTTTGAGACGCCGCCGATGCTCGACCAGGCATTCGCGTCTGGTATGGACGTGGAGCCGTCACCGGTCTTATCCGGGCAGTCATCCCATGAACCGGCCGCGCCGGTTGAAACACCTGCATTAGCCATCGCTCCGGTAGCGAATCGTATCAATACCGGTGCTGAAGCTGCCGCCCGCATCCTCGCGGCAAGCGCATCGCGTCAGACAGCGGCACGACGCCGCAAGCTAATCGGCAATATCGGCCTTGGTCTGGTGTTATGCATCGCAGTCGGCGGTTATTATTACTATGCGACATTGGGACAATTGCCGCCTCCCAGATTCCAGCCAAAGTCCGAACAGAGCGCCGAGTCCACCGGACAGCCGGCGCCAATTGCGGTTAATGCACCAGCGCAAGCTGTCCAGACACTCGCCCCCGAGAGCGCCACTGCGACGCATCAGGGCACACCGCAGCCGGAAAAACCACCGCTCT
>JBBQDK010000131.1:0-7956 GCA_038319625.1 Gammaproteobacteria bacterium
CGCATCACCTCGTTGAGTCGGTTGCTGGTAGAAGACAGGTAGACATCCAGCATGCTGGATGTCATGTCGCGGTAGCTTTCCATCAGGTCCATGATCTGGATTGCATGATCATAGCAGTCGCGCAAATAGAGTCGGGTCTCCTCGTGAATCAGGGCGTGGCCGTCACGCAGCAGAGTATTGACCACTTCGCGTTGCGGCCAGAGCATGCGACGCAGCAACAGCAAGTCACGTTTCAAGCGATGGATGGTGGCGAGGGTATTCCTGTCAGGGTGCTCCAGCAGTTCCGCTTCGATATCCTCAATCCGTTCACCGAAATCTTCCAGCACCGGAAAACCCTGGTCTATGACCAGGTCGATGAGTGACTGCAACAGCGCGTCGGTACCCAGTCCGCGCAACCGACCGGCGTGATTGCGCAGCCGCTTGCGCACTGGCTCGAAAGGGTCGGAGGAACCGGCATGAAAGCTCACCAGGTAATCCGTGCCGATGAAAAGGCTTACCTGCGATGTGACGATATGGCCATCGCTCAGGCCGGGCAGACTGAGTACAACGAACAACTGGTCATCGTAGGATTCCGCCTTGGGACGCTGTCCGGTGTTAAGCACATCTTCCAGTGCCAGCGGGTGCAGTTTGAACTGTGCACCGAGATCGCGCAGCACCTCGGGTTGCGCGGTGCCTTGCACATGGATCCAGGTGATGGTTGGGGTGTCGAGATAGGCGCGGCACTCATCGCTGCCGATGTGTTCCCGTTCCTCGAAGTAACTTTCGTCGTATTCGAGGAGGCTGATATGCAGCGCTTCAGGCTGGGTGGTGTCGTGAGCCAGCAGGCTGCCAGGGGGTGTGCCGGGGGGATTGTAACGTTTGCCGAGCAGACTCATGGGGTGTGCCGATTCCTTGGAAGTTTCTCCTGTGCATCGTAATGCTTCCGGTGCCGCCGGTAAATCTAAACAGCCTTGTATGCCCGAGTGGGTGGATTCAGGCGGCACACTCGCTTAATCCGCTCAGGCGCGATGGGTGCCGTGGGCCAATGTGGTCACACCGCCCCATACCGAGACGGCATTGCGACCGCTGTCCTTGGCCGCATACAGCGCGGTATCTGCCTGATTCAGCAATTCGTTGATATCCAGCGCCCCGAACTCGCTGCTCGTCAGACCGAAGCTGGCAGTGACGCGAATACCATCAAGATCGATCGCCTCGATGCGAGCGCGCAGGCGCTCGGCGGTCTCGGCAGCCTGAGTCAGGGAGAGTTTCGGCAACAGGACGCAGAACTCCTCGCCACCGTAACGACCGATGGTGTCATTGTCCCGGGTCATGGCGCGCAAGGCCTTGGCGACCTCCTCGATGACACGGTCGCCGGTACCATGGCCGAAGCGATCGTTGATAATTTTGAAATTGTCGATGTCGCACATGATGCAGCACAGCGTATTCTCGTGCTGCCTGGCACGTTCGAATTCGACCTCGATACTCTCGAACAGAGCGCGTCGGTTCAGACATTTCGTCAGAGGATCTTCGCTGGCGAGTATGCGCAACTGGTCGTTCTGTTCGTGGACCTTGTTCTGTGAATCCTTGAGCATGTGCAGCATTTCTTCGAGTTGGGAGTTTTTCATTTCCAGTTGCGTCACGTCGTCGAAGGTGGCCAGGGCGCCTCGGCATTGTCCCTTGCCATCGGTGATCGGCGAACCGTTGACCATCAGCGTGCGTGCCAGGCCGTCATGTCCCTGCAGCTGCATGGGCACGCCGATACAACTCTTGCCTTCGCGCATGGCGTTGAGCCAGGGAAAATGTTGAATAGTTTTTCCGGATGCAGGCTCGCGCCAGGGCAAGTCCACGAGTGCCTTGCCCAACAGTCGCTCGGTATCGATCCCGGTTTTGGTCGCGAAGGATCTGTTGGCGAGCACGATGCAACCCTTGTCATCGACCAGTGCCACACCCTCGGCGAGTATGTCCAGGGCGGCCTTGACACGACCCGGAATGACCGAAGAAGGATCGAGATATTTCAGGCTTTTCTTCAGCAGCAGCAGGTAGACAATAAAGCCCACTACCGCCATGAAGAGGATCAGGCGCGGAAACGGTTGTGCAAGCAGGCCCCAGACACTGTTGTCGCGCAGTGGTAGAAAATGCATTTCCAATGTGCCCCAGCGCAAGGCACCACGGAAGATCGGCACCTGTACCTGGGACGGCGTGGAGATATCATCCTGTACCGGCCGCCAACGCGCCGTGTGCCGAGCCGTCTGTACGAGGTAATGGCCATCCGCCTGCCGCAAACCGACAGAGACGATATCGGAATTGCGTTCCGTCAGGCTGTTGGTCAGCGTGTCGATCATGGCCCGGTCATTATTTTGCAGTGCCAGCGTGAGCTGCACGGCAATGGATTCGCAAAGGCGCTGCCGTCCTTGCAACGCGGCCTGACTGCCGTCCGGCGCCAGACCGATCATGTCGCCGATCAGCAGCGCGCCGACTGTCAGGAGTACAAGCCCGATGCTGATGCGCGTCGCGGGTTTGAGGTGGATCACGAATGCGTCTCTTTGCGCTGCTTGATGCGACGTTCGAGCAGCGAGCCGAGCTTGCCGTACTCGACATCATCCTGGCGCGCATCGGCACGCCGCTCCTCTTTGCGGCGTTTACGCTCGCGGCGCGACAGTGTCAGCACGGCGAGCGGATCGAACTGTGTCCACAGTGGCAGACTCGACAGCATGCCGGCGATGATATTGCTGCCCTTCAATACCCAGTTGACGGTGCCAGCGAAGGCAACCAGTGTTGCTCCCTTGGCGGCACCGACCACGATTTTTTCATGCAACGAGCGCTCATCGAGCGCGCCCTGCATCTGTTGTTTCATCGTGTCCAGCTCACGCCACAAGGGTGCATCGCTGGCCAGGGTTACCGTTCCCGTGGTGAATCGCGGCACATTGTCGCGTCGCGATACCGCTACCGGAGTGCTCGACTCAGTCGCGGTGTTGTTGCCGATGATCGAGTACGCTCCCGATGCCGCGTGTGCGGCCGGCGAGTAATCCGGTTTCGTGGCCTTAGCACTGTTTTCGTCCGTCGCCTCGGCGGCTGGCTGAGGTGTGGCGGTGGACTGTTCGGTAGCGGTGGTGGTGGTGGCTTCTGCTTGGGGCATTGCCTGGGTGGATTCGTCGGCAACCGCCTGCGTACTGGCCACTATGCCGGAAGCATCGGGTATTCCGGGTGTGGCGCTTGGCGCTTGTGCCGCAGTTGGTATCAGGCCAGGTGTCGGAGTCACTGAAATGAATGTGACCGGAATACCGCCGAACGCCGCAGCACTGTTAAAGCTGCCATCGTTGACCGTGATCGAAAATGTACGCAAACCGGCATGAGCTGCGCTGTTTCCGGTTTGAAACGTAATGTGACGCAGAGCATCCTGATAGGCCGCGACAGTATCCGTGCCGGACAAGGTCAGAGTGCCGCTGCCATAATCCCACGTGCCTTTCAGTGTGACGGTGTCGGTGAACGACAACATATCCACGCCATTCTGGTAGCCACTCGTGAACTGAATTACGGCGCTGTGCAGTGTGGTGTTGTCGCTGTCCCTGATCGCCGCCGCCGGTGCGATGGCCACGGCGGAATCACCGGCGATGTAGCTCAAGACAGGCACACCGCTGACAACAGGAGCGGCATTGACCACCGTGGCTTCGCTGCTGGTGTTGTTACGGGCAATCAGATCGAGCATTGCGCTGGAGACGGAGGCGCTATTGGTATGGGTGCCGGAGCTCACGGACAGGTTCAGCATGACGCTCACAGCCGAAGTCAGTCCCTTGGCCAAAGCGGGAAGTGTGCAGGTGAGTTGCGGACTGTTGCCGTCGCAGCTCCAGTTACCGTTGGTCACGCCGGTCAGTGTCGCCCCGGTGGGCAATGTATCGGTCAGGACCAGATTGTCGGCATCATCCGGGCCGTTGTTGGTTACCGTGACAGTGTAGATTACAGACCCGCCGGGCAGAACCGGGTCGGCAGAGTCGATCTGGCCGATGCCGAGATCGGCGAGCCGCGTTTCCGCGGCGCCGATATCGCAGTACGCATTGACAATACGATCGAAGCCGCGCTGATCGAGTGCCGCGCAAGCATTGCCGCCGCTTCCGGGCAGGAGCGGATTGCCGGTGTTCAGCGCTGTACTGTCCGGCAGCAATACGTGTGTGTAGGTCAGACCGCCGTTGTCGGCCAATGGTCCGAGGCGCGGATCGATGGGGTTTGCGCCATTGCCGACCTGATCGCCGAAGGCGGTGTTGATGGTGCAGCCGGTGTCATCACCAAGCAGGTTGTAGCCATTTGAATTCAGGTTGCCGCCACAGTCCGGGCTGGTCGTCCCGGCATCGATGTTGCCGGCGAGCAGGCTGTTGCTGAGATTGACTGTGCCGCTGGTATTGTAGATGCCACCACCACCGGCCGCCGCGGGGTTGGTGGTACGGTTGTTGGTGATGGTGACATTATTCAGATTTACCGTGTCACCGGAAGAAATGTTTATAGCGCCACCGTTTGTGGAGGCTCGATTTCCACTCAGCGTGCTGTTGCTGAGAGACACCACGCCTTGCCCATATTGAGTGGTAATCGCTCCGCCGAGCATGGCGCTGTTACCGCTGAGCGTCGAGCCGGTAATGGTGGTCATCGATTTGAACGAGTTGAACAGGCCGCCGCCGTAGACTGCCGTATTATTCTCGATCGTAGAATCGTTGATATGTGCGGTGCCGAAGGTAAAATTACTGATGCCGCCGCCATTGGAGTTTGACGTATTTCCGGACACAGTGGTGCGATTCAGTACGATAATGCCGTTGGATATGTTGAAAATTCCGCCGCCATCTGCAGCCTTGTTGCCACTGATCACGCTGTCGTTGACGGTGGTGGTGCCGACGCCCCAGTTGAGTATACCGCCACCGACTGTGGCAAGGCCGCCGCCGGTTCCGTTGAGCGCGTTACCATTGCGGATGGTTACTCCGGAGATCGTGAAGAAATGCGCGTAACTTTGGTCGAATACGCGGTCCAACCCGTTGCCGTCGATGATGGTCTGTGTGGCGCCGGCGCCGTTGATGGTCAGATTGTCGGTGATGTCGAGGTCGCCGGTAGCCGCCCAGGCCTCATCGGTACCGGGGATGGTGAGCAGATAAATACCTGCCGGGACAGTGATCGCGTCGTTCCCGATGGTGGCATTGGCCTCTTGAATCGCCGCACGCAAAGTGCAGATATTATTTCCTGGTACGGTTTCGCAACGTCCATCGCCCGGCAAGGCATCCATCTCGTCCAGCGTGCTGTTGACCGTTAGGCTGAGAGGAGGCGTCGGGACATGTTCGAAGGCACCCTTGTCGCAGGGTGTATTTGCGGCGCGGTCGACGCCACGCTGATCAGTGAGTTCACAGGCACCGTTGCCACTGCCCGGTGCCGCCGGGTTGCCTGAATTCAATGCGGAGCTGAAATTGAGAATGGCGTGTGTCGGTGTCGGTCCGCCATTGTCGAGCAGGGCGCTCAGATGTGGATCTTGCAGGCTCGATGCCGTACCTATGACATCACCCGTAGAGGCGGTTATTGTACAGCCAGTATTGTTGCCGATCAGGTTGTAGCCCCAAGAGGTGATGCTTCCCGAGCAGTCCGGGGCCTGACCACCCAGGTCGCTGTTACGCGCCAAAATCGTGTTGCTGAGTGTCGGTGCTGTAAATCCCCGAGCAATGCCGCCACCATCACCGCTGCCGTTGTTGTCGCTGTCGGCGATGTTGTCGACGATGGTGACGTTGTTGAGGAGGGCGGTGTTGTTGGTGGTTAGCAGCGCACCTCCGGAGCCTGTGGCGCGGTTGCCGCTCAATGTTGTGTTGTACAGTTGTACGTAGTCAGCGAGGCCTTCGGCGATGGCGCCGCCCCCGCCAGCAGTTGCGCTGTTGTTGTAGAAGCTTGAGTTGTGCACGATCAGAGTTGAATAGACGTTGTATACTGCGCCGCCTGCGGTGGCTGAGCAGTTACGGATGACTACATCGCTCAGTGTCAGTACCGATGGCGTGCCGGCATGGAAAATTGCACCGCCTACCTGCTGTACAAAATAATTGTTCTGATTTTGTCCTGCGACGCCATTTTGCAGTGTCACACCTGAGATAGATACGTTGCCGGCATCGATCACCTCAAAGATACGGTCAAGACCGTTGGCGTCAATTGTTGTGCTGCCGGCACCAGCGCCGGTGATGGTCACAGGACCGGTAATATCGAGATCGCCGGTGGCGGCGTTCTGCTCGCTGTTGCCGGGAATGGTAAGTGGATAGGTGCCGGGCCTGAGAATGATCGTGTCGGCTCCCGCCGAGGCATTGGCCTCCTGGACCGCGGCACGCAGAGTACAATTGCCGTTCGAATCCGCGCACACTCCGTCTCCCGGTAACACATCGACAGTATCCATGGTGCCGTTGACAGTAAATGTGGCGGCGCTGCTGCACGGCGACGCTATGAGGGTGGCAAGCAGCAGCAGGGCTGTTGCCAGTGCCGCAAAGCGTTTCGACTGTCGCATGTTCCTCATTACGGGTGTAATTCTTACGGATGAAATTCGATATGTTCCCCAGACAGGCTAGCGGCTATCTCGTTGAATTCTTGATATCAATAAGGTAATTACGTTGATCTGATGCAAATCAACGTCGAGGCCAGTAACTTAATGCCAATTTAGGAGATTCCGGTGAACTATCGATTTACGCTGTGGGCGTTTCGTTCTAGCATGGCCCCCCGAACCGCCACCGGCTGTTCCTGTGCCGTAACCATTGACCTTACCCGGAAGCGATAAGCCATGTCCGACAATCTCAGCCTGAATCTGGAAGGCGTCGAGCGCCAGCCGCTGAAGACCTTCACCGAAAAGGCCTACCTTGATTACTCGATGTACGTAATCCTGGACCGGGCACTGCCGCATCTCGGCGACGGCCTGAAGCCGGTGCAGCGCCGTATCATCTACGCAATGTCCGAATTGGGGCTGTCAGCACTATCCAAACACAAGAAATCGGCGCGTACGGTCGGTGACGTACTGGGCAAGTTCCATCCGCATGGCGACTCGGCATGCTATGAAGCGATGGTGCTCATGGCTCAGAGTTTTTCTTACCGCTATCCGCTGGTCGACGGCCAGGGCAATTGGGGTTCGCCGGACGACCCGAAATCTTTCGCCGCCATGCGCTATACCGAAGCCCGCCTGGGTCGTTATGCCGAAGTACTGCTCGCCGAGTTGGGGCAGGGTACGGTCGAGTGGACACCGAATTTCGACGGCACCCTGGAAGAACCTGTGGTGTTGCCGGCACGGTTGCCGAACGTGCTACTCAACGGCGGGACCGGTATCGCCGTGGGCATGGCCACCGATATACCACCGCACAATCTGCGCGAAGTGGCCAGCGCCTGCATCCGGCTGCTGGAGGATCCCAAGACCACGCTGACGGAGTTGTGCGAACACATTCAGGCGCCGGATTTTCCAACCGAGGCCGAGATTATTACGCCGCGCGCCGATCTAATACGCATGTACGAGACCGGCAACGGCTCAGTGCGTGTTCGTGCCCGCTACGAGCGCGAGGAGGGTGACATTGTCGTCACGGCCTTGCCGTACCAGGTGTCCGGTGCCAAGGTGCTGGAGCAGATCGCCGAGCAAATGAATGCCAAGAAGCTGCCCATGATCGAGGACCTGCGCGACGAATCCGATCACGAGCATCCGACACGGCTGGTGATCGTGCCGCGCTCCAATCGGATCGATGTCGAGGAATTGATGGGGCATCTGTTCGTCAGTACCGATCTGGAACGCAGTTATCGCGTCAACATGAACATGATCGGACTGTCTGGCCGGCCACAGGTAAAGAACCTACGGCAGATCCTGGTGGAGTGGCTGGAGTTCCGGACCGGCACGGTACGGCGCCGTCTCGAGTATCGTCTCGATAAAGTGCAGAAACGGCTGCATGTCCTCGATGGTTTACTGATCGCCTATCTGAACCTCGATGAAGTGATTGCCATCAT
>JBBQDK010000132.1:0-7945 GCA_038319625.1 Gammaproteobacteria bacterium
CCGGCTGTGCCCCACCGTTACGGATGAAGCGTGCCGAATCGACCAAGCCAGTAATCGCCATGCCGTACTTCACTTCCTGATCGGCCACCGTGTGCCCGCCGACAAGCGCCACGTCCGCCTCCTTGAGCTTGTCGGCACCGCCCCGCAGGATCTTGTGTAATACGCGGAGCTCCAGCCCCGTTTGCGGAAAGGCAGCGAGATTCAGTGCTGTTATCGGGCGACCTCCCATCGCATAGATATCGCTCAAGGCGTTCGCTGCTGCGATCTGTCCGTATACGTAGGGATCGTCTACAATGGGTGAGAAGAAATTCACAGTGTTGAGCAGCGCAAGATTGTCCGCGATGCGATAAACGCCGACATCGTCCGAGGTCTCCGGACCAACCAGCAAATCGGTGTCGGTACTGCGCGGGAGATGTCGCAAAATATCCGCCAAGCGCCCGGGATCCATCTTCGCCCCGCAGCCGGCGCAGTTCGCCCATTGGGTCAAACGGACCTTGATCGGCGATACATTATTCATGGGTCACTCTTTTTTCACCAGTCACTCGCGCGGCCGGTAGCGATCATGTCGGTGACCGCCGGCTCAAAGCCTGTTACCCAACAGGTGCAGTGAGTCGCCACGCCCCAATCAACGCCTGCGCGGCTCGTTCGACATCGTCAATGGTGGTGGGAATGCCTAGAGAAAGTCGGACAGCGCCCCACGCGCGCTCCGAAGACACTCCCATCGCGGCGAGCACGCCGCTGACCGCCGCATTAGCCTCGTGACAGGCTGAGCCAACCGATGCCGCCACATCCGCCGCCGCATGCTCCAATAGTGCTTGGCCACTCACTCCCGGGAAGGATAAATTCAGCGTGTTGGGTAGTCGCTCATCAGGATGACCGTTCAGGACAATCCCCGGAATCGCCTGCGATAAGCATAGATGAAGCCGGTCCCGCAGTACCTTAAGGTGTGCGGCATTTTCTGCCAAGTGCTCGGCGGCCATCGCAGCGGCCGCTCCCAAGCCAACCAGTCCCGGCACGTTCTCGGTACCCGGCCGTAAGCCGTGTTCATGATCGGCCCCAACCAGTAGCGGCTCGATTGGTGTACCGGCGCGTACATACAGCGCCCCCACACCTTTGGGTGCATAAAACTTGTGGCCCGCCATAGTAAGCAGGTCCACGCCCAGCACGTCGACGGACACC
This sequence comes from Gammaproteobacteria bacterium, assembly GCA_038319625.1. Classification (GTDB taxonomy): domain Bacteria; phylum Pseudomonadota; class Gammaproteobacteria; order JBBQDK01; family JBBQDK01; genus JBBQDK01. Next base: position 1,180 of record JBBQDK010000132.1, read on the forward strand.
GGAATCTTGCCCACCGACTGGGCCGCATCGCAGTGCAACAGGATTCCGCGTGCGCGAGTCAGCGTGGCGATTTCACGAATCGGCTGCACAGTACCGACCTCATTGTTAGCGTGCATGATGGAGACAAGCACCGTGTCGTCGCGTAGCGCGCGCTCCAGATCCCCGATGTGTACCCTCCCATCTCCGTCGACGGGCAGCACCGTCACTTCCAAGTCCGATGCCTGCAACAGGCGCATCGGCTGCATGACGGAGGGATGCTCTATGGCACTGGTTACCACATGACGGCCGCGTTGGCGCAGGGCGTGTGCCACGCCGCGAATGGCAAGATTGTTGGCCTCCGTGGCGCAACCCGTGAAAACAATCTCCATGGCATTCGCACCCAGAAGCGCGGCTACCTGTTCGCGGGCGCGCTCGACCGCCGCACGTGCCTCCATTCCATACACATGCGCTGAAGAGGGATTGCCGAAGTGAGCGTGCAGATACGGTGCGATGGCATCCGCCACCTGCGGTGCCACCGGTGTAGTGGCGTTGTAGTCAAGATACACCGGAAGGTTCATCGCAAGGCCTGCGTCAGATCGTCAATCAAATCGTCGAGAGCCTCAAGTCCGATCGAGAGCCGGATCATGGCATCAGTAATGCCGCGCCGCGTACGTTCCTCTGGGCTCAGACCATGATGAGTCGTCGTCACCGGTTGCGTCACCAGACTCTCCACACTCCCCAAGCTCGGTGCGATGGCAAACAGCTTCAGACGGTCCACCACTGCGGAGGTGTCAGCACCCGAGTCGGAAATTTCAAACGTGACCATGCCACCGAAACCGGACATCTGTTTTGCCGCCACGGCGTGACCGGGAAAGTCCTCCAGCCCCGGATAGAAGACGCGCGCCACGCGAGGATGTGCGCGCAGGAATTGTGCAATGGCCATTGCACTTGCGTTCTGTCGTTCGACCCGAACCACCAGTGTGCGCAAACTGCGCGCCAGCAGTGTGGCGGTCTCGGGTGAAGGCGCCTGACCAACATTGGTACGCCACGGCCATACGCTTTCCACCAGCGCTTTTGACCCCATCACGACGCCGGCGGTGAGGTCGCTGTGTCCGCCCAGGTACTTGGTGGCGCTGTGTATCACCAGATCCGCACCAAGGCTCAAGGGTTGCTGATTGACGGGTGTAGCAAAGGTGTTGTCGACTACCACCACCGCGCCGAAGCGATGTGCGCGTGCCGCGATGGCTTGTATGTCGAATACCTCCAGCGCGGGGTTCGTCGGTGTCTCGAAGAACACCAGACGTGCACCGTCCTCCAGTAAGGCATCCAACCGTTCCAGTTCATCCCCCAGCAGGAAATACGTCGGGATGCCTAACTGTGGCAACTGCGAAGACAGCAGATTCAACGTGCCGCCGTAAGCATCTCCAATGCAGATGATTCCGTCTCGCCCGTGCGCGAAGAATACGGCGGACTCCGCCGCCATGCCGGAGCTGAAAACCAGCGCCGCTTCCGCCCCTTCCAGACTCGCCAGCTTTACCTCCAGGCTGAGAATGCTGGGATTGAGTCCGTAGCGGGTATACAGGTTGCCTGGCCGGCGTCCCTCGACGACATCCAGCAGATCCGCCGTCGATTCGAAGGCAAAGGTCGTGGTTGAATACAACGGCGTATGGGGAGAGCCGGATGCATCCCGAATATCACCGGCGTGAATGCAACGCGTTCCTAAGCTCTTCATGTTTGTCATCGGATTCTCCACCAGCGAATACCTCTGATCAAATCACGCTCTTCAAAAGAATGTAGGTCGCGACCAACACCAGAAACACCGCGAAGCCGCGTTTGAGCTTATCACCCGAGATCCGATGGGAAACCATCGTGCCCACGAAGCTGCTGACAACCGCCACGGCTATGAAGATACCCATCAGCGGGTAATTAATCTCCACCAGGCCCGTGTAACCGGCGAATCCGGTAAAGGCATTCACCGCGACAATGCTCAGCGAGGTACCGATAGCCTGCTTCATCGTCAATCCAGACAGCAAGACCAGGGCCGGTACAATCAGAAAACCGCCGCCGACACCAACGACGCCGGTCAGCATGCCCACCGCCAGACCGTGCACCGCAATCTTTCCCATGTGCATTTCTGAGCCGGATACGGCAAGGTCACTCACGGCGGCAGAACCGAGCGACTTGTGAATGATCGGCTTGGGTGAGCGGAGCATTCTGTAGGCAGCGGCATACATCACCACTGCGAATAAGCCCAGTTGCAGCGCCACGGGTGTGATCACGCCAACGCGTGTCCCGGCAAATGTTCCCAGCAAACCAAACAACCCGAACACGGCGGTGACCTTAAGGTTGACGTTACCGTGACGCCAATGGTTGAGCGCCGTAATTGTTGCGGTCACCGCCACAATCCCCAAACTCATGGCGATGGCGGACTTGGGTTCGACATGCAACAGATATAAAAGCGCGGGTACTGTGATAATTGAGCCACCACTCCCCAGGACGCCGAGTAAAAGCCCCGTAAACAAACCCGCAATCAACACTGATATCATCATGGCAAGCCCCCGCTTATCGCTATTGCCTGTTGAGCGCGGTGTGCGTCCAACCTAGGCAGTACTGTATTCAATTGATCAATTGAATACAAGAGGTGAGCTTGCTTTATTTCCGGCACGGATCAGGTTTAGTCACTAAACTTAGGGCATATATTTGTCTTTCTTTATGTTTATTAAGGTATTTATTCGGTCATTCACTATTTCTGAGGAACGAAGACCGTGTGCGGCATATTTCCCCGAAGAGGCTTTTTAACCGCCACACCCGCCTAGAGGGGCTTTTTCAGGTAAACCGCCAGGAACCCACCCCACGGTAGCCATGAAGGCACAAGCTTTTCCAGGCGACGTGCCCTCGGCGAACCCTCGGGGAGCAATATGCCGGTACACCATTGCAAACATACTGGCGCCGGCGACAGGGCGCGTGCCCAGTGTTGTACATCGCCGATGGCATCCCACCGCGCACCGGCGTAAGCGCCCTGACCGTGTTTGCGACGGTACAGGAGGCTGGCGCGATTGAGCAGGCCAAGAATCAACCCGTGCTTAGCCACGCGCCACATGGACTCCAACGCAGCGACAGGCTTACTGACAAAACACAAGCTGGTAACCGCTGCCACATAGTCGAAAGATTGATCCGCAAACGGTAACTGCTCGGCGCTACCTTCGACATACATTACTGAACCGGGCACCCGGTTCGCATAGTGAAGCATCGCGGGATCCGGTTCGATGCCGGTGACTCGCAGTCCGGCTGTGGCGAAACGTTGACTAAAATAACCCGTGCCACTACCAACATCCAGTAATGTACCCTCCGCTTCAGGACACAGCAGCTTCATCATCATGCCAAATTCGATGTCGCCTATCCAGGCGCCACGCGACGTGTGGTACCACGCGTCGTAGGTGGCCGGATCGGGGTGCGGTTTCACGCCGCTTGCGTCAGGCGTTGGCACGGTAATCGAGGATATGCCTCTCTGAGACTATCGGATTAATCCAACGCCCGAGTAACTGGGCATCACGGTATACGCGCAACTCGCCGGGGGCAAAAGCTTCCCAGGATTTGTCCGCCACTAACGGCGTGGATGCGAACGTAATCGATCGGCCATCGCCCTGTTTCCGCTGCTGAGCGTGCAGTCGATCATGGCCATAGGCAATCAAGTGGTCACCATCCGACATCAGAAAATTGAACTGGCCGTAGGCGGCAATGGCGGCACTGCGCATCACCACTGTTTCAAACCAGGCCTCCGTCCTTTCGGGAAACTCTCCCCGGAACGTGCCAGCAATTTCTTCAAGCAGATAACAGAAGGCATGCTCGGAATCGGTTTCGCCCCGAGGATGTGAATGGCGTGGATGGCAGCAGCCCTGCGGCGCGACGAGCTCCGGCACATTGCCATTGTGTGCGAATACCCAGCGTCGCCCGCAGCACGCTCGCATGAAGGGATGCGTATTCTCCGGCGTATGTGCCGTTGGTGGGTTAGCCTTGCGCACATGGGCGATGATGAGACGGGAATGTATCTGCTCCGATAATTTCGCAAATGCAGCGCTGTGTGCCGCCTGTTCGGCTGCTTTATGGATGGCGAAAGAGTCGCCCTTGAGATAGGCCAATCCCCAGCCGTCAGGGTTGTCCGCCGTTTCCCCACCCCGCTCCCCAAACTGCGACAGCGAGGTATGCGCGGAAATAGGTCGATTACTGTTCATGCCGAATAGTTCGCACATCAGGCTAACTCCTCTGGCGCTTCAGCAACTGTCGAGTTGCTGCCATGACATCTCCCTCGTAACAATGCTTTTGCCTATCCTCTTAAAAGGTGAGTACTGAATCGCTGCCCTTGATCCAGTCCGCGAGCAGTTTCATCGAACCACGCTCGATGCCATCCAGCAGATCACCGTCTTTGATACCGCAGCCGTCGAGCGCCATACCACAGGCGCGGACTGTAAGCCCTACCTGCATCAGTTCTGCAAGCAGATTACCCAGATGCACAGCGCCGTCGGGCGCCTGCTGGTCCTTACGGCCGACGTTCACCCCATCGTCCAATAAATGCACACGCACATTCATGTCGCTGGCGAGGGCCGCACCGGCGAAACGCAGCGCATGCCATGCCTTGTTATCACTTTTGTAAGGCGCATTCTGAACGATGACCGTGATGGTTTTTTCCATGTTCTGCTCCAATGATATGTCTACAGATCAGTGATAATGGCAGTTACTATCCCGCTAGGATTCAAGATCACGCCTTTTCTGTTCGAACTCAGCCTGCTCGATCTCCCCGCGTGCGTAACGTTCCTTAAGGATGTCCAGCGCCGTCTTTTGCTGCGGTGCCTGCGCACTGCTGGACGCGTTAATAATCCATTTAACGATGGCCACGATGCCGATAATAATCAAAACCCAGATGAGTATCATGAATACCCACCCGAACCCGGGACCCCACCCGGAATAACTACCCATCGTGTTCATCACGGCGCATTGTTCTCGACAGGCAATCCGGTACTCGTCCACTGTGTCATGCCACCAACCACCAGATGCACCTGGCTGAAGCCTGCCTTGTTAAGCATCGCCACCGCCTTGGCGGAACGTTTGTCGGTGCGGCAGACTACGGCTACCGACCTGTCCCGCCAAGCTTCGAGCTTCTCAAGCTGGTTGGCCAGCACCGGTAGCGGCACATTCTGCGCGCCACTGATGCGACCACCGTCGTAATCGATGGCGTCGCGTACATCCAGCACCAAGATGTCATCGCCGCTATCCAGTCGTTGTTTGAGCGCCGCCGTCGTAAGAATGGACCTTTTGCGCAATCGCTTGATCAGACTCGGCAGGAAGACCGCCAGCGCCAACAGACCGAGTGCCAGCAGCCCTTTCTGAATCAGTCCCGTGCCGCCTGCAGCCGCTTCGCGGCCGGCATAACCAAGATAGGTATAGGCGATCGCGCCCGGGATCATGCAGAAGTAGGTGGCGACGAGGTAATGCACGAATTTGAGACGTGTCAGGCCAAGTGCGTAGTTGAGCACATTGAACGGAAACACCGGTACCAAGCGCACGAACGCCACGAAGCGCCAACCCTCACCCTCCACACCTTCGATGAGTTGTTTGAGGCGGCCACCGGCCTTGCGCGCCGCCCAGTCCGAGGCGAGATACCGCGCCACTAGAAACGCCAGTGTGGCACCCAGAGTGGCGCCGGTGAGATTATAGAACGTACCCCAGTAAGGTCCGAACAGCGCACCGCCTGCCAGTGTCAACACCGAACCCGGCAAGAACAGTACGGTCGCAATCGCATAGACGCCCATGAAGGCGAGTGGCCCCCAGGCGCCGGCGTCCTGGACCCAAGCGGTAAGCGCCGTACCGTTGAATTCACCTCTATGCATCACACCCCAGGCAATGCCCGCTGCTAATACGGCCAGCAACACATACCGTGGCAGCTTGCTGGCACCGATGTTGGGTTCGCTAACGGTATTCATGCGTTGTTCCTCCAGGTACGGCGATTGATGGCGTAATCCCCGATCTTGCCGATAAATGGAATCATCAGCATCCCGGGCAATTGTTCGCACTGCTTGGGAGACCGGAACGTGTTGATGCCGATTTTCATGGATTCATGACCCAGCCGTGGTTGCGCTTTGTAGGTACCGAGCAAACGATCCCACCACGGCAGGTTGAAGCCGAAGTTGCTGTTGGTTTCATCGTCTTCCACGGAATGGTGCACACGGTGCATGTCCGGCGTGACCACAAACCAACGCAGTACCGCATCCAACGCGACGGGAAGACGTACATTGCTGTGATTGAACATCGCAGTAGCATTCAGCAGCACCTCGAAGATGATCACCGCGACGGCTGGCGGCCCGAGCACCGCGATCACGGCGAACTTGATCAGCATAGAGAGGATGATCTCGATCGGATGGAACCGCGCACCGGTGGTCACGTCGAAATCCAGGTCGGCATGATGCATGCGATGCACCCGCCACAACACCGGCACGGCATGCACCATCACATGCTGGAGGTAAATCATGAAGTCCAAGACCACCACGGAGACAATCGTGGCGGTCAGCAACGGCACCTGGAAGTAATTGAACACGCCCCACCCGTGCTGCCGGGCAAACAGCGCCATGCCGACAGCGGCGGCGGGGAACAACAGCCGCACCACGAAGCTGTTGAGAAAGACAATGCCGATATTGCTGAACCAGCGCAGGGGTTTGGAAACTGTCAATGGACGGCGCGGCGCAATCAGCTCCCACGCGGCCATGACGGCGAAGATACCGAAGAAAACCCCAAG
>JBBQDK010000133.1:0-7852 GCA_038319625.1 Gammaproteobacteria bacterium
GCGGTTTCCATGAGTGAATCCTCGCCTTTTCGTCCAGTTTTTACGCCAGATACTCTTGAATCCGAGCGAAATAATACCGGCTTGGGTCGACACTTTCACTATATTTATAGGGCAAATGAGTATTTCAGGGTCGACTACTTAGGGAAGGACTGAAAAACCCATCAACCGCCAAGGACGCCAAGAAAAATCTGTTTTGAAATTCAAGAGAAAATATCTTGGCGCTCTTGGCGTCCTTGGCGGTTCAAATAATAAATCAAGCTTTCCTTAAGTATAGCAGCTGCGGAGACGGCGTCCCGAGTCAGCGCAGCAAGGCCGAGACGGCCTTGAAGTGCTCGTGGCGCGCGTCGCGCAGCCACTCGAAGATCACCGACTCGGTGTTAGTGACAATCACGCCCGCCTGGCGCAGTCGCGCCAATGCATTGACCGTGTTGGCCGGCTGACGCGCACATACGGCATCTTCGACGACGAAAACTGTATGACCCTGCGTGTGCAATTGCAGCGCGGTCTGCAGGATGCAGACATGCGCCTCCATGCCGGTCAGGACGTACTGTGTCGCCGCCACGCTGTCGCGCACAAAGCCGTCCGCATCGTAGAGCGCGAAGCAGGTTTTCTCGATGCGCGGGATGCCGGCGGGCAGGTGCCGCGTCAATGCGGCTTCGGTCGGGCCGAGGCCCTTCGGGTATTGTTCGCTGACCTGGATCGGGACCATGAGCACCGTCGCCGCTTGCAACAACAACGCGGTGTTGCGCAATACGCGCTCGCGATCGCTGTTGGGCATGGCCGCTGCCAGGCGCGTCTGGATATCGATGACTAGCAGGCGCGCTTGCGTGGCGGAGCAGAGTACGGCGGGGGATTGAATCGTTCGTTCCTCGGACTATTGAGCATTACCAATTCGGCTGACACTCACAAGTCCCTCTCCCCGCTCGCAGGGAGAGGGACAGGGAGATGGAGAGGGTGGGGAAGTATCGGCATCGATGTAACCATGTCATTCAATATTCACTAGTTGGCGGGCGTGGCCGGTGCCTCGGCCAGATATGTGTTGATCGATGCCATATCCTTGGGTGACAGGGTGCCGGCGGCCTGCTTCAGGCGCAGGGTGTTGATCAGGTAATCGTAGCGCGCGCGTGCGTAGTCGCGCTTGGCGCGGTACAGATTGCTCTGCGCATCGAGTACGTCGACCATGGTGCGTGTGCCCACTTCGTTGCCGGCCTCGGCGGATTCCAGTGCGGTCTGGTTGGACTTTACGGCTTGCTTGAGCGCCTTGACCGTGCTGATACTGGTCGTGACGCCGCGAAAGGCGTCGCGACTCTGTCTTTCGGTGGCGCGGCGAATCTGTTCGAGTTGTTCACGGCTCTGCTCTTTCAGTTGCACGGCCTCGCGGGTCCGGGAACTGACCAGTCCGCCGGAAAACAGCGGCACGTTGAGTTGCAGGGTTACGGTGTCCAGGGTGTCGTCGCGCCCGCCGAAGGTGCCGCCGCTGAAGCTCTGGTAGGTATGGCTGCCGACCAGGTCCAGGCTCGGCAGGTGGCCGGCGCGGCGCCGGCTGATTTCTTCCTCTGCGATTTTTAACGTATCCTGCGCGGCGCTGAGCTGCAGGTTCTGCGCGAGCGCGGTCTTGACCCATTGCTCCATGTCATCGGGTTGGGGTGCTATCAGCGGTATGGTCTGTCCCAGGCCAAGCAGCTTGTCGTGCTGCGCGCCGGTGAGTTCGCGCACGGCCTCGTCTTGCGAGGCGAGCTGATTGTCGGCGGCGATGGACTGGGCGGTAGTCAAGTCGTAGCGTGCCTGCGCCTCCTGCACATCGGTGATGGCAATCAGACCGACGTCGTAGCGCTGCTTGGCCTGTTCCAGTTGGCGGGCGATCGCATCGTGCTCGGCATGGGCGAAGGACTGGCTGTCGCGCGCCGCCAATGCATTGAAATAGAGTGTGGCGCTGCGCACCATCAGGTCCTGCTCGGCGGCGGCATAGGTCGCATCGGCCTGGGCGACACGACTGTCGGCCTGACGCAGTTGCACATAGTAATCGTGGTGATAGACGGCCTGGGTCAGATTCAAGGCATAGCCGTGGCTGTTGTAGTTGTAGGTGCCGTCAGGATAGAACCCCGTCGAGTTGGCGACATTTTCGTGATTGCCGCTGGTGCCGACGCCGGCCGAGATCTGCGGCAGGAACTGCGCCAGGCTTTGTGGCCGGGCCTCGAGCGCGGCGCGGTGTGCGGCGGCCGCGGCGAGTATCTGCGGATCGTCTTGCGCAGCCTGGCCGTAGATTGCGAGCAGGTCGTCGCCGTGAGCGAGCAAACTCACACTGAGGATGGTCAGGGCCAGCAGGCGAAGTGCAAAGTGGCGCGGTGCGAGCATCTCTCGGAACTCCTCATTTCGATTCGACGAACTAACTTTGCTACCGGTGGGCAGAGGCGGGTGCGGTGAGCGATCATGGATCACTGCCCTGCGTTCATCAGACTAATATACCGGCATGCCGGGGTCCACGTCGCGTGCCCAGGCGGCAACCCCGCCGCTGAGGTTCACGACGTTGCCGAAGCCCTCGCGTTCCAGGTAACTCGCCACCGAGCGGCTGCGGATGCCGTGATGACAGATCACGATGATTTCGCGCCCGGCGTCCAGTTGTCCGCTGGCGGTCGGGATGTCTCGCATCGGCAGTAACAGCGCACCGTCCAGGTGACAGATCTGATATTCCCAGGGCTCGCGCACATCGAGCAACAGGGGCTCTGGATCGGCCCGGGGCAGGTACTCGACAAGTTGCTGGGGAGTCATATGACGCATGGCGGTTTGGGTTGCGGATGGTACGGTAGCTGTCGAGAGTGCGGGGACGCCCGGTTACAGGTTATATGAGATCCGGCTCAGCGCCATTGAGATAGTTCATAACACGAACTGCTGCGCCGTTCTGGCATTGATCAGCGGCTGCAGCACGGTTTCGAACAAACACTCGCGGGAAAAATCATTCGCACCGACGCACGTGACCAGCCAGGCCTGCATCGCCGGGGCGCTGCCCGTCACCATGAACAAGCGCCCGCCCGGCGCAAGTTGCTGCTCGAAGGCGGGTGTTGCAGCCGGCAGTGAGCCGGAGATGGCGATGACATCGTAGGGCGAGCCTTGCGACCAGCCTGCAGCGGCATCGCCGGCTGTCAGTGTGACATTGCCGAGCTGGTGGACGGCGAGCCGCTGCGTGGCGGCTGCAATGAAATCAGAGTAGATGTCGACGCTGTCGACATGCTTGCCGAGCTTGGCCAGACAGGCGGTGAGATAGCCACTGCCAGTGCCGATTTCCAGGATACGGTCCGTGGTCCGGATGGACAGCGACTGGAGGATGCGGCCTTCCATTTTGGGTTGCAACATGCGCTGGCCATGGCCGAGCGGAATCGCGAGTTCGGCAAATGCCAGGGCGCGATGCGCCGGTGGCACGAACTCCTCGCGAGAAGTCTGCGTCAATATCTCGAGAATGCGCTGATCGAGCACCTCCCAGGTGCGAATCTGCTGCTCAATCATGTTGAAACGGGCTTGTTCGATGTTGAGGTCGGTCATGGTGCTGACATGATACGTGGCTAGAGTGGAGTGGGCAACGCAATCCCCGGCCACGCAAGCACGACTCCGGGAGCCGGCGTGTCACACGCCTCCTGCCAGTTGCATCAGCGGGGCCGATGGGCTACCTTGATCGCACGACTAGGGGTGCCCCGCAGGGGGCTGAGATAAACCCTTTGAACCTGACCCGGTTAGCACCGGCGTAGGGAAGCTCGCCACTCCCGGCATTCCCCGCGCCCGTCGCCACAACCCCTCATATAAGGTGACGACCATGAGCGCCATACCCGACGATTTCATCCGCCGTACAGTTGCCGTGCAGGACACGGCGATTCGCCCGTTCGCCAACTCGCGGAAGTTTTATGTCCAGGGCAGTACCCCGGACATCCAGGTACCGATGCGCGAGATCAGCCAGTCGGCGACCACCGCCGGTCTCGACGCGGCCGAGCCGAATCCGCCGATCTATGTCTACGATACCTCTGGACCCTACACCGATCCCGAGCACACGATGAGCCTGCGCGCCGGATTGCCGGCGCTGCGCGCGCCGTGGATCGAGGCGCGCGCCGACAGCGAGCCACTGACCGGCCCGAGCTCCGCCTACGGCCAGGCCCGCGCCAGCGATGCCAAGACCGCGAACCTGCGTTTCGAACACATCCGTGCCCCGCGCCGCGCCAAGCCCGGCGCCAATGTCACGCAAATGCACTATGCCCGACGCGGCATCATCACGCCGGAAATGGAATTCATCGCCATCCGCGAAAACCAGAATCTTGCCGCGATCAAGGATGCCGGTCTGCGCAAGCAGCATCCGGGCATGAGCTTCGGCGCCAAAATTCCCGATATCATTACGCCCGAATTCGTGCGTGAGGAAGTGGCGCGCGGCCGTGCCATCATTCCCGCCAACATCAATCATCCCGAGCTGGAGCCGATGATCATCGGCCGCAACTTCCTGGTGAAGATCAATGCCAACCTCGGCAACTCCGCGGTGAGCTCTTCGATCGAAGAGGAGGTCGAGAAGATGCTCTGGTCGATCCGCTGGGGCGGTGACACGGTGATGGATCTGTCCACCGGCAAGAACATTCACGAAACCCGCGAGTGGATCATCCGCAATTCGCCGGTGCCGATCGGCACCGTGCCGATCTATCAGGCGCGAGAAAAGGTCGACGGCAAGGCCGAGGATCTGAGCTGGGAAATCTTCCGCGACACGCTCATCGAGCAGGCCGAGCAGGGCGTCGATTACTTCACCATCCATGCCGGCGTGCGCCTGCCCTACATCCCGCTGACCGCCGAGCGCGTTACCGGTATTGTCTCGCGGGGCGGCTCGATCATGGCCAAGTGGTGCCTGGCCCATCACGAGGAAAGTTTTCTCTACACGCATTTCCATGACATCTGCGAGGTCATGCAGGCCTACGATGTGTCTTTCTCGCTCGGCGACGGTCTGCGTCCCGGCTCCATCGCCGATGCCAACGACGCCGCGCAGTTCGCCGAACTGCAGACGCTCGGCGAGCTAACTAAATACGCCTGGGAACACGACGTGCAGGTGATGATCGAAGGCCCCGGCCATGTGCCCATGCACATGATCAAGAAGAACATGGAGAAGGAGCTGCAGGAATGCTATGAGGCGCCGTTCTACACGCTCGGGCCGCTGACCACCGACATCGCGCCCGGCTACGATCACATCACTTCCGGCATCGGTGCCGCCATGATCGGCTGGTTCGGCTGCGCCATGCTTTGCTACGTCACGCCGAAAGAACACCTCGGACTGCCCAACAAGCAGGACGTGCGTGACGGCATCGTCACCTACAAGATCGCCGCGCACGCCGCGGATCTGGCCAAAGGTCATCCTGGCGCGCAAGTTCGCGACAACGCGCTGTCCAAGGCACGCTTCGAATTCCGCTGGTCCGACCAGTTCAATCTTGGCCTCGATCCGGAGAAGGCGCAGGAATTCCACGATGAGACCCTACCCAAGGAAAGTGCCAAGCTGGCGCACTTCTGCTCCATGTGTGGTCCGCATTTCTGTTCCATGAAGATCACCCAGGACGTGCGCGACTACGCTAAGGCGCAAGGCCTGAAGAACGAGGATGCGCTCAAACAGGGCATGGCCGCCAAGGCGGTGGAATTCGTGCAACAGGGCGCTGAAATCTATCGTAAGACGTGAAATTCGTGCAGGGTGGCGTGATCGGGCCGCCAAGTCCCGGCCCCGTCGAGTCCGCGACCTGCGTCAAAACAGGCCGGTTGTGGGACCTTGAGTCTGTAGTGCTGTAGACTGGGGCCATGCCCGGGGCCGTAACAAACCGGCCCAGGCCGATGCGGGAGCTATGATTCCCTCCCCTCGTGCGACCGCGCGATCACTGCGCCGCCCCAACATTCCGATGACTTTAGGAGGTCCCAACATTGGCAAAACCCAACTACCAGTTCGAAAAGCGTCAGAAAGAGATCGCCAAAAAGAAAAAGAAGGACGAGAAGGCTATGCGTAAACAGCAGGAAAAAGATGCAGACCAGCCGGCCGACAACGCGACGGAAAAATCGGGCTGAAGTCCTTGGCTTGAGCGGTGTGTCTCTATTTAATCATAGCCCGGGTTTCGCTGCACACAACCCGGGCTATGCACCTGAAATTTTCATCCCACCAATCAACCTGGCCGCCTTACGCGTTAGCCGAAAAAAACGTCCCGCGTACCTGTCGCATCAGCAAGGTGATGAATTCAACACCGATGCCATAAATGCCCGGTGCCTCTTTCGGTAGCGATCGGCAGTTGACGACACGCGCAACAGCGCTCAGCAGTTCGCCGCTGACTTTGATGACCAGTTCCTCTGCGAGCGGTATATCGGCGTGGATCAGCATGCCGTGTGGCGACAGGTCTTTGATTCTGGCACACGTGCCGGAGTGCTGCGGCCACTCGGTGAAGAACATGATCGCCTGTTCACGCACCATGCGTTGTTCGACCCGTTTGCTGTTCGAGCCGTGCTGTATCGCCGTGGTCATCAGCAAGGGGCTGGCGCATTCCGCACAGGTAGAGCCGGCGTCCGCATCGCGGCTGATCTGATACGGAAGTTTGCAGAAGGCGCAGCGGCCTTGCACGATGTGCGTATAGGCTGTGTTGTTACGGTGTGATGGTGCGGTCGACTCAGTCTGTGCCGCTTCACAACGCCACGCTGCTGCCGATCCTGAAGGCGTCTTCGCCAGCGTCTGATCGTAGGCAGCACGCTTGGCAGGGTCGGTGAGCACCGAGTAGGCCTCATTGATCAAGGCGGCATTGGCATGCTCACCGCCGAGGTCCGGGTGCTGTTTGAGTTTCTGCATCAACGTCCGGTAACTGGACGTGATGATCTGTAACGGCGCGTCGGGTTGAACGTGCAGTATCCGGTAATAGTTGCGTTGATTGGCGCGGTTCATGGTCGTCCCTGCGCGACTTTTGTTATGGATTGTGGCGGTCTTTACGGTGTGCCGCCTGGCCAGGGTTCTTGCCTCAAGAATAGCAGCCATGCGCCAGAATTCAACTACCGGACCTTTCCCTGCGCCCCCGGATGTGAAAGCATAGGGTCCATGCCCGGTTTTATCCTGCGTCTGCTGGTCGTCGCGTTCGGTCTTTGGCTGGCCTCCGAACTGGTGCCCGGGATCCAGGTGCACGGACTCGGAACCTTGCTCGGTGCGGCGTTGCTGCTCGGTATCGTCAATGCGGTGGTGCGGCCGGTGGTGTTGCTGCTGACCCTGCCGTTCACGGTGCTGACGCTGGGCCTGTTTCTGCTGGTGATCAATGCGGCCATGCTCGGTCTGGTCGCCGCACTGTTCGACAATTTCGCCATCGCCGGTTTCTGGGCGGCCTTGTTCGGTTCCCTCGTCATCAGCATCACTGGCTGGTTCGCGTCCTGGTTTATCGGCCCGCGCGGCCGCGTCGAAGTGATTGTCGTTCGCGGTGGCCGGCTGCCCTGAGGTATTCGAGTGCCTGGCCTGTGATTCCGGCGCCAAATGCGCATGCCTCTGCGGGCCATGGTACGCTTGAATCTTCCCGCTACAGGCGGCACGTGCGTAATTCGCCTGCCAATCCGCACTGCGATAAAATACCGCTTCCAAACCCTCAATCTGCAACCCGGTCGGCTCAGCCATGAAAATCGCCGTTCTATCCGATGTCCACGGCAATGTGCCCGCGCTGCGCGCCGTGCTGGACGATATCACCCGATGGCAGGCCGATACCCTGATCGTCAACGGCGATCTGGTCAGTCGCGGGCCCTATAGTCTGGAATGTCTGCGCCTGGTGCAGGCGCAGTATCCGATGGCGCGCTATACCACCGGCAACCATGAGAGCTACGTGCTGCGCTGCGCGGA
>JBBQDK010000134.1:0-7799 GCA_038319625.1 Gammaproteobacteria bacterium
TGTGCCGTAGGAAACGATGCGGCCGTGACCGTTCTCACGCACCTGCCCCGCCTCGAACGGTTCGATCATGCCGTGTTCGCCGGCCATGCGGCGAATCCATTTGTCGGATTTTATGGTCATGAAATCAGGGGAAAGATAAAAGGGAAAAGATAAAAGCAACCCCCCTTTCCTCTTTACTCTTTACCCTTTCCTCTTTCTTTAATTGCTCTGAATCACGATCTTCGGGAACTTCGCCGCATAGTTCTTGGCCTGCAAGGACAGCTTCGCCGCGGCGCGGCGCGCGATCTCGCGATAGGTCTGCGCGATGCGGCTTTCCGGCTCGGCGACCACGGTCGGCTTGCCGTTGTCGGTCTCTTCGCGGATGCGGATGTCGAGCGGCAGCGAGCCGAGGAAATTCACGTCGTACTGCTCGGCCATCTTGGTGCCGCCACCGGCGCCGAAGATGTGCTCTTCATGGCCGCACTGCGAACAGATGTGCGTGCTCATGTTCTCGATCACGCCGAGCACCGGCACTTCGACCTTCTGGAACATCTTGAGACCCTTGCGGGCGTCGAGCAGTGCGATGTCCTGCGGTGTGGTGACGATGATGGCGCCGGATACCGGCACCTTCTGCGCCAGCGTCAGCTGGATATCGCCCGTACCGGGCGGCAGGTCGATGATCAGGTAATCGAGATCGTGCCAGTTGGTATCCTTCAGCAATTGTTCCAATGCCTGCGTGACCATCGGGCCGCGCCAGATCATCGGCGTCTCTTCGTCGACCAGGAAACCGATCGACATGCATTGCAGGTGATAGCTCATCATCGGTTCGAGCGACTTGCCATCGGCGGATTCCGGCTTGCCGTGCACGCCCAGCATGCGCGGCTGGCTCGGGCCGTAGATGTCGGCGTCGAGCAGGCCGACCTTGGCGCCTTCGACGGACAACGCCAGCGCCAGATTCACTGCGGTGGTGGATTTGCCCACGCCGCCCTTGCCGGAGGCAATGGCGATGATGTTGCGGATGTTGTTGATCGGGGACACGCCCTTCTGCACCGAATGGGCGACGATCTTGACGCTGACATTGACGATCACCTCGGTGACGCCGGCGACAGCCATGACCTGCGCTTTGACTTTGTCAGCAAGCTCGGCCTGATAACCTTTGATCGGGAAACCCATTTCCACATCGACAACCACCTTGCCGCCGTCGATGCTGATGTTCTTGATGGACTTGGTCGAGACCAGATCCTTTTCCAGATGCGGCTCGATGAACAGCGCAATCGCGCTCTCGACCTGCTCTTTCGTCACGTTCGCCATGGGGCAACCTCCAACTGATGACCGGCACAGTGCCGGGCCATTAAGAAATGATCGCGCATTCTACACAGTTTGCCGGCGCGCGTCGTGCGCAATCGGGGTGCTTCCCCTGCCCAGGACAGGGATTTAGCCTGTAATAAATCGGCCGAAAGGCCGCACCAACTTCCCTTCTCCCTGTGGGAGAAGGTGGCCCTCAGGGCCGGATGAGGGAAGAGACTGCCCGAGTCCAAGCTGCAAACGCTACCACGGCGGATCAGGCGGTCTCTCCCGGCGGTCGTGCTGTGGCATAATGCCGCCCCAGACAACTACCGGTATTTCAAGCACCCACGCCATGTCCACGCCCCCGCGCACCCTGCTCGTCACCAGCGCCCTGCCCTATGCCAATGGGCCTATCCATCTTGGGCATCTGGTCGAATACATCCAGACCGACATCTGGGTGCGCTTCCAGAAGCTGCGCGGCCACGAGTGCTACTACGTCTGCGCCGACGACACCCACGGCACGCCGGTGATGCTGCGCGCCGAAAAGGAAGGCATCACGCCGGAACAGTTGATCGAGCGGATGAACGCCGAGCACCTGCGCGACTTCAAAGGTTTCCATGTCGCCTTCGACAACTACTACACCACGCACTCGGAGGAGAACCGTGAGTTGGCCGGTGACATCTACGGCAGACTCAAGGCCAAAGGCCTGATCGAAACGCGCACCATCGAGCAGCTCTACGATCCGGCCAAAGAGATGTTCCTGCCCGATCGCTTCATCAAGGGCGAATGCCCGAAGTGTCACGCCAAGGATCAGTACGGCGATTCCTGCGAAGTCTGCGGCACCACTTACAGTCCGACCGACCTGATCAATCCGGTTTCCGCCATATCCGGCGCGACACCGGTGCGCAAGCACACCGAGCATCACTTCTTCAAGTTGGGGGCGCGCGAGGAATTTCTCAAGGCCTGGACCCGCGCCGGCCACCTGCAGGCCGAGGCCGCCAACAAGATGGACGAATGGTTCGAGTCCGGCCTGCGCGACTGGGACATATCGCGCGATGCACCTTATTTCGGCTTCGAGATCCCCGGCGCGCCCGGCAAATATTTCTACGTCTGGCTGGACGCGCCGGTCGGCTACATGGCCAGCTTCAAAAATCTGTGCAACCGCAAACATGCCAACAGCGGCCAGCTGTCACCGCGACGCTTCGAGGAATTCTGGGGCAAGGATTCGACCGCAGAGCTGTACCACTTCATCGGCAAGGACATCCTGTATTTTCACGCACTGTTCTGGCCGGCCATGCTGGAAGCGGCGGATTACCGCACGCCGACGGCGATCTTCGCGCACGGCTTTCTCACCGTGAACGGCCAGAAGATGTCCAAGTCACGCGGCACCTTTATCACCGCCGAGAATTATCTCAAGCATCTGAACCCGGAGTATCTGCGTTATTACTTCGCGGCCAAGCTCAACGGTACAATGGAGGACATCGATCTGAGCTTCGATGACTTCGTGGCACGCGTCAACAGCAACCTGATCGGCAAGTACGTCAATATTGCCAGCCGCAGCGCCAAGTTCATCACCGAACACTACGCGGGCCGACTGTGCGACAGCCTCACGGACACGGAACTGTTGCACGAGCTGCAACTCGCCGGCGCCGAAATCGCGCGGCATTACGAGGCACGCCAGTTCTCGGACGCGGTGCGCGTCATCATGACGTTGGCCGATCGTGCCAATGAATACGTTGACGCCATGAAGCCGTGGGTATTGGCCAAGCAGCCGGGCCGGGAACAGGAACTGCATCAGGTATGCAGTATCGCCATCAATCTGTTCCGTCTGCTGACCCTCTATCTGAAACCGATATTGCCGCAACTGGCACAGCAGGTCGAAGTCTTTCTCAATATCGATAGCCTTGACTGGGACGATGCCACGCACCTGTTGACGTCGCACACCATCAATCCCTATCAACACCTTGCCGCGCGCGTCGATCCCAAATACATCGAAGCACTCGTCAACGCCTCCACCCAGGATCTCATCGCCATGACCGATACCCCCGCCACGACCACAGACGGCCCGTTGAGTCGGGACCCGATCCGCCCTGAAATCAGTTACGAGGATTTCGCCAAGATCGATCTGCGCATCGCCAGAATCGTTGCCGCCAATCATGTCGAAGGCGCCGAGAAACTGTTGCAACTGACCCTCGACATCGGCGGCGAGACTCGCAACGTCTTTGCCGGCATCAAAGAAGCCTATGAACCGGACAGTCTGGTCGGCCGCCACACGGTGATGATCGCCAACCTCGCACCGCGCAAAATGCGCTTCGGCGTCTCCGAAGGCATGCTACTGGCCGCCGGCCCCGGCAAATCGGATTTATGGATACTTGCGCCTGATCAGGGCGCACAGCCGGGAATGCGGGTTAAATAAGATGAAAGGAAAAAGAGAAAGATTAAAGGGGTACAAACGGTTCCAACCCTGCTCAGAGTGGTGTTGCCAACCCCACCCAGTACTCCTAACATGAACACTTCTACCTCTTTTATCTTTTATCTTTAATCTTTTAACTAGCCTATGAAAGAATACGCCCTCATCCTGATCAGCACCGTACTGGTGAACAATTTCGTGCTGGTGAAGTTTCTCGGTCTGTGTCCGTTCATGGGCGTGTCGCGCAAGCTTGAGACCGCCATGGGCATGGGTCTGGCCACGACCTTCGTGCTCACGCTGTCCTCGGTCTGCAGCTATTTGACCAACACCTACCTGCTGGTGCCGCTGGGTCTGGAGTATCTGCGCACCATCGCCTTCATCCTGGTGATCGCCGCGGTGGTACAGTTCACCGAGATGGTAGTGCACAAGACCAGTCCGCTGCTGTACAACGTGCTCGGCATCTTCCTGCCGCTGATTACGGTGAACTGCGCGGTACTCGGCGTGTCGCTGCTCAACGTGCAACAAGATTTCAACTTCGCCGAATCCGCCGTCTACGGCTTTGGCGCCGCCCTCGGCTTTTCACTGGTACTGGTACTGTTCGCCGCGTCGCGCGAACGCATCACGGTAGCGGACGTGCCGGCCGCTTTCCGCGGTGCACCGATCGCGTTGATCACCGCCGGCCTCATGTCGCTGGCGTTCATGGGCTTCGCGGGACTCGTCAAAGGATAGTTATGGAACGATGAATGATGAACGACGCATGCTTTATTCTATCGTTCATCGTTCATCGTTCATCGTTCATAAGCCAAACATGCTGACCGCAATCATCGCCATAAGCGCCCTCGCCGGTTTCTTCGGACTGGTGC
The DNA here is from genome assembly GCA_038319625.1 of Gammaproteobacteria bacterium. GTDB lineage: Bacteria > Pseudomonadota > Gammaproteobacteria > JBBQDK01 > JBBQDK01 > JBBQDK01. The sequence continues at coordinate 4,540 of JBBQDK010000134.1, forward strand.
TCGGCTATTCCGCGATCTGCTTCCGCGTGGAAGGCGATCCGGTGGCGGACAAGATCGATGCACTGCTGCCGCAGACCCAGTGCGGACAATGCGGCTTTCCGGGCTGCCGACCCTATGCCGAGGCCATCGCCAAGGGTGAGGCCGATATCAATCAGTGCGTGCCCGGCGGCGAGGCCGGCATCATCGCGCTCTCCGACCTGCTCGGCCGCGATCCCAAGCCACTCAATCCCGAACACGGCGTATTCAAGCCCAAGATGCTTGCCATCATCGATGAAGACTCCTGCATCGGCTGCACACTGTGCATACAGGCCTGTCCGGTGGACGCGATCCTGGGCGCCTCGAAACAGATGCATACAGTAATCGCCGCCGAGTGCACCGGTTGCGAACTGTGCGTTGCACCCTGCCCGGTGAACTGCATCTACATGGAAATCGTCACCCAGGACATCAGCAGCTGGAAGTGGCCTGACCCGAATCGACCCGCCGCCCACACCGTCGTGAGCGTCTCATGACCAGTCACGCCCGTCTCTGGCACTTTCACGGTGGACTGCATCTGACCGATCATAAAGCTGAATCGACCAATCTGCCAATCGCCGACCTGCCAGTGCCCTCACAACTGGTATTGCCGCTGGTGCAGCATATCGGCGCCGCGGCGGAACCGCTGGTTCAGGTTGGCGAACGGGTCCTGAAAGGCCAACTCATCGCCCGTGCCGGCGATCATATCGGCGCGCCGATACACGCCTCGAGCTCCGGCCTCATCAGCGCAATCGAAGCGCGCAGCGTTCCCCATCCTTCAGGCCTGCCCGTCCAGTCCATCGTCATCACCACCGACGGCCTGGATGAATGGACGATACCCTCACGCGGCAGCAGCGACCCCTGCGGACTTCCTGCCGAAGAGATACGCAACCGTGTGCGCGACGCGGGCATCGTCGGACTCGGCGGCGCGGGCTTCCCGACCCACATCAAGCTGAATCCCGGCACGCGACACCTCATTGAGACATTGATCATCAACGGAGCGGAATGCGAGCCCTACATCACCTGCGACGACATGCTGATGCGCGAGTACGCCAGTGAAGTGGTGGAAGGTGCACGCATCATGCGTCATGCCGTACACGCAGCGCAGTGCATTATCGGCATAGAGGACAACAAGCCGGCAGCACAGGATGCCTTGCAAAAGGCCCTTAACAAGCTTGGTGAGTTCAACACCCGTATCGTCTTGGTGCCGACACGCTACCCGACCGGCGGCGAAAAGCAACTTATAAAGGTTCTTACCGGCCGTGAAGTTCCGAGCCAGGGGCGGCCGCTGGACATCGGCGTGTTGTGCCACAACGTTGGCACGGCCGCCGCCGTCTATCGTGCCGTGGTACTCGGTCAGCCGCTGATCTCGCGCATCGTCACTGTGACCGGCACCGGCGTGGCACAACCGCGCAATTTCAATGTGCCGCTGGGTGCACCGATCAGCGCACTGATCGCGGCGGCCGGCGGATACACCATTCCGCACCCGCAATTGCTCATAGGCGGACCGATGATGGGCCTGCCGCTGCCCGACGATAGCCTGCCGGTGATCAAGACCAGCAACTGCATTCTGGCTCTGCCGGCGCGGCCCGCCGAACGTGAACTGCCGTGCATACGCTGCGGCGAGTGCGTCAAGGTGTGTCCGGCGAAGCTGCTGCCGCAGGAACTGCTCTGGCATGCACGCGCCAGGGATTTCGACAAGGCACAGGATCAGCATCTATTCGATTGCATCGAATGCGGCTGTTGCGATGCCGTCTGTCCGAGCCATATTCCGCTGGTGCGCTACTTCCGTTATGCCAAGACCGAGATCTGGACCAGCGAGAAGGAGCGCCGCAAGGCCGATATCGCACGGAAGCGTCACGAGGCCCGGGTCGCACGTCTGGAGCGCGACAAGGCCGAACGCGCCGCCCGTCTGCAAAAACACAGGCCTGAACTGGCCAGCAGCGAGGCGCCGGACGTCGACCCGAAAAAGGCCGCCGTGCAAGCCGCACTGGAACGCGTCAAGGCCAAACAGACTACGGATGATTCCTGAGCCTCGCGCTCCCTGCGTCCCTCTCACCCCGCTGCGGGGATGACTGAAATGATCATTATTCTTGCGACTGACTCACGAATACCCCTGTCCCTAACCCTCTCTCCGCAAGCGGGGCGAGGGGATAGCCGCTTCTCTCGCCAGGGCGGGAGAGCCAGGTAGCGGGCAGGAATGTTTTCACTTCGTTGTTACCAACCTCATTCACCTCTGCAATTCTCATCGGCAATGCAGTACGTCATTTCATGCATCGCCTTTCCTTAATCCCTCATTCCCGCTATCGTGTCGCCCATGTCAACCGCACCTGACGCTTCCCTGCCGACCACTTCGACCGATGTCGGCGCCGTGATGCGTCAGGTGCTGTATGCACTGATCCCCGGCGTGCTCGCTTATGTCTGGTATTTCGGTCCGGGCGTGCTCATCAATATCACGCTGGCCTGTGCGGTGGCAGTGACGTGCGAAGCGGCGATGCTGCGGGCGCGCGGCCGTCCGTTGCGGCCATACCTCAGTGACTACAGTGCGGTGGTCACTGCGGTTTTACTGGCCCTGGCATTGCCGCCGCTGGTGCCGTGGTGGTTGACCACCGTGGGCACGGCCTTTGCCATCATCATCGCCAAGCACTTGTACGGCGGACTCGGCTACAACCCCTTTAATCCGGCCATGGTCGGTTACGTGGTGCTGCTGATCTCCTTCCCTCGCGACATGACCCAATGGTTGTCACCGCAGATACTGAGCACGCACACACTGAACTTTCCCGAAACCTTCAGCGCCATCTTCGGTGGCCACCTGCCGGATGGCATCGGCATGGACGCGCTCACCGGCGCCACGCCACTCGACACGGTCAGAACAATGCTCGGCCAGAGCAAGACCCTGAGCGAGATCCGGAGTGCACCACAGTTCGGCGATTTCGGCGGGCGCGGCTGGGAATGGATCGCCAACTGGTACGCGCTGGGTGGCATCTGGCTACTGTACCGGCGCGTCATCGCTTGGCAGATCCCTGTCGGGATGCTGTCCGCACTGTTGGCCACCGCCCTGGTGTTTTTTCTGATCGATCCTGACACGCACGCCTCGCCGCTGTTTCACCTGTTCAGCGGCGCGGCCATGCTGGGTGCATTCTTCATCGCCACCGACCCGGTCACCGCCAGCAGTACACCGCGCGGTCGCCTGATCTACGGCATGGGCATCGGCCTTCTGGTCTATCTGATCCGCAGTTTCGGCGGCT
>JBBQDK010000135.1:0-7410 GCA_038319625.1 Gammaproteobacteria bacterium
AGCGCCGCCGTCAGCGTCGTCTTGCCGTGGTCCACGTGACCGATTGTCCCGACATTAACGTGGGGCTTGGTCCGCTCAAATTTTCCCTTCGACATGTGCGTTTACCTCGTGCGATTTATTTGTTTAAACAGCATCGATAAAAAATATGGAGCCCATAATCGGAATCGAACCGATGACCTCTTCCTTACCAAGGAAGTGCTCTACCGACTGAGCTATATGGGCCAAAGTTTCCAACTTAAGACAACCGGAGACCTCGAAATGGAGCGGGTGATGGGAATCGAACCCACGTAGTCAGCTTGGAAGGCTGAGGTTCTACCATTGAACTACACCCGCCTAGCCGATAATCAGCCACGGACGCCGCCCCAGCCCTGCAGGCGGGTGAACGGTGGGGATGTTCCAAAAATCGTACGCCGCACTCAATCACAGCCATCACTCACCCACCTCGATTTTTGGAAAACACTAACCGCTTCCGACGCTTATTACTGCTTACCACCCTTACTACCCGTTCCAGACCTACCTTTCGTCAATTGCAACCACCATCGAAAAACCCGATAAATGGTGGAGGGGGGTGGATTCGAACCACCGAAGGCAGAGCCGACAGATTTACAGTCTGTTCCCTTTGGCCGCTCGGGAACCCCTCCCCGAAAAGGAGCCGTGTATTCTGCTGGACAGGCTATATGGTGTCAACATAAGTTACGCGTCCCAGCCGATTGTCAGTGGTGAAAAGTGACTTGACGGAGGGGCGAACCCCCGAATTGCTCTGGGATGAGGGCCGGTACAGAAGGTCACCGGGAAAATTGGTGCTGGCGAGAGGAGTCGAACCCCCGACCGGCTGATTACAAATCAGCTGCTCTACCGACTGAGCTACACCAGCAAATGAACTGTTTCAGAAGCGCCGGATTATTCCGATGGTGGGACCGCATTCTATGTAAACGTGGCGTGCCCCGCAATCGAACTGTATCACGGCTGCATAGCCTCTAGGGCAAGGCCGGTGCCGGTGCCGGCGCGCGGACTGGCGCGGCAGGCTCTGATATCTGAACGGGCGTCGTGGCGGGCGACGACTTGCCCTGCTCCGAGAGCAGGCGCAGTGGCTCGATGTCGGCATCGGCAGGTGGACGGTGCTCGAGGGGTACCTCATGACGTGTCAACTGCCATGCGGCAAACCCGATATTCAAGACCAGTAACAAGGCGACAAAGGCTTTCATTTGACGGATCCTGCAATGATGGCCAGACCGTGCAGCACCAAGTCCGGCTCGTACCGATAGTTCTCCGCCAGCAAGTCTAACAGGCGATCGGCGTCACCGCCGCAGATCACGCGTGTCAGCGGGGCCTGCATGTCAGCGGCAAGATCAGCGGTGACCCGATCGATCACAGCGATCAAGGTGTACAGCGCGCCACCGGTGACGGCACCTTGCGTGTCGCGCGCCAGAACCGATGCCTTGCTGTTACCTTTTGTCACGGACTGTTCATTGATGCCGCTGGTATTCTGGATCAGGGCGTTGTGCATCATGGTCAATCCCGGGATGATCAGTCCCCCGAGATGCTGGCCTTTGGCATCGAGCGCATCCAGTGTTACCGCACTGCCGCAGTCGATTACGCAGACATTGCCGGATACCAGGGCATGCGCGCCAATCAAGGCCGCCCAGCGATCGGCACCCAGCCGCGGTGGTTCGACATAGGCATTCGTGACCCCGCAGGCCTTGCGGCGCGGGATCAGAAATTCCACTTCCAGCCCCCAGGCCGCAGTGGCCCAGGCACACAGCGCAGCGGCCATCGCCTTTCCGGCCACATTGGCCACCAAGACACGGTCTGGCGGGGTCAACGTCCCCCAGGTCGCGGCAAAGACATCGGCAATTGGTGTGTCTTTGTACGCCACGCTGCCTTGCGCCTGAAAGATCGCACCCTCGCTCTGCGCCCACTTGATGCAACTATTGCCGAGATCGATGAGCAGAATCACGGCAACGCTCTCACGCTGACTTCTCCCGCCGCATAGGCGCTTACCTGCCCCCCGGTTTCCAGCAGCAGCGCGCCACTGGCGTCGATGCCCTGCGCACGCCCGACAATGACTTGTGTCGGCAACTGCAAGGTGACAGACCGGCCTGCAAGGCAGTCCCAGCGTGCCCAGCGTGCCTGGAAAGGCGCCAGGCCTTCACTATCGAACTCGGACAAGGCCACCAACACACGCCCAAGCAATTGCGCGGCGATACGGTTGCGGTGTACCGACCCTGCTGGCAACAAACTGTCCAGGTCCACCCAAGGCTGGTCAATCGTCGCGGCGGCGCTGTCCGGCATGCGGACGTTGAGGCCGATCCCGACCACGACGGTACTCGGTCCACTGGCCTCGGCGCTCAGATCCAGCAGTACGCCGGCGAGCTTGCGCCCGTTCCACACGACATCATTGGGCCATTTCAACCCGCACCCGTCGACCCCCAGCGCCTGTACGGCCTCCAATACCGCCACACCGATTGCGAGGCTCAAGCCGCTTAGCGCCGCCGGGCCCTGCGCAAAGCGCCATAGTACCGAGAGATAAATATTGGCCCCGAAGGGAGACACCCAGGCGCGCCCACGGCGACCGCGGCCGCCGGTCTGTACTTCGGCAAGACAGGCTATACCGCTGAGGGCGTTGCCGGCCGCCGAACGCAGCAGATGCTTACTGGTCGAGTCGAGTTCGTTATGTATTTCCAGGTTCCGCAGCAACGGCCGCACATTTGCGTCGAGCTGATCGATGATCCGCTCCTGCTGTAACAGGTCGAGCGCCTGTGCCAGTCGGTAGCCCTTGCCACGCACGGAATGGATATCGATACCGTGGTCGGTACACACCTGCACAGCCTTCCAGACGGCGCTCCGGGTCACGCCCAAGGCATCGCCGAGAGCGGCACCGGAATGAAAACGGCCATCGGCAAGCAGGCTGAGCAGGGGTAGCGGTACAGGCATGGGGAATGAGGGGGGAGTGATTTATTAATGGCGCGATGCGCAGCGTCGTCCCTGATGGCCGGGATGGTACAGGATGACCACGCGAAACGCCATTGTGGCGGGGTCCCACCGGGGCAAGCGCTAAAGTTCACGCACTGGATGCCGACTTCATGGTCAAGCAGTGCTGGGCATGTGCCCAGTCGCCAGTCGTCCGGCGCCCGGCCGCGCCATGTTGAGGAGGGTGCACCATGAAAGCAGCCCGTAGCAAAACTCAGTCTGCACCGCAAACGCCCAGACAGCGTGTGGCGCAGGTCATGAACGCGCAGGAACAACTCGATATATCACTGCAACATCTGATGCTCGATGACGAGTGGGATGAAGACAGTAGCGACGACGTGCAGTTCCCGGATCGGGATTTTCGCACCGTCGACGAATGACTGCACTCTCTCAGCCCGTGACGGCTGAGCGCAGAGCCGCGAAGCTGGTCAGGGCTTCGTGGGTGTACACCGGCGTACCCAGCTGACGACTCAACTGGGCCGCCGAGAAGATTCCGCGTACTGATTTACGCAATTCCTGCACATCCATATCCATAACCAGTGCATGCTGACGGCCGGCGGCTTTCAATGTCACCACAATGTCGCCTATTTTCACTCGTAGCACGTCCTCGTAGCGCAGCACTTCCAGCCGGTCCCGCGGCGCCATAATGTCACGCACCAGAACGTCCTCAAAACGCACGCTGACTTCTTTCAGAAATGTCAGCGGCTTCTCGCCCTGGATATCCGCTGCGGTGATCAAGCCGATCACTTCCTGCTGTTGATTGACCACCAGCAACAGTTTTACGCCACCATCAATCATACGCTGCAGGGCTTTATCCAGGGGCGTATTGGCCTCGATGGTGACCGCGGCAACCTGACGCAGATCGGTCATGGCTAGTACGGCCGGATCATTCACCTTGATGCGTTCGGGCAATTCCTGTCGTGGCACAAAATATGATGCGCCGGGATTCAGCGGGAACATCGGCAACGGGTTGTATTCGGCGGACATGTGGCCTCCAGTGTCGGGCAACGACGAGGCATGGACATGTTATGGGTATAGTCAGTGCGACGGGACATGCAAGTCCGGTGGCAGTACCGGCCGTCGTGCCGGGGTTCAGGCGGCGAGTTGCAGGGCCAGTTGCTCCAGGCCGGGCTGAGCCTCCAGCACGGCTGCCAGTGCCATCATGGCCTGCTCCCGCTGCAGATCCAGGCTGCGCAACAGCGCCGGCTCGATCTCGCTGCTGGGCGCATCGCTGAGCGCGTAGGGGTGGAGTAGCCGGTCCACCAGCATCACCACTCGCTGATAACCGGCGTGTACACCTTGGTAATCCTCGGTGTGATGCCAGCGCGCAACGACGGTCAATTCGTCAGGCATCTCCCAGGAGCGCATCAACCAGGCGCCCAGCTGGTCGTGACGCACGCCGAGCATATGAGTCTCCAGATCCACCAACGGCAGATCCGGGTTGAAGGAGACCAGGCGATTCAGTTGATGAAAACCTGGCTTGAATACATGTCCCAGCAACAGGTAACCGAAATCGTGCAACAGGCCGGCGAGGTAGGCCATACCCGGGCGCACACCGATATGCTTGGGCAATTGCTTGGCCAACCGTTCCGCCAACGCAGCGGAGATCACAGCATGACGCCAATAAGCTACCAGTCCCAGAGGGCCCTGCGCCGGTATGCTGAGCGTCTTGCCTATGGCCAAGCCCAAGGCCATGTTCATCACCATCTCAAAACCCAATACCCGGGTGATGGCGTCGCGCAGCGAACCTATGGTACCTAGATAGCCGTAATACGCCGATCCGGCATAACTGATCACCTGGGCGGCGAGACTGGGATCCAGTTCAACCACCTTGGCCAGATCATCCGCGCTGGCCTCCGGATTGAGACGCAGGCGCAGCAGTTGCTGCGCCATTGCCGGCATCGGTGGCATTTCATTGAGTGCCTGGATGCGATGCCGTAATTGGACTGCGGACGGCCAGTTCGGCTGTCCGCTAGTTTCCGCCACATCGCTGTCGAGATCATCGCGAAACAGCTGGGAACGCTGACGCGCAAAATTGCCGTGCCAAGCATCACGCCAGATCGTGCCGGCTATGGCCGAGTCGAAGCCGAGCAAGGTCGTCTCATCGCCCGCCGCCAGCCAGAAGCGGTCCAGATTGGCAATACTGTCATCAACTATCGCCTGCACACCGTAAGCCTGTGGCAGGGCCGGGATATAGTGTGGATCGGTGTCGGGGATGTGTTCTGCGATGGCGTGCCTTGGCGCCGGCCAGATATCGCAGCCCAGACGCGCACTCAGCACTTCGACATCGAGTATGCGGTCACAGGGCAGGACCGCCATAAGCAGGCCGGATGCGCTTTCAAGCAGCATGGCACGCAATAACTTGCCGGGCGGTACGTTGGCGGCCCGTGCCATCTGATACAGATTGTCACGAACCGGGCATGCAATGGCATAATAGGCCACACCTTGGAACTGCAAATAGTCTTGTGCGCTGCTGATCACTGGCATATTTGTCTCCCCACTCTGTCAGCGCATTTCTTATCAGTGCAGCAACAAGATCCGCTGTTTCAGTTCCCCGACACGCCGCCGGACATCCTCACTGTCCCCTGTCCCTGCGACCACGTTTAGATAATGCTGAAAATCCTGCAACGCCGGACGGAAACATTCCAGTCGCTGGTACAGGTCTCCCCGCTCACGCCACTCGTCAACCAATCCGGGCTCGATCAGCAACATAAGATCGAGCATGGACAGCGCTTTAGGTATCTGATTGCTGTGCTGATAGATACTTTTCAGGTTCCGCAGCAGTCGCAGCAGAATTTCTTTCTTGCCGGCTGCGGCCAGCAGTTGGTCCAGTGGCGGCAACTGGTCATGCGCGGCACCGAAACTGCTCTTCAACAAGACTTCAAGCTCCGTCAAACCCAGCGACATGCCGCCGGCATAGGGGTCAAGGACTATCTCGCCCTGGGCGTGCGCGAATTTCACCAGGAACCGGCCTGGAAATGATATACCCTGCAAGCCCAAACTGAGTCGCTTTCCCACTTCCATGTAGAGTATCGACAAAGTGATGGGGATTCCGAGCCGGCGGTCGAGGACCTGATTGAGAAAACTGTTGCGTGGATCGTAATAATCATTGGCGTTTGAAGCAAAGTCTTGATCATCGAACAGGAACAGGTTGAGTTCAGTAACTCGGTCCAATGCTGAGCTGAATGCCTGGGCTCGTGCGGCCACCGTATCGGCGAGTTGATCGAGCTGCTGAATGTAGTGGGGGATATCAAGATCCGGATATTCAACTGTGGCGATCAACAGTGCGGTTTCAGCCAGATTCCATTCCGATTCGTCTCTCCTGATAATTTCGCCGAGACGGTCGTTGAGAGTCACATTCGATTCCATTTGTTACACCTAATCAGTGCAGATACAGGATCAGCGCTTCTCCAGCAGAACACAGCGCCTAGCTCGTCCCTCAGTATAAACATGCGGCCGCTCTCTGTCAGGATCAATGCCTTAGCCTAACGATGGTGTAAGTGCCGGTGGGCATCCATCTTGTTCATCAGGGTACTGAAGGCCAGGCACAGGGCACTTTTTGTCCGTCTCAAGGCCTGTCGCCGCAGCGGGCTCTGGCGACCTGCGAATGCACAACCTTCACGAGGAGAAATACCCAACGACAAACCCTCCCGTCAATAGCAATTGCATACGTTGCAGATCCAACAACAAGGTTTGCAAAATTCGCGGGCGAGCGCATCGGCCAGGCGACTGTCACCGGCATCTCATGACGAGCCGGAGAGGGACTTGATCGGCAGAAATAAAAAAACCCCGGTAGCTTGCGCTACCGGGGTTTTACGATAAGAGCCTGGCGGTGACCTACTTTCACATGAGGAGACCTCACACTATCATCGGCGCTGAGCAGTTTCACTTCCGAGTTCGGGATGGGATCGGGTGGTTCCCACTCGCTATAGCCGCCAGGCAAACTGTTTGGAAAGGTAGGGGCAGATGCAATTTTTCTTCTATTGCCAGTTGTTGATACTCAACACCAGCAAGAAAAATTGAGTCTGCCCCTACGGTTCCGAATTCGGGAAGTTGTAAGAGGCGACATTAGGTATGTTGCGTTGTTGCCGGCCACCTGACACCAGACTGCTTGGGTGTTATATGGTCAAGCCTCACGGTCAATTAGTACTGGTTAGCTGCATGCATTGCTGCACTTCCACACCCAGCCTATCAACGTCGTAGTCTTCGACGGACCTTTAGGGGCCTCAAGGGCCCAGGGAGATCTCATCTTGAGGTAAGCTTCCCGCTTAGATGCTTTCAGCGGTTATCTTGTCCGTACATAGCTACCCGGCAATGCCACTGGCGTGACAACCGGAACACCAGAGGTTCGTCCACTCCGGTCCTCTCGTACTAGGAGCAGCTACCCTCAAATCTCTAACGACCACGACAGATAGGGACCGAACTGTCTCACGACGTTCT
>JBBQDK010000136.1:0-7256 GCA_038319625.1 Gammaproteobacteria bacterium
GAATTCATCCTGTCGCACCAGACATTGCGGGAAGTCGCATCGAACATTCCCGATTTTCTGCTGCTGATCGTGCTGACGCTGACCGTGTACTCCTGGGCCAGCTATTTCTTCCTGTCCTCGAAGGGGAAGCGGAGCCGCCAAACCCGCTTCGCACAGCTTTGCGGTGTCAGTATGCCGGCCGCCTATCTGATCAAGTCAGTGCTGCAATCGGCATTCGGACGTGTCAATCCGAAGGTCTGGTTGACGCACCACGAATTGTCCGGTTTGCATTGGTTCCCGGCGCAGTCGTTGGGCTACGGATTCCCCTCCGGTCATATGACTGTGTTCGCCACACTGGCGGTGGCGCTCTGTTTTATCTATCCTGAACATAAGAAAATTTACCTGGTGGCGCTGGTCCTGCTCGGTGTGGCCTTGGTCGTCACTAATTATCATTTCCTCAGCGACGTCATCTTCGGTGCCTATCTGGGCCTGCTGGTGGGCTATCTGGCGGATTGCGCGCTGATGGCCATCTCAGGATCGTACCGGCAGGCTTACTACAGCGCGGAGGCCGCAAATACGCGATAATTGAATCATGCAGCTTAAACCACTGATCAGAAAAATTGAAACCGACCTGCCGGGCGGTACAAAACAGTTACGCTCCATGGATACCGGTCAACTGCAGGGTATTCTCACCCGGCTGCTGCGCATGGCCGGATTGAGCGAAACGGACATATCGACATTCATTACGATGGAGCCCGGGAAGGCGCTGGAATTGCTGAAGAGTGTGATGCGGCATAAATAGCTGCACCGCCAAAGGTGACACCACACCGCCAAAGGTGACAGATTTATTTGAGTACAGTTGTGCAATATTCCAAGGAGAAGTATCACACAGGAGAACCGCATGCCAGAAATGACAAGGTAGTTTTTTTCCGAACTACCCGCATCACGTTATCCAGAGTGGGCATAACCGACAAGTCGTGTTTGTGGAGGAAAACAATTACAGGTGTTACCTCTCACCCGAGAGATTCGAAGTACACCAAATGGCTGAATCGAGTGTTCGTGAATTCGGGGCAAGATCAGTGGCGCTGGTCCTGCTCGGTGTGGCCTTGGCCGTTACCAATTATCATTTTCTCAGCGACGTCAGCTTCGGCGCTTACCTGGACCTGTTGATGCTCAGCCTCGCTTTCTTTGTCCTGTTCCGGACGTTGGTCCTCTTCCATGATGATGCGGTGCGCGGGGCCTTCCATGTCGTCGAACTGGCCGGACTTCACGGCCCAAAAAAAGGCCCAGATCATGACTACAACCAGGATGAGAGCGAGGCCGATGAGGAGGGTGACGATTTCCATTGTGGTGCTGCCTCGCAAGGAGTGACAGGTTGAGAACCGGTGCTACGATAATCTGAATCGGTGTGTTGTTTTCGGTTGCTGTTGTCTGGTGGTTGTGGACAGGGTAACGCTGGTCGCTCCGATTAGTCACGGCAATCAGTGTTTGGTTCCAGCCAGGCGTAGTGCATTCATTACCACCAATAAAGAACTGGCCGACATGCCGATGGCGGCCATCCACGGTGCGACCCAGCCGAGCGCGGCGGCAGGCAGGGCGATGAGATTATAGACGATGGCCCAGATGAGGTTTTCGCGGATGATACGCAAAGTTTTGTGCGCGATGTGCAGGCCGTCGATGAGATGCTCGAGATGGTCGCTGAGCAGCAACATGTCGGCGCTGGCGGCGGCGAGCGTAGTACCGCCGCCCATGGCGATGGATACTTGCGCGGCGGCCAGCACCGGTGCGTCGTTAACGCCGTCGCCGATCATCGCCACCACGGCACCGTCGTGCTGCAAGGACTGTACGACCGCGAGTTTGTCGGCGGGGCTTTGTTCCCAGCGCGGCGCGGCTATGCCCAGTGTCGCCGCGATGGGTTGCACGGCCTGGGCGTGATCGCCGGACAGCAGCATGACAGTCTTGCCGTCGGCTTGCAGTGCCTGCACCAGTGACAGCGCACCGGGGCGCAGGGTATCGGCGAGTTGCAGAGCGGCGACGACGGCTTGTGCATTAGCGAGCAGCACGACACTGTGACCGTCGCGGCGCAGTGTGTCGAGTATGGTCGCATCGGCCTGCCGGCCGGTATGCGCGGCAATGAAGGCGGCTGTGCCGAGATACCAGAGTTCATTCCCAATCCGTCCGAGGATACCGGCACCGGGCGTATTCACCACCTCGCCGGCCGCACTGCTGTCGAAACTGCCCGCGGCGGCACGCAGTGCCTGCGCGATCGGATGCTCAGAATGCGCCTCCAGCGCGGCGGCGATACGCAGGCAGTGGGCCTCGCCGAGTGCCGTGAAGCACTGCGTTGCGACCAGACGCAGGCGACCATTGGTGAGCGTACCGGTCTTATCGAAGATGACGTGCGTGGCCCGCGCCAGTGTTTCCAGTGCATGGCCACGCGTGGTCAGCAGGCCGAGACCCGTGAGCCGGCCGGTGGCGGCGGTGAGTGCGGCGGGTGTGGCCAGGGACAGCGCGCAGGGACAGGTCACCACCAGAACGGACAAAGTGATTGGCAGCCAGCGCGCGGGTTCGACAAACCACCAGTACAGCGCCACGCCCACCGCCAACAGCAACACCGCGCTGACAAACCAGCTGGCGGCACGGTCAGCGAGTTGCGTAAGACGCGGCTTCTCGGTCTGCGCGCGATCTAGCAGCCGCAACACAGCGGATAAGACCGTATCTACGCCCGTGTGCTGCACGCACATGATCAACGGGCCTTCGATGTTGACACTGCCGCCGATTACGGCATCGCCGGCAGTCTTGGTGACGGGCGTGCTCTCGCCGGTGAGCAAGGCTTCGTCTACGGAGGAATTACCCTCCAGCACATGACCGTCGGCGGGCAGGCTCTCGCCGGGACGCACGCGCACATGATCGCCCGGCCGCAACTCGGCAACGGGCACGATGTCATCGCCCTGCGCGGTAATTCGTGTGGCCATGGCAGGCACCATCCGCACCAGGTTCTCCTGTGCTGCGGTGGCGCGTGCACGTGCGACCAGTTCGAAATAACGCGCCGTCAGCAGGAAGAACACGAACATTACTACCGAATCGTAGTACACCGCGCCGCTGCCCTGTACAGTGTTCCAGAGGCTGCCGGCGAAGGCGAAGCCAATGCCCAACGACACCGGCACGTCCATGCCGGCCTGGCGTTGGCGCAGGTCGCGCCAGGCGGCGCGGAAGAACGGTTGTGCGGAATACAGCAACACCGGCAACGTCAGCGCCAGCCCGATCCAGTTGAACAAATTGCGGAAGCTTGCCTCGATGCCGAAGTAATCGCCGGCATAGAGCGCCTCGGCGAGTACCATCACCTGCATGCCGAGTACGCCGGCCAGTCCCAGGCGTCGCAGCTGCTGCTTGCGTTCGCGTGCGAGGATGTCCTGTTGCCGGTCGGGATCGTACGGATGGGCGATGTAACCGATGCGGCTGACCGCTTCCAGAATCCCGGAAAGCCTGATGCGGGTATCGTCCCAGCGAATCCGCGCGCGGTGTGTAGCGTAATTGGCCGAGACTTCCAGCACACCGGGCAGGGTGGCGATGTGGCGTTCATTCAACCACACGCAGGCGGCGCAGGTGATACCTTCCAGAATCAGATTGGCTTCGCGTACATGCTCGCCCGTGGCGTGCACGAAACTTTTCTGGATGTCGGGATGATCGTAGAGCTCGAGCTGCCGCAATACCTCCGGAACCAGTTCCCGTGCAGTCGGGGCGGTCGCGGTGCGGTGATTGTAGAAATCATCCAATCCGGCCTCGACGATGGCGTGCGCCACAGCGGTGCAGCCCAGACAGCACATGGCGCGCGGCTCGCCTTTGATGACGACCCGGTGATCCACGCCGCGCGGCACGGGCAGGCCGCAATGGAAGCAGGTGAGTGGGGCCGGGGTGGCGCTTGTGGGCGGAATTAAGAGCGATTCGGAAGACATGGGTCGATTGTAGCGCGCGGCACTTGCACGGTTAACTAGCCTCTGCTCAAATCATTCTCTAGACTGGCTATCGTGTCGCAGGACTGATACTCGTTACGGCGCTATGCGCCGCCTGACCGGGTCAGGCTATCCGCCGGAGAGGTGCGATACTCGTGCTATGCTATGGCTGTACTTGTTGATTCTGCGTAACTTCTCCCAGATGGGAAGGGGCGAATCCTGAGATAAGTGACAGACAGCGCTGTGGCCCGATAGCGCCATCACTCCGCAAACAGTGCGGTGATCGGCGGAGGGTGCATAATGACCTTCAAGAACACTCAAAAAACACATATCAGCAACGAGCAAGCTCAATGAACCGGGTGCACGACAGCGTTCAGTCCGCCACAGAGCAGAGTGAGAATTCCAAGCCACGGCGCGGTCTGTCGCGTTGGATACCGCGTCATATCCCCATTGTCTACAAATTGGCGTTGTCGATCGGCACGCTGATCAGCCTTGGCATGATACTGCTGGGCACTCTGGTCATTTACAACCAGACGCAACTACTGCAGAACCAGATCAATGATTTCGGCACCACCATCGTCGGCCAGATGGCGGCCTCGGCGCGCGATGCCCTGTTGGCCAATGACACTCTGGCGCTGGAAGTGCTGGCCACCAATCTGGCCAACAGCCCGCAGGTACTGGGCACCGGCTTGTTCTCGAATAGCGGCGAACTGGTCGCACACGCAGGGATCAATCCCTTCATGACCGGCGCCCCGTTCGCCGGGCACCCCTCCCTGTATCTCGACAAGAAGTCGCACATTCTGGCGTGGCGTTGGCACGCCCACGATATTCATGCAACACAACTCAATGTGGTAACGTTCATCAGCCCGGTCGTTTTTCAGGGGGTAGTGGCGGGGCATGCACTGATCACGCTCAGTCATCAGCGGCTGGACAAGGCGTCGCGGGATGCGACACGGGTGATCGCCGCGGCCACCTTGCTGATGATCATCATCGGCACATTGCTGTCGGTGTTGCTTGGGCGCCGCCTGTCGCGGCCCATCTATCGCCTGATGGATGCCAGTCGCGCCATCGATGAGGGCCGTTATCATTATCGTATTCAGGAGCGTCGCAACGACGAAATCGGTCAACTCATGGTGTCGTTCAATACCATGGCCGCCGGGCTGTTGCGCAAGGCCCAGGTGGAAAGCGCCTTTTCGCGTTTTATGTCGCCCACGGTGGCACGCGAGGTGCTGTCCAATCTGGAAACCGTTGAACTGAGCAGCAAGAAAGTGATTGCCAGTGCGCTG
Source organism: Gammaproteobacteria bacterium (assembly GCA_038319625.1). GTDB lineage: Bacteria > Pseudomonadota > Gammaproteobacteria > JBBQDK01 > JBBQDK01 > JBBQDK01. Next base: position 5,219 of record JBBQDK010000136.1, read on the forward strand.
TTCGCCGATATCGTCGGTTTTACCGCGATCTCGGAAAACCTGGAACCGCATGCCGTTGCCTCGATGCTGAATGAATATTTCAATTACTTTTCACGTGGCGCCGGAAATTATCGCGGTCACATCGATAAATTCATGGGCGACTGTGCCATGGTGCTGTTCGGTGTGCCGGAGCAGGACGAGGATCATTGCTTCCACGCCATTGCCTGCGCGCTACTGTTTCAGCGGGTCATTCAGCGCGTCAATCAGTCACGCGAGGAGCGCGGTCTGTTTCCGGTGCAGTTTCGTATCGGTCTCAACTGCGGTGATATGGTGGCGGGCAATATCGGCTCGCACGATCGCATGGAATACACGGTGATCGGCGATGCGGTCAATCTCGCCTCCCGTCTCTGCTCGATAGCAGAAGGCGGCCAGATCGTCGTCAGCAGCGACGTCTATCAGATGGCGGGTATAGAGGAGCGTGTCATGGTGCGCCCGCATCAATCCATCCAGGTGCGCGGCAAGCGCAAGCCGATCACGACATATCTGGTCGACGGTCTGATGCCGGAATTCGATGCTCTACTCGAACAGCAGATCGATGCGATGTTCTCCAGCCATGCGTAGCGGATACTGTCTTGGATTCATGGTCGTACTGCTGGGCGGCTGCGCGCAGTTCGGCGCGCAACGGACGGTCACGCCCGAACAGATCGATGCCTGGCTTGGCGACCAGAATTATGGCAGCGCGCTTACCGCGTTGGCGAATATTCCTGCTGACTCACCTCGGCGCGAGTTGTTGCTCAAGCGCCGCGCGCAGGTGCTGGAACAGGCGCATGAATACGAACAGGCTGAACTTGATCTGGTGCGCAACAAGGAAGACGATCAGGATTTTGCATCCGCATTTACGGAGCTGCGCATCGCACTGGCCAATTATCCGCAAAGCAAACTGCTCGCCAAGGAACAACAACGACTGTTGCCGCAGCAGCAGCATGAGCTGCACGAGATCCATGATCAGCTACTGATCACCCGCGTTCAATACCTTTTCGAAGCATTGTCGTTCCAGGGCAGGCTGGCGCAACTGGATCCTGATTATTCCATACAGCAACTCACGGATCTGCGTGCCGAACTGGAACGCTCGTCGGGTGACTTGCTGGAATGCGGTCAACACTCCATGCGCGAAGGCAAACTGACACGCGCCGAACTTTGTCTGACGCTGGCCAAGCGTATCCAGGATACACAGCTGACACGAACTGCTTTGGTAACCCTGGAGCAGCAGCGGGTCCAGCGCGTCCAGGCCACGCGCAGCCGGGTGCAGAAGACCAAGCGCCAGCAGGCTGACCAGCTTCTGGAGCGTGCCAATGAGGCACTGGCGCGCGATGATCTGCAGGCCGCACGCCGCGCCCTCAACAATCTGCTGACGATCAATGCCGGCGATACCGATGCCCTGGCACTGCGTGACGCCGTCAATTCCGCCGTCGCCGCACGCAGTGAGGAATTGCTGCGTCAGGGCAACCAGTTTTATCGCAGCGGCAACATCGAGCAGGCCAAGCGCACTTGGGAGCAGGGGCTGCTGATCGATCCCGAGAATACCCAGTTGCTCACCAATGTGCAGCGTGCCGAACGCGTGCTGCAGAATCTACAGGAGTTGCAGAGCAAGGAATTACAGCGCAAGTAATAAGCGGGGCTTGGTAGCGGATGGCGCTGTGCAGTGCAATACCCGAGTCCGTTACTCCGGCTTTCACCTTCCGTATCATTGACCAAGATCAAAGCGGCCCCGATAGAACCATTCTAGACTGCCGTAACGTTCTGTTATGTAAGCGTTGCCTGCCGCGCAGGTCAGTGCTGGGCGATGGCTCTCGGTAGCCATAACCGCACTAGCAAATGAGACGACTTTGAAAACGCCCCATCGGCAGGGTGACCTGAGTCTGCGAAGCCGCTACAATCGCGCGCCGCAGGGCTGTTGCGTGTGAATTATCATCGACGTGAGGACGATTTATGTTCCTACAGCATTTATGGGGTCTGCTGGTCAACCCCGTTCGGGAGTGGCAGGCGATCCACAATGAGC
>JBBQDK010000137.1:0-7144 GCA_038319625.1 Gammaproteobacteria bacterium
AGCAATGTGTCGGCATAGGGCAGTGGTGGAAGAGTCTGCAAGACTTTCTCCGTAATAAGAGTCTCGTGATGTTTCATTTTAAATCCGGCCAGTACCACTGGCATATGCGAACTGTAGATAACATCGCCGCGCGCACCTATAGGGAATAGTTGATTATCTTCGTAGGGAAGCCTTGATTGTGGCAAATACCGGCGAAAGTCTGATGTGGAAACCATCCAGGATTGAGTCAAGGATTCGACAAAAACCGGCAGTTTTCCTAATGTCGGTTGTGGCGTTGTGCGCAGCTAAGTCAGTGGTTCCAGCGGCTTTTGTTCGCCGAAATATTTCAGAATGTACCGTTATTATTCCAATCCCGAGATCAATCTCAAAGTGCAACACCTAGAGACTGAAGGCTTTCGCGCTACGATACTCGGACTCTCCATAAACAATACTGTCATCTATCAATACATGACAGAGACATGACCGCCGTGCTGCGAAGTAAGAGCGCCTAACTGCTATCCATCACTCGACAGCAACGCATGCTGGCGGTGATGAAGAATATCACTGAACTTGCTGACGACTGTCTTTCCACGCTTGGGACGTTATGCACTGGATTCCAACAACGTCGCTACCTATCGGCCGGGTGATATAACAAGGAGCGCATCGACGAGCTGATCAATTGGACCTGCTTGCCATGCTCGGCGTTGTCGAAGATGGACAGGCGGAACAGGAGGCACCAGGAAGACAACCCAACAACTGCATGATCTCGGTCAAACTCTTCGCTCGACTCAGGTACACCCGATTTAATGACGCATAGTAAAGCACCACCGGCCGCTGGTACCTCTGCTACCGATGAGCCTATCCTGTCTTTATGTTCAACGGCCCCACATTACCCGCCGCTATCTTGCAGGTGTTGGCCTTAGTCAGCACATCGCTTTTAGATGCAATACTGTCCATGACATCATGCCACGATTTGGTGAATGCGACAGTGCCTTCGCGCTGGAGATCGACGGCCAGAACGGCATCGTCGATACCCACGCGGGAAAATGCCGCGAGTGCTGCTTCGGCATCACCACCGTCGAGGCGCATGAGGTCTTGCGCTTTGCCATGTTTGGCAAAGACGAGCAGTGTCTTTTCGGGTAAGGTGTTGATCGTCTCCGACGCCGCCAGCGCTTCGACATAAAGAGTGTCCGAGGCGGCGGGATCCTTGGTCCCGGTACTGGCCCAGAGCAGGCGTTGCGTCCGGGCGCCGGCAGCGGCAAGGATCTGCCAGCGCGGCGATGCGAGCAAATCGCGATAGGCTTTGTAAGTGCGCCTGGCGATGGCAATGCCGAGACGGTTCTGAAGCTCATCAGGAACCTTGCCCTTCACCGCGACGTCCCACCGGCTGACGAAAATTGATGCCACGGAAGCGATCCTTGGGTCGAGGTTGGCGGCGATGCGTCGCTCGATACCGCGCATATACGCTTCGGCCGCGGCGACGTACTGTTCACGCGAGAACAGCAGCGTGACATTCACCGGAACGCCCGCAAAAATTGTCTCCTCGATTGCAGAAATACCGGCGGGGGTGCCTGGAATCTTGATGAAAAGGTTGGGCCGTTGCGCGCGCCAGTGAAGTTCCACTGCGGCCTTGATGGTGCCGGTGGTATCGTCCGCAAGCAAAGGCGATACCTCCAGCGATACCCAGCCGTCAATTCCGCCGGTCGCGTCGTGGACCGGACGAAAAAGGTCCGCGGCCTGCATTAAATCCTCCAAGGCAAGTTCGAGGAACAACGTTTCGCCCGACATGCCCGCCACGGCTTTCTGATGGATTGCATCATCGTAAAAAGCCGAATCCTTAATGGCTTTTTCGAAGATTGTTGGATTTGATGTCAGCCCTGTCACCGAAAACTCTGTAATATAACGCTGCAGCGTGCCGCTCGTCAGTAGTCCGCGGGTTATATTGTCGAGCCAGAGACTTTGACCCATATCGTGTAGTTGCTGTAGTGCATTCATGCTGTCCTCCTGTCGAGAAATGCGCGCATCAACGGAACGATTTCATCACCCTTGTCTTCGAACGCGAAGTGCCCGGTATCCAGAAGATGCAGCTCGGCGTTCGGGAGATCGCGCATGAACGCCTTGGCGCCGGCGGCGGGAAAGATGATGTCGTTGGCACCCCAGACAATCAGTGTCGGAGGCTGATACTGGCGGAAGAATTGCTGGAATCGCGGGTAGAGCGCGACATTGGTGCGGTAGTCATAGAAGAGATCGAGCTGGATTTCGACGTTCCCGGGCCGATCGAGCAGTGCTTGATCGTAAATCCAGTTGGCCGGATCAATGCGGGAAACGTCCTTGACGCCATTGATGTATTGGAATTTCGTGCTCTCCAGCGACATCTGCGCGCGTAGCGCGTCGCGCCTCTCGGCCGAGCCATTGGCCCAATAGGCTTTGAGCGGATCCCAGAACGACGGCAGGCCTTCTTCATAGGCGTTGCCATTCTGCACGACGAGCGCCGTTACGCGCTCCGGATGTTTCAGCGCCAGGCGGAAACCGACGGGACCGCCGTAGTCCATGACGTAGAGCGCGTAGGAGGTGGCAGCGAGTTGCCCGAGCAGGCCGTCAACCAGATCCGCATATGTAGCGAAGCTGTATTCGAAGTCGGCACGGTCCGGCATCGCGCTCAGACCGAAGCCTGGATAATCGGGCGCGATGACGTGATAGCGATCCGCCAGCGCCGGAATCAGGTTGCGATACATGTGCGACGAGGTAGGAAACCCGTGCAGCAGCACGACGACCGGCGCACCGGCGGGGCCGGCCTCGCGGTAGAAGATCTCGACGCCATCAACCTCCGTGGTGCGGTGGTGGGTAGCAACGAAGGTAGTACCAACGGCAGCGCTCATTGAAGCCTCCTTTTTCGGCAGTCAGTTGTCATGGTCAGCGCACTGAACGGTAGACTCCGGCGCGCCCGCGTTTGCTCAGCACCAACTGCCAGAGCCGGCCTTGCTGGGAGCGGAAGAATCCGGCGCACGACAGTAGATAGTACTTCCACATGCGATAGAAGCGCTTGCTGTACTTACGCTCGAGCCTCGGCCAGGCGTGCTCGAAGTTGTCCCACCATGCCATCAGCGTCCGGTCGTAGTCCGGGCCGATGTTATGCCAGTCCTCGACCAGCAGTCGGCCCTCCAGCGCGCTGATCAGCTGCCGGGCGAAGGGCAACTTGCCATTGGGAAAGATGTATTTGTCGATCCACGGGTCGACCGCTTGCGATGTGGTGCAGTTGCCTATGGTGTGCAGCAGAAACAGGCCATCGTGCTTAAGCATACCGCCAACAACATTAAAGTAGGCCGAGTAGTTCTTCGGCCCCACGTGTTCGAACATACCAACCGATACCACCTTGTCGTAGCTTCCGGTCAGGTCGCGGTAGTCCATCAGCTCGATGCGCACCGGCAGCCCGGCGCAGCGCTCGCGAGCCAGTTTCTGCTGCTCTCTGGAAATCGTGATTCCGACGACCTCCACGCCGTAGTGGGTCGCCGCGAACTGTGCCAGACCGCCCCAACCACAACCTATATCCAGCAGGCGTTCGCCAGGTGCCAGTGCCAGTTTGCGACAGATCAGATCGAGCTTGTCGCGCTGGGCCTGCGCCAGATTGTCCGCCTCGGCCCAGTAGGCGCAGGAATAGCTCATGGTGGGGTCGAGCATGGCCTCGAAGACGTCATTGCCGATGTCATAGTGTTGTTCTCCCACCGCGAAGGCGCGGCTCTTCGATTGCAGGTTGCGCAGCCGCTGGCGCAGGGTTTCTCCTATTATTCGCAGTCGCACCCGGCCGCCGAGCTGCTTATCGACGTTGCTGTCGAGTAGCCGGAGAAACAGTTTGTCTAGGCGCGCACAGTCCCACAGTCCGGTCATATATGCCTCGCCCATGCCCAGCGAGCCATGAGACAAGATCATCCGATACACGCGTTCGTCGAATACCTGGATATCCCACGGCGCGTCCCCATTGAACCGCACGCCTGCTGCCTCCGTCAGTTCGCGCAGCATCGGGGGCGGCGCCGGCCTTGCCGTGTTATCACAATCGAATGAGGTGTTAGCGGTAGTCAGCTGGTGCATGGGCATTCTCCTTACTTCCTGGTTGTTATTTGCAGTGCATGGTTTAACTGATCTGCACGTCGACTCGTCGATCGGGACGGCACCCTGGAGGGTGCCGCGGCCCACAATCTTTTTCGCTACGGCGAGGTTCATATTATTGCTACGCATCGCCGATCATCCTTGCGTACGCAGTAAAGGTTCAGCGCGGCCGAGCATATCCCGACCATCGCCGTAACCGCCGTCGTGGATTGGCCAATCCGGATTGGTCAGAGCGAAACGTGGCGCCGGTCCCAACACGTCTCGCTGCGCGGCGTGGTAGGCGTTGACCGTGCCGATGTCGCGCCAGTAGCTGCGCTCTTCGTATGAGCGAACCCCTGGAGGTCTGTTGGTATCAAAGTCGTACACAAAGGCGCGGTTTGTGCCCAACAGGCGGGGCAGTACGTGGTAACCGAAATCCGTTCCTCCGAGCTGGTTGGCCGTCTCGAGCAACTCAATCAATGTGTCCGGATTGAAAAGATAATTGCCCATCGAGGCGTAAGCTCGGCCCGGGTCTAACGGCATGGGTGTCGCGCATTCTGGCTTTTCCTGAAAGTCGCGAAGTTCACCTTCCGGTCCGGCAGTAATAATCCCGAAAGCAGAGGCCTTTTCGATTGGAACCGGGACGGCAGCGATGCTCACTTCCGCAGCGCTCTCCAAATGAAAGCGCGCCATTTGCCGCACATCCATACGGTATACGTGGTCGGCAGAAAATACCGCCACGAGATCCGGGCGGTGGCGCTCGATCAGGCGCAGGTTCTGGTAGACCGCATCGGCGGTACCCTTGAATATTCCGGATCCAACGTCGGGATCCGGAAGCACTACCCGGATGAAACGATCTCTGCCTTTCGTCTTGGGTGACCACATGGTGCGAATATGCTCGATAAGCGAGCGGGGCTTGTATTGTGCCAGTACGTAGATGGAGTGAACTCCGGAGTTGGCGAGGTTGCTGAGAACAAAATCGATGATGCGAATACCGACCGCAAAGGGCAATGCGGGTTTCGCGTCTTGCGCGGTCAACGGATGCAAGCGGGTTCCAGTACCGCCCGCCAAAATCATCGCTAGGATATTCATGAGGTCATAGCCTTTGCTTAAAAATGAAAACAGCTCTTCTGAGATGTCTTGATAGCAAAGGGTACGATAGCCGACAGCGTTGCGAACGCCTATCGGGAATACTTAATGTCCGCCGTAGGGAGGTCTTGATTGCGTCGGATTTGGGGGCACGCAGCGAGTTGCGTCACCTCGTTCCGGTTACGAATTTGACGATACCGGGCAAAACGCTGATGCCCGATTCATGGATCATTTGGCCGCACAGTCATCCGGCATTTCCGGCGACAAAAACTATGTGGTGGCGGTGCTCAGCTGTGTAGTCGTAGATGGCAGAGCTCACGATCTTCTGGCTGAGGTATCATCGACACGTATGCACCGATCATGGCAAATCACCCACTCCACCTCGCGATAACCTCAGTCACATGCCCAGGCGCGGATTCGACGTTTAACTGTACACCAACTAAAGGCCGCCTGCCTCTCACTTCGTCGATCACTGCGGCGGCTGCTCGGCACGAAACAATGCCAGTGCCACACCGGCGGCCAGCAGCGCGGCGGCGCCAAAGGTGGTGAGTGCTGCGGCAAACCCCAGGGTCAAGGCCCACTGGAACAGCAGGCTCCCCAGGCCAAAGCCGATGAACAGCGTGAACGCCATCAGGGCCACCGCCTGTCCACGGCTGCCGCGCAGATCAGTGACGATGCCGGCCAGCAGGGGTTGTGTCAAATCGAAGCCCAGCGACAGCGCAATGATCGCTAGTTGCACCGCCACCAGTGGCAAAGAGCCCGCCAGCAGCAAGGCGCACAGCCCAGTCAACGCCACACCGGCGGGGATAATCCGGGCGCGGCCATGGCGATCGGCCAGACGGCCAATCAGTGGGCCGAATAGCAGGCCGGGCACGCCGTAGCCCATCAGTGCCAGTCCGATGCCTATCTCGTCAAGGCCGAAGCGCTGGTGCAGATACACACCCAGCCAAGTGTAGACACCCGATTGCACGACGGCGTTGATCAGCACATAGACGTAGGTGCGTTGCGCCCGCCCCAGTGATAGCAGCACAAGATAGCCATGCACGACGGCGGACCACGTGGATGCGACCGGCCGTGCCAGTCGCGGGACTGCGCGCGTGCCTACGGCCACCGCCAGCACCAGGGTGCCAAGTCCGCCCACCAGCTCAAACAGGCCCGCCCAGCCAAGCACTGGCTCCATCAGCGCACCTACGCTGGCGCCGGTGGCGGTGCCGCCGGCAATCGAACCGAACAGCCAACCCAGTGCACGCCCACGGCGCTCGAACGGCACAACGTCGCCAATCAGTGTAAGACTGATCGGCACCACCCCGGCCGCGCTGATGCCGGCCGCAACTCGCCAGGCGAGAAACGCACCGATGCTGGTCGCCGAGCTCGTGGCCAGGGTGAAGACAATGAACAACAGCAGCGACCCAAGAATCACTGCGCGCCGCCCCAGCCGGTCCGACAGCGGCCCGCTTACCAGCGTGGCCAGTCCCTGCGACAGCAGGTAGGCCGGCACGGCCAAGCCGATCAGACCGAGCGGACTGTGTAGCGCCTCGACCAGGGTCGGGAATAGCGGCGCCACCATGAACGCCTGCGCAAACACCAGAAAGGCGGCGCTGCAGATGACCGGCAACATCCAGCGCGATGCAACTGGCGCCTTCGGCTGGCCGACGGTGAGTGTAGTGGATATTATTGGTCTGCCCGTCGGCGTGGGTTGAGTGCGGCGAAAGATAATACGTATTTCGCTTGCGTGCACTCCCGTAGCATTTTCGCGGATGGCCCGGTGAGCACCAGTCGTTCGTCTGCGTCGGCGATGGCGTGCTGCAACCCGGCGAAAAATTCATCCGTCTCGGTACGCCGCCGGGTGAGAATGGCGTCAAAATCCGCCCAAGGCCTGCCTAGCGATGCCGTGTTTGATTTCGTAAGCCGTATACGCACCGTAACGGACTGTTCTGCCGCAACGGTCAGTTCATAAAGTGCGCCCGCCTTGGTGCCGGTCTGCGCGGGATTA
>JBBQDK010000138.1:0-7104 GCA_038319625.1 Gammaproteobacteria bacterium
AAGGCGTAGCTGATAAAGGAGATTGTGGTGACCTCGCGCCAGGGCAGCGTGCGCTGAATTGAAATCAGCGCGATCCGGTCGTAAAAGGTCATCACCACGTAGCCCAGCGCGGTGAGCAATATCGCCATAGTGACTTTGTCACGCGGCAGCCCGGAAACGTAATGGCTGACCTGGCGGTAGTCCACCTCGCGCGCGAGCAAGTGGAGTGCCCACAACGCGAGACACAGCATGCCGAGAGATGCCAGTGGCCCTGCTATTCGACGAAGTTGCATTGTGCGTCGGCTGCTCGGCACAGGACTCACCGAGTTACTTGCTGTTTCAGCTATCTCCTCGGTTCCCATATCCAACCTGTGTCATGAAGGTTGCTAGTCTACGGTAACGACCGCCGAATCCATCGCCGCGAATCTCCAACGAGCGCGTTCGCGCGAAACACGTTCCAGGGGAAAAGGACCTCGACAAATGTCAGTCGGAAATGACTCCAGCCCTGCAGGTTGAGGATTTTACCCAGCAGCTGGAACGTGGCAGCGTGCCCGCGCCGGGCAGCCGAACGTAACGTAGCCGCGAAGAAGGCTGCCACTCTCGTGTGCAGTAACTGAACGGCTCCGTTGGTCTGACGCGGCAGTGTTCACTAGAACTCGGGACACTCACGTTCCTGTGACGAATGGTGGGTGTCCTGTACTTTTGGACTTTCCTTGATGTTTCAGGTCCTCCTTGCTGGGCAAGGCGCACGGGTGGCATATTTCGCAGTCGAGTGGCTGTCGCTTGCTCCGCGTAGTTCTTTGCCTATGTTGGCCCTTCAAGCAGGCCCGGGCGCGCAACTCTCCCTCATGTCAGGTATCAAAAAACTTTCCACCCATGCTGATTCGTAGCCCAATTGTGATTTCTCTCGCCATGGCTTTCCTGTACAACGGGGACACCCACAATCTTGACCTCGACCGAGGCTACGACCGAAAGGATGCCCTGGATGGTCCACGCTGATCGATTTCCAGCACGATCATGTACAGGATCATGTACATGGACACACAGACTCTGGTGACGAATAGTGGTTGTCCGAGACTCTGTCGCGGTTTCGTGTCTCTCATCCCGGTATCGACGGTATCGTGCGGTATCGGCTTCCCGGTATCGGTCCGGTATCGCTCCCTATGACGACGACGAGCAACGCAGTGTCGCCATGAAAGACGCCGGAATTATCCGATTGTATTTGTGGGACACCACACTAGCTCGGACTATTCTTGAATAGTCCGGAATGACCCGAATGCGGACCCCCAAGGCTGAGCCGAGCCGGCTGGCCCGATTTTGAGAGCGCCGGTTCACTCCGCTCGCCGGCATTGCCGAGCTTACTCTTTCGCTTTGCAAGCCCTGATCGGCCGTGAATGAGCCCAGTCAATGGGCCGTGAGCGGACTTCTTGATCTGGATCAAGTCGGCACCCGATCAGCGGGAGCCTAATCCTATGTGTGGCAGCGAACAGAGATTGATGACGAACCAGCCCATGATTGGGGCGGGGCTGCCAAACATCACGCGTCAGGGGCATCAAGGCAGGGAGGCATCCGTGAGCCTGGCCGCGGCGCTTTCCATCCCATTGCCGACAAACAGACAAACAGGAGAGCCGACGTGCGTCATACAAGAGTGCTCAACCGGATGACCATGCTGGCCGCAATGGGTTTCGGACTCGCTTTCTCCGCGTACGCGTCGGCTGATGTTGATGTCGAGGCCGCAAAAGCCCTCGCACGCCAGAACAACTGCTTCAAGTGCCATGGCGCGACCAAGGCCAAGGACGGGCCGGCCTATTCGGCGGTTGCCGAGAAATACAAGGGCAAGGATGGCGCCGAAGCACGCCTGATCGAACACATCACCTCGGGTGAAAAAGCCAAGTTCCCGGACGGGCACGAGGAAAAACACAAGATCGTGAAGACATCACCGCCTGACGACATGGCACAAATCAAGAATCTCATCGACTGGATCCTTTCGCTTTGAGGTAAAGGCACTCAGCGCATTGCCGGGGGTGGCAAGCCTGAGTGGAGTCAGAAGCAAGCTGACATTGGCAAACGAATAGTGGGGATACTATGAAATGCCTGGCGAAAATTGCCCTGCTTTGCGCCTTCGCGACGGTTGCCGTTGCGGCGACCTTTCCTGCGGTAGCCGCTGAAGAGGCTGCGCCGGCCCGACTGGCTCAGGATGCTGTCTGCACCAAATGTCATGACGAGTCGGAAACCAAGCCCATTCTGGCCATGTACCAGACGCCGCATGGCGTGACGGCTGATGCTCGAACGCCGAGCTGTCAGTCCTGTCATGGTCAAAGCGAAGGTCATCTGGCCGGCGACAAGGATGGCAACGGACGGCCGGCTCCGGACGTCATTTTCGGCTCGAAGCACACCCCTGCAGGCTATCAGCCCAGCGATCCGCTGGCGCAAACCGAAACCTGCCTGGCCTGTCACAAGTCAGGATTGCGCACACACTGGAGCGGAAGCCAGCATCAGACCAATGATGTTGTCTGCAGCAGCTGCCACAAGGTGCATGCGGCAAATGATCCAATGCTGGTGAAAGTGTTGCAGCCCGAGGTTTGCTTCGGTTGTCACAAAGAGCAACGCGCGCAGACCCACCAGTTCTCCACGCATCCGCTCGATGCAGGAAAAATGGCGTGTTCCGATTGCCACAATCCGCATGGTTCGGCCGGGCCGAAATTGCTCGCGAAAAACACGGTCACGGAAACCTGCCTGACCTGTCATGCCGAAAAGCGCGGCCCGTTCCTCTGGGAGCACCAGCCGGTCAATGAAGACTGCACCAATTGCCACACGCCGCACGGTTCAAATATCTCTCCATTGCTGAAGTCTCGGCCACCGTTCATGTGCGATGAATGCCACGACGGCCCGCACAACAGTCAGGCGCCTTATGGCACGGCCGTCGGCGGCATCCAGGGTGGAGGCGCGCTTGCTGGCGCAAGCCCCAACTCGAATGCGGTCGGACGAGCGTGCATGAACTGTCACGTCATGATCCATGGTTCCAATTCGCCGACCGGTGCATTCCTGCATCACTAGCGCGCACTCCTGGGGGGGTCGCCATGAAAACCGCTACTGAAAACCTGACCGTCAAGTCCATTTCCATTGCCATACGCGCAGCGTTGATGCTGTTCGTCGCCACGCCGCTATTGGCTCAGGCGCAGGCACTGGATGCAGACAACGAAGATGTCCGTGCATTGATCTATCCGTTGAGCTGGCTGGAGCTCGGCGTGATCAATGTGCCGACCGATTCACCGAAATTCGGCGAATACAACGGGCTATATCGCTCCGGCGCCTACCTGCTTGCGAATGTCGAGCTTCGTGGTGGCGATGCATACAAGCAAGGCGATAGCACGACACGATGGCAGGTGCGTGGCATCGACCTTGGCACGACCTCGCGACGTCTCGAAGCGAACGTTGCGCAACAGGGGCTGTGGAATTTCGGAATGCATTTCGACCAGTTGCGTCACTACACGACCGATGGCTCGTATCAGACGCCGTTTGTCGGATCGCCCGGTGACAATCTGTTCGTCCTGCCGCCCTCATTCGGTGTCATCAACACGACCACGACATCGTCGGGCGGTGTCATCACCAGCGAGAACCGCGGCGCGCAGTCACTCGGTGCCACCCAGATCGCAATGTTCCACAACAAGAATATCTACACGGAGCGGCGCGATACCGGGTTCACCGCGGGCTACCAGATGAATGAGCAATGGGCGCTCAAGTTGGACTTCAAGCGCCTCGATCAATCCGGAGCCAAGCTGATTGGCTCGGGTACGGATGCGTACAATTTGACAGACGCCGGCGGCTTCAAATACGGCGGCGAGCGCATCGTAATCCTGATGAACCCGACCGAGTACAAGACCGATACGGTCAATCTGGCCTTGAACTGGACCGGCAGAAAGGGCTTCGCGAGCGCGGGCTATTTCGGCTCGATGTTTCATGACGACTATTCCGGCATAACCTGGTCGAATCCCTTCGTCACCGGCGGCACCGGCGCTGAACCGAATCCGGCGCCGGGGACATCTCCAGGTGCGGCCTTCCCCCAGAGCACGATGAGCACGCCGCCGAGCAACCAGTTGCATCAGTTGAACCTGACGGGTGGCTACCTGTTCAGTTCGGCGACCAAGCTGAGCGGCGGCCTCTCCTATGCGCGCAACACGCAGAACGCCAGCTACGATGGCACTTACACGCTGGTGCCGAATACGGCCGAGATCCTTCCGGTCAATTCGCTCGACGGACTCGTCGTGATGACTCATGCGGACCTGAAACTGACGCACCAGGCGAGCAGCGCACTGAATTTCGCCGCCGGCTTCAAGTACAACGAGCGCGACAACCGAACCGCGTCGCATGAATACACGTTTCTCGATCTTGGTGGCGAAGAACTGTCGGCGGTCAACATTCCGATGAGCAACAAGCGCACCCAGTTCGATCTTGGCGCGGACTACCGCTTCGGTGCGCACCAGAAACTCCATCTCGGCTATGAATACGATCGCGTCAATCGCTGGTGCAACAACCCGCTGGCAAACAATGCGCAGGGCGAGCTGTCGGCAACCAATGCCGGCTATTACACGATGGCCTCCTGTGTACAGGTTCCTCGCAATAGCGAAAACCGGCTGGTGGCTACCTGGCGAGCAAACCTCGGCGACAGTGTCAGCGCCAATGCAGGCTTCACCCATGGGCGTCGCAACTCCGAGGTAAACAGCTCGTTCTACAATCCGATGCAGGCCAATGAAGAAGGCTTCGAGAACTACGGTTACCTGGCCTTCTTCGACGCCTCGCGCACACAGAACCTGTTCAAGGCCGGTCTGAACTGGCAGGCGACAGACAAGTTCACGCTCGGTCTCAACGGTCGGCGCACGAACGATGATTACGACTCGACGCTCGGTGTGCAGAAAGGCGACAGCTCAAGCGCAAATCTGGATGCGAGCTTCAGCTATTCAGAGAACGGGACGCTGGCGGCCTATGCAAGCTGGCAGCGCCGATCACGTGACCTGCTGACTGCCAATGGGCGCAATGCCGTTGCCTTGCTCGACAAGCTGTGGAGCAACAATTTCACTGATCGCGACAATACGCTCGGATTCAGCGGCAAGCAGAAGTCCCTGCTCGGCGGCAAACTGGATCTGACCGAAGAGCTCAACTACTCCGATAGCACGTCGCGCTACGTCACTGACCTTGTGCAGAACATCAATCCGGCCGTCGGCAATTCCGGCAGCTCACCGGATATCCGGGCCAAGACGACCCAGTTCAGATTCATCGGCGCGTATCGCCTGAATACATCATCGAGCGTCCTCGCCGGCTACGTGTATCAGCGCCTGAAGTCCAGCGACTACTACTACAGCGCCTATCAGCTGGGCTTTACGCCGACCACCTTGTTGCCAACCAATCAGCAGGCTCCGAACTACACGGTCAACAGCATCTTCGTCGCCTATCGATACAGCTTCCGCTGAATTGTCGGCGCCGGATTGACAAGCGATCGAATTCCGATCCGTGCCACGCCCTGTCGGGTTGACAGGGCAACGCCAAATTGCCTTGTCGTGGTTCAATCAACATGTAGGATCAAGTCATGAGCAAGCAGGAACCCGGCAGGATTCGACGCTTCTGGCGATTCCTGCGCAGGCCGAGCGCGCACTTTTCGCTGCTCACCTTGCTTGTCGTCGGATTCTTCGGCGGCATCATCTTCTGGGGTGGTTTCAACACCGGCATGGAGGCAACCAACACGCTCGAGTTCTGCATCAGCTGTCACGAGATGCGCGACAACGTGTACAAGGAGTACAAGGAAACCATTCACTACAGTAATCGAACCGGTGTCCGCGCGATTTGCTCGGATTGCCATGTGCCGCACGCCTGGACGCCAAAGATCATCCGCAAGATCCAGGCGAGCAAGGAGCTCTGGGGCAAGTTGACCGGCTTCATCGATACGCCCGAGAAATTCGAGGCGCACCGCATGGAACTGGCGACGCATGAGTGGGCGCGCATGAAGGCGGCCAAATCGCAGGAATGCCGCAATTGCCACTCCTTCGATGCCATGAGCGGAGACGTCCAGCGACAATCGGTCTACAAGAAGCACATGGCAGCACAGGCAGCCGGTCAGACCTGCATCGATTGTCACAAGGGCATCGCCCATCATCTGCCCAAGGAATACGTGGATCCGGACGAAGAGTAGTTGCGCCGCTGGGAACCCGGACGGGGACACCCACAATCTTGATCTCGACCGGCGCTTGGATTTGAAAAAGAGCCCTTGATGGTTCAGGCAGTTGGATTTCAGCCGAATACGTCGACGAATTCACGTCCGCGTCGGTGCAAATTGCGCACTGCGAGAATGCAAAACCGCTCGGCGGCAACACGGACATCGGCGAGCGCCGAATGCTGGAAAAAACACGGGTCAGGTTCGAATAGCACTCATTAAAGCGCAAAACGGACACACGGCACCTTTTTTCGTCATTTCTACGAAGGCAGAAGTGCTTGTCAACAGCCGCATGGCTGGTGATCCAGTGACTTCGGCACTTTGCAGATCCCTCAAGCCGCTGGATGACCAGCCATGCGGCTGTTGATAAGCGCCTATCGCCTTCGCGAGGATGACGGGCTTAAGTAAGTCCCATTTGGGTCAGAGACATTGGTTTTGGTCGGCAATATATTGATGACTTCGGCCCCATTGATTTGTCGGTTCCTGGACCCCGACTTCGTGCAAGCGCCAGCGCGGCTAAGACAATTGGAAAAAATCCGCGGGCACGTTGGCATCGATCCACTTGGTGGCGAATACCTCGAGAGACACTCGCGGCGAAAACTTGATACCGGCGTCCCTCACGAACGCCGCGGCTGCCTTGATGAATGACTGCTTTGACTGATTGCGGGCGTGTCGGGCCGCTGCCTGTTTCTGCCGTAGAAATACGATATGTGGCGATAGCGGGCCCGGCTTGGAAAACTTCTGGTATCGGCGCAACTCATCGGCAGCCAGCTCCGTGTCCAAGGCCGCCTGAAGCATCGCCTTGCGTGCTTTGAGCAGTTGGATAAGGTGAGCCGCGTCTGGCGTTGCCGTGCCGCTTCCATCGGATGCCAGAAGCATATGTGCCAGCGGGGGAGGCAGCGATGCGTGCGCAGTGCCGC
>JBBQDK010000139.1:0-7046 GCA_038319625.1 Gammaproteobacteria bacterium
GCCCTCATCAGCGCGCGCTGCATGATGAACTGCTGTGCACTATAGCGGCGCAAAAGCTCGTTACTGAACGAATTTTTCTGCTCAGTCGACTGCGGCGGCCAGCGCCACAGCGTGCTCCAACTGTGCCGCGTCGGCGTAGAAATGCGGGGAAAAACGTACTCCCTCGGCGCGCTGCGCGCAGATTACTCCCTGGGTCATCAGAGCCTGATAAATTCGTCGTGCATCGACGCGTCCGGAGCGGAAGCTGATGATGCCGGCATGGCGATCCGAACGGGCCGGCGTCAGCACTTCAAGTGATTTATATTCTTCAATTATTTCAATAAGTAATTTGCTATTATTAATTATCTTTATCGCTATTGAATCAATGCCTGTGTCTTCGATCAGGCTTAAGCTGGCATGCAGCGCATGGCAGCCGAGCATATTTGGACTCCCGCACTCGAAGCGACGGGCACTGTCGGCGGGGGCCCAGTCCGGTCGATCGAAATCGCCGTGGTGCTCGACCATATGCCAACCGAACTGATGCAGGCGCAATTGTGGGCGCAGCCCGGACCGGCAGTAAAACAGCGCCAGGCCCTCGGGACCCATCAGCCACTTGTGACCATCCGCGACCACGAAATCGGCGTGTACGGCCTGGGCATCGAAGGGCAGGGCCCCCAGGCTCTGGATGGCATCGATACAAAACAAGACGTCCCGCTCATGGCAGAAATCACCGAGTCGTTGCAGATCCATGCGCAGACCGGTGGCGTACTGTACGGTGCTGACCGATAGCAGCCGGGTGCGCGCGTCCACCACCGCCATGAGGGCCGCTTCAGGATCATCGTCGCGCGCGGCCACTGGCACGACCCGGCATTCCACCCCGTATTCGCGCAACGCTTCCCAGACAATACGGTTCGAGGGGAATTCCTGCGTGCACAGCACCACGTTGTCGCCACGTTGCCATGACAGGCCGAATGCGATCACCGACAAAGCCTCGGATGTATTTTTCAGCAGTGCGATGTCATCGACCGACGGCGCGTTTACCAGTCGTTGCAGTTGCGCGCGCAAGGCGTGCTCCGTCTCCAGCCACTGCGGGTAGGCCCACGCGCCTTGCCGGAGATTTTCTTCCGCGAACCGTTGTACCGCCCGCGCTGTACGCAACGGCCAAGGACCGACGGCGGCATGGTTGAGATAAATAATGGAATCGTTGTGTGGAAATTCTGGGTGCATGTTCCGGGTCGGGGTGTCGAGTGTTTAAATGTCCGGGTAATTGGTATGTCCGGCGCAAGGATAACAGCCGGATCGCTCTCGAGCCCACACGGTGATCAAGGCAACGACAGCCTGCTCGGCGCGTCATGCACAGACAGCGGTTCACCGAGATGCGCTTTTTCCAGAGCATCGAGCAGCACCGGAGAGGCGATCACCTCGTAGTAGAACGGCTGGTCCGGATCCGGCTTCTGACCCGGGGACTGGTTCAGCACAGTGACGCGGGCACGGCGGACCACCAGACGCCGACGTTTGCCTACTGGCGGTGGCCAGGGCGCCGCAAACAACTCACCGTCCATTTCCGGCGGGACATCCGGTACCGTACGCAGAGTGAGTTCCTCACTGAGTCGGTAGAACGCAGCGCTTTCGAGTACAATACCATTGACGTTGTAAATCAGTTCGGACTGCTGTTTTTCGATAAATTCACCGCTGTTCTCCACACTGAATACCTCCACATGATGCGCCTGTCGCTGCTTGGGGATGAGATTGAGCAGGCTACGGGCCGAGGACGACAGACGATCGGCGCGGTTGATAGCAGGCGATATCACGATCCGCGTACTGCCGTCGAACACATACGCGGGAGAGCCTTGTTGATAGGCTATTCCGATGCCAAGTTCCAGAGGTGGAAACCCATACGCCGCATTGCGCTGATTGTTGCCCGCCATCATCTCCAACAGCCGCACGGCCAATGCGCAGGCGCGGGCCACCGCGAGACGCTCGCTGTATTGCTCGGCGGGTTCGAGGAACAGCAGGATCATGGCATCACCTTCGATAAAGACCTTCTCACCCTGATAATGGTGTGTCAGGGCATTGATCGGGTTGTAGAAATTGCGACTGAAATACGTAGCGGGATTCAAATCACGACGCACCAGTTCCTCGGTAATCTGCGTAGAACCACGCAGATCGGCCTTCAGAATCACATGACCGGTAAGCACCCCGGCGCTGGTTGCGACCTCATCCAGGGTGGGAAATTCATACAGGCGATGATTCAGACGCGCTGTGACGATCTCCCGTTCGTCGAACACCATGCGCAGTTCGCCAACCGCATGCTGAACGCTGAGATAGAGTTGCAGATCGCGGCGGTACGCGGAAAAATCCTCGGTAAAGCGCAGCAGTATCACGGAAATGTCATGAAGATTGCGCTGCCGCACGCGGCGCGACGCCTGTAGAATCGGCATCATCGGCTGTTGGTCGGTGGTCCGCCCTCGCTTCAGGTGCAAGCGCCGCCAGATCCGCCAGCGGCTCTGATGTGTACTCACCATTTCGTTGATCAGGTGCGGTGCCAGCGTACCGGCATAATGCGAATACAGTAGTGGTGTTTCGTAGATCGCCAGCAGGGTCGGCACCAATCCGGACTGTTCCAATGCCAGCCGCAGATTGGCAAGCTGCATGCGTTGGTAGCGCAGCTGTCGCCGCAGCTCTTTCTCTCCCTGCTTGTGCGTCATGCGCAAGGCCTCACGCGTGGCCGCGACATCGAGTAGACGCGTGACATTTCCGGCAACATCGAACACCGATGGTGCCAGTGTCGGCGGCTTCGAAACGGTTGCGAAAAACGCCTTGTTACGCGCCACCATCAGGCTCGGCGGAAACACTTTATTGAGCAGTTCGTCGAGATGCCGAAAGCTGTAGGCATCGCTGTCCCGATGTCCCATCAAGGCATAGTGCTCCATCAGGACTTCATCCTCTTCGGGGGAAGCTGCCTGTAATAACGGTACACTGAACAACAAAGACGGACCGACACCCGACAGGACCTCATGCGAGCCGGTCAGGCTGACCTGCTCTTGCTTGGCCAGGATTGAAAACAGTCTACTGCAAACCTGATAGAACAGAGTGTTGCGATTCGTGAGCAGACGGGCGGTAACGCCCTGATGCAAATCGTGGCCTTCACGTGAGCGCTTGATCGCACCGCTGCTGCGCTGGTGTTGCAGTTCGATGGCGTCTCCCAGGGCAGCACGGATCTGTTCGTGCAGGAATGCCAACACCGCGAGGCGGAGCAGATCTATATGACGCTTGTCGTCTTTCGCCCGGGCTTCGTTCAGCGCCACCTCCAACATACCGGCATAACTGTCACGAAATTCACGCAACAGTTGCGGCGCGGGTGCATTCTGCGATACATGGCCGAGGGAAGCGGCAACGGCATGGACTGCCAGTTGCGCGATCAAGCGCCGGGCGACCTGCAGGAACCCGGGGCTCAATGTCACATCGAAATGGACGTTGTCGTTGCCACGTACCAGCCCGGACAAGTCGAATGCGCTCTCCGGCGGTGATTCCAATACGGGTCTCGCCATGCTCTGGGCGCCGTGTCGGTGCGCATAATCCACCAGCAGCACAACACAACCGCCCAGTACCGCGATATGCCGCACGGAGAGATGCACGAACAACTGACCGTCTCCACCATAAGACAGCAGCTGCGCGCCTTCACCATAGAGAAAACGCGTCAGTGCTTCAGCCAGTCCGCTACCGGCCAACAGCTGCACACCGATTCCGAACAGCGTATAGCTCATCAGCAAAGGGCGTGCGAGCATCAGCAAAAGTAGAACCGCGATCAGCGGCACCAGCAGGACAAGCCCGGTACCGATATCCAGTACCAGCGGCTGGCCGAGAATCAGAGCATCGCTCTTACCGCCGAACAGCAACAAATGCACAACACCGAGCGGTATATCCATCCCCACGCTGTAAATACCTTGGGAAGCCAGGAGCTTGCCGAGCAAATCCACCAGCACAACAACCAACCCGACCCACACATAACGCATCTCACCACCCTCTATCCTGGCCACACCCGCAAATTCTCCGCGAGAAAGCTGCATTCGCCCATCGGCAAGCTTTTGCCCACCCTGTTTGTTATTAGTACCAGTTAAGTCCAAGTAAAGGAAGAATAAAGATGCTTTTGTTTACCGCAAGCGACACGATTTCCATGGGGTCAGGTTTCAAGACCGTGCGTTTCCGCACCGTCTTACCCGCACCGCTGTAAGTGCATAGTTTGGACGAACCGTGCCAAGATCGCTCGCAATACACTCGCGCGGCAACACGCGGATATTTACATACATGCTTGAATGTATACAATGGCGCGACGCTACTACCGGACCGCGCCCATGACCCGCCGCCAACTCACAAACCTCATCCCAAACGATAGCGCTCGCCAGACGCTGCTCGCTGTCTCCCTGCTGCTGTTAATCGTATTGACTGCCGGGTGCGGCAAAGGTCAACAGGCCGCCGGACCCGGTGGAGCGAGTATGCCGGCGATGCCAGTCACAGTGTTGACTGTTCAGCCGCAACGCGTACCGATCGTCATTGAAGCGGTCGGGCAGGCCGAAGGCTCGAAGGAGGTCGAGGTGCGGGCGCGCGTTTCCGGCATCATGACCCATCAGCTTTATAAGGAAGGCGACGCCATCAAAGCCGGTGCCACCTTGTTCAGCATCGATCGTGAGCCTTATGAGTATGCACTCGAGCAAGCCCGCGCCGCTCACGCTCAGGATCAGGCCAATCTGGAACAGGCGCAACGCGAGGCGACGCGTCTCAAACCGCTGGTCGCGGAGCGCGCCATCAGTCAGCGCGAATACGACGATGCCACCACGACACTCAAATCCGCACAGGCCGCCGTACTGGCCAGCACGGCCAGAATGCGTGACGCCGAGTTGAACCTCTCCTATACCAAGGTCACGGCGCCGATCGCCGGTGTCACCGGCCGCGCGCGACAGTCCGAAGGCAGCCTGGTCAGCGCCGGCAGCGCGACCAGCCTGCTGACGACGATCAGCATCACCAATCCGATATGGGTGCGATTCGCTTTTTCGGAAAGCGAGGCGCAGGAGTTACGTCAAGCCGTCGGCAGCACCAGCGTGACCTTGCGCCTGCCGGACGGCAGCACCTACGCGAAAACCGGCAAGCTGAATTTTTCGGCATCCACCGTCGATCCTGTCACCGGCACGGTGCCAATGCGCGCCGTATTCACCAATCCCGAACTGACCCTGATGCCGGGACAGTTCGTCCGCGCATTGGTGACGACCGGTGAACGCGAAGCCTTTCTGGTTCCGCAGTCCGCGCTGTCCCAAAGCGATCAGGGCCGGATGGTGTTCACCGTTGCCGCCGACAATACCGTCGCACCGCGACCGGTGGAGACAGCCGGCTGGTCGGGTCACGACTGGGTCATTACCAAAGGATTGAACGCCGGTGACAAGGTCATCATCGACAATCTTCTGAAGCTGCGTCCCGGCGCGCCGGTGGCTCCGCATGCACCGGGGCAGGGGCCGGCAGATCCTGCGCCGGCCAAGCCCTGAACGACACAGCGGAACTCATCTCATGTCCAGGTTCTTCATCGAACGACCCATCTTCGCCACCGTCATGGCCATCATCATCGTGCTGGCCGGCCTGGTCGCGTTGAAAATACTGCCTATCGCGCAATACCCTGAAATCGCACCACCCACCGTCACCATTACGGCCAGCTATCCGGGTGCATCGGCCGAAACGCTGGCCAAGACCGTCGCCGCGCCAATTGAAGAACAGCTTTCCGGCGTTGAGGACATGCTGTATTTCAATTCGACCTCGGCGTCGAACGGGCTGACCACAATCACGGCCACGTTCGAGGTCGGTACCGACGTCGACAAGGCCACCTTCAACGTCAACAACCGTGTACAGCTCGCCTTACCGCGACTGCCGGACGACGTGCGGCGTAACGGCGTGACGGTCGCCAAGCGCTCGACGAACATCCTGCTGGTGGTCGCGTTGAATTCGCCCAAGAGCACTTACGACACGCTGTTTCTGTCCAATTACGCCACACAGAACGTTGTCGATGACCTGAAGCGCATCACCGGCACGGCCGATGTGACGATCTTCGGTGCACGTGATTACTCGATGCGCGTCTGGCTGAAACCCGACCGTATGGCTCAACTCGGTATCTCGATCAGTGATATCACCGCGGCCATCAATGCGCAGAATGCGCAGTACGCCGCCGGCAAAATCGGCGCCGATCCGGCACCGAAAGGCCAGGAGCTGGTGTATTCCGTGGTCGCGCAGGGTCGCCTGGTGGATCCCGCGCAATTCGGCGAGATCGTACTGCGCTCCAGCGGACCCAATGGGGTGCTCAGACTCAAAGATGTCGCCCGCGTCGAACTCGGCGCGCAGAGCTACGACGCCTCGAACAGTGTCAACGGCCAGCCGGCGATCGCGATCGCGGTGTTCCTGCAGTCCGGCGCCAACGCGCTCGACGTCGCAGATGCCATCAGAAGCAAGATGGCGGAATTAAAGAAACAGCGCTTCCCGAAGGATGTCGACTACCTGATTCCCTACGACACCACGCGCTTCGTCTCGGCTTCCATCGAGAGCGTGATACACACCATCGCCGAGGCGGCGATCATCGTTCTGCTGGTGGTGTTCCTGTTCCTGCAGACCTGGCGCGCCACACTGATTCCGATGCTGGCGGTGCCGGTGTCGCTGATCGGCACCTTCGCGGGATTATGGCTGTTCGGATTCTCCATCAACACGCTGACGCTGTTCGCCATGGTGCTTGCCATCGGCATCGTCGTCGATGACGCCATCGTGGTACTGGACAATGTCGAGCGCCTGATGCGCGAGGAGAAGCTCAAACCTTTCGACGCCGCCATGGAGGCGATGCGGGAAGTGCAGGGCGCCATCATCGGTATCGTGATGGTACTGTCCGCGGTGTTCATTCCGGTCGCATTCCTCGGCGGCATCGCCGGTCAGTTGTACCGCCAGTTCGCCGTCACGGTGACCATCGCAGTGCTGATTTCAGGCGTGGTGGCGCTGACACTGACACCGGCTCTGTGCGCCATACTGCTCAAGCCCGGCGA
>JBBQDK010000140.1:0-6946 GCA_038319625.1 Gammaproteobacteria bacterium
GGTAATGGCGATACCTCATGGCGACTTACAGCACGAATGATTTCAAGGGCGGACTCAAGGTGATGCTCGATGGCGATCCCTGTTCCATCCTGGAAAATGAGTACGTAAAGCCCGGCAAAGGCCAGGCTTTCAACCGCGTCCGGCTGCGTAATCTAAAGACCGGCCGCGTGATTGAGCGCACCTTCAAATCGGGCGACAGCCTGGAAGGTGCCGACGTTATCGATACTGACATGCAATACCTCTATCACGATGGCGAATTCTGGCACTTTATGGTGCCGGAGACGTTTGAGCAACATGCCGCCGACAAGAATGCCGTTGAGGATGCCATCAAATGGCTCAAGGAACAGGACTCCTGCGTGGTCACCTTGTGGAATGGCACGCCGTTGGCGGTCACGCCGGCCAACTTCGTGGTGCTGAAGATTGTCGAGACCGACCCTGGCGTGCGCGGCGACACCAGTGGTGGTGGTGGCAAGCCGGCCACGCTGGAAACCGGTGCGGTGGTGCGGGTGCCCTTGTTCATCGACAGGGATGAACTGGTCAAGGTCGATACCCGCACGGGCGAATACGTCGGTCGGGTCAAGGAATAATCCGTCACCGAACGCGGTCGACCGATCGCTGAATTGGAGCCGCACGAAATCATGTCGAGCTGGCGTCCCAGCGCTACGCTGGAAACTTTGCGTCTGCGCGCGCGGCTGCTGGCCCAGCTGCGCGTATTCTTCGCAGCGCGCGACGTACTGGAAGTCGAGACACCGGTGTTGTCACGTACAACCGGTACGGAACTGCATCTGCACAGTTTCACCACCCGCTATTCCGGCCCGTCGGCACCGCCCGACGGACGACTGTACTTGCACACCTCGCCAGAGTATCCGATGAAGCGACTGCTGGCCGCAGGCAGCGGCTCGATTTATCAGATCGTCCGGGTGTTCCGCGACGGCGAAGCGGGGCGGCGGCATAACCCGGAATTTACCCTGTTGGAATGGTATCGCACCGGCATCGATCATCTGCAACTGATGGCTGAGGTCGAGGTCTTGGTTCTCGGCGTGTTGCAGGAGCGCCTGAGTCTGCGCGAGACACAGCGTTTGAGTTACCGCGAGGCATTCCAGTGCCACGCTGGCATCGATCCGCACACGGCGGATGCGACCGCACTGGCCGCTTGCGCCCGGCGCCATGGCATAACAGTGCCTCCTGATATGGCATGCGCTGACCGTGCGCTCTGGCTGGATCTGCTAATGACGCACGTGGTCGAGGCACAGCTGGGGCGGGACTGCCTGTGCTTCGTCTATGATTACCCTGCCGATCAGGCCTCGTTGGCACGGGTCCGTCCTGGTGTGCCGGCCTTGGCCGAACGCTTCGAGCTGTATGTGCAGGGTATGGAACTGGCCAATGGTTTTCATGAGTTGGCCAACAGTGATGAACAACGACGCCGCTTCGAGCAGGACAATTATGTGCGAATGGCGCGTGGCTTGCCGGTCTTGCCGATCGATGAGCAGTTGCTCGCGGCGCTGGCACATGGTCTGCCCGAATGTTCCGGGGTCGCATTGGGCCTGGACCGCTTGCTGATGTTGATCGCAGGCGTAAGCGCCATTCAGGATGTGATTGCGTTTCCGATCGACCGCGCCTGATCTGCAGCGGCGGCAGGGTAGTAAATAGAGCGAAGTGGATTGCTACGGATCGAAACAGATAGTCGGTGGCAGCCGGGCGACCTTGCGTTCCCTAGCGCGCGCGAAATGAGATACGGCCTTTACTGAGGTCGTAGGGTGTGAGTTGCACGGTAACTTTGTCACCGGTCAGGATGCGGATATAGTGCTTGCGCATCTTGCCCGAGATATGCGCAGTCACGACATGACCGTTTTCGAGTTGCACTCGGAACATGGTGTTGGGCAGCGTCTCGATGACCGTGCCTTCCATTTCAATGTGATCTTCTTTTGCCATAAGCCTCTTAACTCGTGTCGGGTACGTGCCCGCAGTACGCTTCTGTAACGGTCGCGCGCGACATTATCGGAAAAAAACAGCACCCTGCAAGTCGCATACGACCTGCCGTACGCCGTCTGGTCTGGGAAAGCGCGGGTCAGACTGCGCGCTGGCGCGCCGCCGATGTCCAGGCGACTTGCGGATGGACGATCTCGCGATCAATGACGAGTTCCATCGCCAGCAGCCGCAGTATGTTAGCGAAATCGGCGGGATCGGGAAAGGTTTCTTTCTGTTGCGCCATATGTTCCGGGTTGATGTAGAGGAGGTTGGGGCGCAGTCCATGGTTGCGTTCGAAGTTCATCGCCAGTTGGTAGATATAGCTCAGCATGGCACGCTCCTGGTCCGCATGGCGGTGTTACCACGGCGCTTGCAGGGGTCGGGCCTGCGACAAGCTTCGTGGCTAGGGGCGCCGAAGTACTCGGCGTTCCATCCTGTAGCGGCCGGAAAACGGACCGTCTTTAACTACCGCAGGGGTGCATCTTCCTGCCAGATCCATTGGCCGTCACACCAGATCTGCAAGGGATGGTAGCGGTCTTTGTAGGCCATTTTCGGACACTCCTTGATCCAATAGCCAAGATAGAGCCAGGGCAGGTCGAGGCGTACAGCTAATTCAATTTCCCAAAGTATGGCGTAAGTACCTAAGCTGCTGGTATATTTTTGTGGGTCGTAAAACGTGTATACAGCCGAAAGTGAGTCGTCGAGGTGGTCGACCACGGCCACGCCCAGTAACCGGTCTTCGCGGCGGAATTCGTAGAAACGCGTGTCGCTCCAGGCGCAGGTGAGGAATTCCAGGTATTTGCGTGGGTCCGGATCATCCATGCCGCCGCCGGGGTGGCGGGCTTCGATGTAATTCCGATAGAGCTGAAAATGTGCCGGGTCGAAGCTTGCCGCTACCGGATTGACAGTTAACTCGGCATTACGCTGCTGTGTCCGGCGCTGTGCCCGGGTTGGCTGAAAATCCCGGACCGCTATCCGGACCGGAATACAGGCCGTGCAGGTCGGGCAGGATGGGCGATAAATATGCGCGCCGCTTCGACGAAAACCGTACTCGGCGAGGCGACTGTATATGGCATTGGTCATCCGCGCGGTAGGGTCGGCGAAGAGAGAGGCTGCGCTGCGCCCGGGCAGATAACTGCACGGGTGCTCCTGGCTCTGATAGAAAGCGAGTCGCTGCAGGCTGGTGTGAATCTGATCATTGCGCATGGCGGCGGTACGGCGATAGGCTGGTTTATACTTGCTCTTGAGTGTGCACCCAGGCGCGTTCGGATTCAAATCGCCAGGGGCCGGGGCGGTCGGGCAGGGCGCAATTCTCCTGCAGCAGGGCGGTGAACTGTGTGCGCGCAATCTCCTCGGCCCCCAGGCTTTGCAAATGCGCGGTGTGCAATTGGCAGTCGATCGCGGCGAAACCCCAGGCGCGCAATTGCCCGGTCAGGTACGCCAGTGCGATTTTGGAGCCGTCACGCACTGCGCTGAACATCGATTCACCGTAGAACACGTGGCCCAAGGCGACACCATAAAGACCGCCAACCAGTTCTTGGTTGCGCCAGACCTCTACCGAATGCGCATAACCCGCCGCATGTAAATCGTGATAGGCCCGGGCCATAGCCGGCGTGATCCAGGTACCGGACTCGCCGCTGCGCGGCGCGGCGCAGGCCGCCACCACGGCGGCAAAGGCTGTATCGAGTGAGACTCGATACGTATACCTGCGCAGGGTTTTCCGCAGGCTGCGTGACAGTTTGAAACGTGCCGGGAACAATACGGTGCGCGGATCGGGGGACCACCAGAGCAGGGGTTGACCGGCACTGTACCAGGGAAAGATTCCATGACGGTAGGCATCGAGCAGGCGTGTGATACTCAAGGAGCCGCCCACGGCCAGTAGACCGTTGGGTTCGGTCAGGGCCTGTCCCACGTCCGGAAACGGCGTCGTGTCATCATCGGAATCCAGCCAGTGGGGAATCATTATCATAAGCTTGAATATCACCCATACGGTGCCTTCCTGCACCGGAGGCTAATTTAACCGATCAAATGACAAGAGTCTCACGCGTCCCGTGCCTTGCCCAGTACCTGCCAATAACCGCCTGCGATCAGTGCGGCGATGTCGATCAGCAGGCCGGGCACCGGTGTGAAATAAGGGAAGGCCAGATAGGTGCCGCGCCATTCGGGGTGAAATTTCTCTTTGTAACTGCGCAGTCCCTTGTAATTGTAGAAGCGGTTGCCGTGTTCGTAGACCAGTCGCAACAAGCGTTCCCCGGTGCGGGCATAACGGGTTTCGCCGACACCGCGCAGCGGTGCCATGCCGAGATTGAAATAGGCGAAGCCATGAGCGCGCGCATACCCGATCAGTTCCACGAACAACAGATCCATCACGCCGGTGGGGGCATCGGGTAGTTGGCGCATCAAGTCGACACTGAGTACATCGGGCGAGGAATTGTTGGGCATCAACGAGGCGAAGGCCACGCAGCGTTCCTGCATACGCGCCACGGCGATCGGTGCGGCGCTAAGGTAGCCGCGCTCGAAGCGTCCCAGCGAGTAGCCCTTCTCGGCGGTGTGCTTGTCATTCAGCCACAGCCGGGAAATGTCTGCCAGCTCCTGCCACACTGATTCTTCCAGCGGATGCTCCAGTATCGTCACCGTCGCACCTTCGCGGCGCGCCCGGTTCACCGGATTGCGTAATGCTTCGCCGCGCTTGCCGGCCAGTGTGAACTGTTGTACATCGACATAGGCGAGCTCGCCGAGTTTGAGCAGCGAGAAGCCATTGTCGTGATAATGGTGCAGATGTTCCTCTGCAACTTGATAGAATACCGGCACATGATTGTAGTGATCGGCGAAGGAACGGAACTCTGAGATAGCGGAATCGAAATCCTTTTCCAAAGCGATCGGATCGCCCAGCGCGACCAGACGGTCACGAACCCGGCCGTATTGAATCAGGGCCTGTCCGCTCGTGGCGATGAACAAATGCTTGTCACCCATGTACAGTAGGTGAGATAAGGCATGGCCCGCACCCTGCTGTAGCAGAGTGCGGGCCCTGTCGAGACGCATCATGTCCGGCAGGCAGGGCGGCGGCCCTGGCATGCGGAACAGAATCCAGCCGAGCAGGCCCAGCAGTACCAGCACCGCGATCAGCAATGAGCGCAGGTAACGAGCAGCTCCCTGATCGAGACCGAACTGCAGCCACAATGTCTTCGCATAAGGGATGTCAGCATAGATCTGTCCGCCGATCAGCGCATAGCCCCCGACAGCGGCCAGCAGGCCGAATAGCCAGTAGATATTGCGCGCGCTGAGTAACGGGTAGGCGACGCGGTAGAAATCACGCGCCCGGGTACGCAGCAGGCCGGCGACACCGAGCATGAAGAGAGCCTCTTCGAAGTCGATGCCCTTGAGTAGGCTCAGTAGCGCGCCGCTGAGCAGCAGAAACTGCGTCAGACGATAGGCGCTGCGCACTTGAGCGGCAATACCGCGCGCTAGTCCGATCAAAAGTACGCCGGCTACCACGGACAACAGATGGGAGCTTTCGATCGCCGCGAGTGGCACCCAGTTGTTCAAGATTTCGGCGCGCGTCCCGAGGTCCGGGAAGACTGCGGACAGCAGCAACACCAGTCCGGCGGCAAAGGTCAGGTAGGACAGGATGCGCACGCCCAGCGAGGTGATCAGCCCTAACGGCAGGCGCAGCAGGCCGAGCAGGGCGCTGCCTTCCCAGCGTTTGGCCAGGCCTTTGAGGCGGGTATTGTCGGTCTTGAAGAGGATCCCGGCACCGAGGTAGGCACCGATCAGCCAAGGCATCAGGTAGTACACCACCCGGAATAGAATAATGCCGGCCAGCAGTTGGTCGTCCGATGCGCTGCCGGCACGCAGACACAGCAGCAATACGCCGTCGAACACGCCTAGGCCGCCTGGGATCATGCTGAAGATGCCCAGCGCCGCCGCCAGCACGAAGGCACCGAGGAACAGTGGCGCCGCCACGTGCGCGCCAGCGGCTCTCAGGCACAACCAAGCTACCAACGCTGCCAACAGCCAGTCGAATAACGAAACGAGGACCAGTAGCAGGCGCTGCGGCAGGCGTAGCGCCGGCACGCTGTCGAGATAGCGCCTATGCAATGACCCTTCCCCGGTCAGCAGCAGATAGATCGGCACGTATAAAGAAAATAAGGCCAGGGCGAGGTAACCCATCCAGACCGGCAAGGGCAGTGTCGCCAGCAGCGGCAGGGACAGGGTCCAGGTCGATAATGCCAGCACGCCCAAACCTACCGGTATCGACAGCAACAGGCTGGCGGACATGGCCGCCGCGGCTTTGGGTCTGGCGCCGTCGCGGGTCAGCAGCAGATACCGGATGCCCGAACCGGCCAAGCCGAAAAGGCCGACAAAATTATTGAAAGTATTGGCTACCCAGGAATATCGCAGCAGTTTTCTACGCGCGACAACGATTTCTAGCCAACGGCTCAGCAGGATGTCATAGAGCGACATCGCCAGCACGCCGAGAAAAGCGGCTAACTGTAACCCGATCAAGCTTGGCAACGGTACTGCCTTGACACTGGCGCGCACCTGGTTGAAGTCGAGTTGCTCCAGTTCATGACTGGCGAATAGGCCGATCAAAAGCAGAAAGGCCAGGGGCAGCAGGCGCCGTAGCCAGGCGACCATGACCGAGGCCATTCCGGGAGCGCGTTCCAGCGTTCGAATTGGATCGGTGGGTTGTTGCGATGCGTTCATCGAGGTCGGTCTATGCGGTGCCTGGGGCGGGTTGCAACAGGCGCGGCGCAGTCTGCGCCTGTTGCGCAATTAAAACCACTTTTTGCGTTTGAAAAAGATTAGCAGCCCGACGATCATTGCCAACATGATCACCCAAGAGAAGATATAACCGTAACGCCAACCCAGTTCAGGCATATTCCAGGGACTGTTCCGGTCGAAATTCATGCCGTACACCCCGACAATGAAGGTCGGAGGGATAAACAGGGTCGCGATCACGGTGAGTACCCGCATC
>JBBQDK010000141.1:0-6908 GCA_038319625.1 Gammaproteobacteria bacterium
GTCGACTGCAGCACCGGCCACAGCGGGCGGCACGAATTCCATCAGGCGCGGGTCGAGCGGTTTGGGGATGATGTAGTCGCGGCCGAATTCGAGTTGCTTGAGATTGTAGGCAGCCAGAACCTCGGGCAGCATCGGTTCGTGTGTCAGTGACTTCAGGGCGCGCACGGCGGCTATCTGCATGGCCTGATTGATGCCACTGGCGTGCACGTCGAGCGCGCCGCGGAAGATGAACGGGAATCCGAGTACGTTGTTGACCTGATTCGGGTAGTCGCTGCGGCCGGTGGCCATGATCAGATCGTCGCGTGCGGCGTGCGCCTGCGCGGGACTGATTTCCGGATCGGGATTGGAGAGCGCGAAGACGATGGGTTTGACTGCCATGCTCTTGATCATGTCAGTGCTCACCAGATCGGGACCGGAGACGCCGATGAAAACATCGGCGCCGCGCATGGCATCGGCCAGCGTGCAGCGGTCGCTGGCAACGGCGAACTCGCGCTTGTAGATGTTGAGATCATCACGATCGGAATGGATCACGCCGCGCCTGTCGACCAGCAGCATATTCTCGCGGCGCGCACCCAGCGCGATCAGCAGGCGCATGGATGCGAGGCCGGCGGCGCCGGCACCCAGACAGACCATCTTCGCGTCTTCTATATTCTTGCCCTGGATCTCCAAAGCATTGAGCAGGCCGGCGCTGATGATGATGGCCGTGCCGTGTTGATCGTCGTGAAACACCGGTATGTCCAGGCGCTCACTAAGCACCCGCTCGATTTCAAAACACTGCGGTGCGGCAATGTCTTCAAGATTTATGCCGCCAAAGCCGCCGGCAATGCGCGCGACGGTATCGATGAACTGCTCCGGTGTTTCACATTGCACTTCGATATCGAACACGTCGATGTTGGCGAAGCGCTTGAACAGCACACCCTTGCCTTCCATCACCGGCTTGCCGGCCAACGCACCGACTGCACCCAGGCCGAGCACCGCACTGCCATCGGTGATCACCGCGACCAGGTTGCCCTTGGCGGTGTATTTATACGCCGCATGCGGGTCGGCGGCGATGGCACGCACCGGTTCGGCGACACCGGGCGTGTAGGCCAGCGACAGGTCGCGCTGCGTAGCGCAGGGCTTGGTGATCTGGATGCTGATCTTGCCGGGGGTAGGCAGTGCATGATAATCGAGTGCGGCTTGCTTGAGATCGTCGTACATGATGATGGGCCCTTCCGGATGACGGGTTGAATGATACGGTGGGGTAGGCGCGACGCCTGAACTCAATTCACGACTTTCACCCATGAACCCGGCGCGGGTTCGCCATTGGGATAAAGACCGTTGATCAGGCGCAACTGCTCCAGGGGATGATCGCTGATGGGTGATCTGCGGGCCAGATCCTCGAAACGCGTGCCGGCTGTGACGCGCTGCAAATGGATCTTCAGCTCATGTGCCAGACCGCGCTCCTGCGCGGTGATGGGGTGGAAACTGCGCGCGGCAGCGATAAAGTCTCGATCGTATGCATAGGCCCGATTGGCATCCTTGGCCGCACCGAAGAAGACATAGGCTTTGGTGTTGTAATACAGCACGGTGATTCGGATCGGGCGCGTGCCGAATGGTGATTTGCCGCTGGTAGTGCCAGTGTAGCCACTTATACCCTTTGCATCGATCGCTTCGCCATTGCGCAGATCGTCGATCTTCAGACGCACACGCAGAAAATCGCGCGGGCTGATACGCTCATTGATATCCTCGGTGGTGAGCTGCAGCAGCGCCACGCCCTGCGGTGCGGTGGCCAGCAGCGTCTTGGGTTGATTGTCCAGCTTCCAGCCTGCCGGGAAATCCACGGCGAAGCCCAGTCCGGCGTGGTAGAAATGATTGCTGCGACGTATGCCGTCGCGTTCGCTGTCGCCAAATGTAAGGCCGTCAATTTCACGCAGGAAGCTGTCGCGGTTTACACGCACGGCGCTGGGGTTCTTGAACTGGTTGGCGGCACCGACGACTTGCTGCAGACGCTGGTCGTTATCCGGATGACTGGCGAAGACACCGTGATAGGTATGCGGCTCGCGGCCTTCTTCCCTGGCCCGCTGCACTTCGAATTCCTCCTGGTTCTTGAGGATGCCGATCACTTCGATCATGGCGTGCGGATCATAGCCGCTGCGGGCGAGATATTCGGCACCGAGACGATCGGCCTCCAGCTCGTGGTCACGGCCGTAGCCTTGCAGCAACGCATTACCGAGCACGTTGACCAGGTCCTGCGTACCCTGAATGCCGACACCGGCGGCGAGCACCGAACCGAGCAATCCGGTGGCGGTCGCCGCACTCTGCTGGCGGACCGCGTGGCGTGCGGTGACATGACCGATTTCATGGCCGAGTACGGCGGCGAGTTCCGCCTCTGTGTTGAGATAGGCAAGCAGGCCACGGGTGATGTAGACATAGCCGCCGGGCAGGGCGAAGGCGTTGACTTCGGTACTGTTCAGCACGGTAAAGCGATAGATGAGGTTGCTGCGATGGCTGTGTGCGGCGACGTCCGCGCCAACCCTCTGCACGTAGGCCTGCAAGGCCTGCTCGTCATACTGTCCGTACTGTTCGATGATCTTGGGATTGGCATCACGGCCTTCGGCGATTTCCTGAGACTCGCTCATCATCACAAAATCGTTGTGACCGCTGACCGGGTTGACGGCGCAACCGCCCATTCCGCCACCCACGCACAGCATGAGCGCAATAACAAGCGCAGTGCGCCAGTCACTCATGCCTGCCTGAAAGCCAACATTCATGGATTTAATACCTGTAGGGCCGCAGGGTGCCGGATGGACATGAACGTTCCACCTTTACTCCTGTGTAACCAGCCACGGGCCAGGACGCGCTTGCCGAGTTGGTCCTGCGGGTGCCAGGCGCGAAAATTCGGCAGATCGTCCCGGTCGATACGCAAGGTCACACTTCCCTCCAAATTTAACCACACCGCATGACGACTGGTACCGACGTGCTGTACCCGACCGGCGATCAAGTGGTATCCACTACCCGCCGGGCCGATTCGGGTCGATTCGACAATCCGATATCCCGGCAACGCCCAGATACCACGCGCCTTCTCTCGGGCGCGTTGTTCTGCGCCCAGGTAACAGGCAAGGTTCCACTCGTTGGGTGGCACTACCAGAACCGTACCCAGACCCTGCTTCTGCAGCCATGCCTCAATGCTGCTGCCATCGGTCAGAAAGGCATGCGCCAGTAAACGGCCATAGTGATCATGACGTTCGACATCATAGCGCAGGTTCAGGGTGTTTTGATGTTGCGCCAACAATTGTCGCAGTCGATCGCGCGCCTCGATGCCAAGAGGTTGCGCCGGGGACCCGTCATGTGCAAGTTCCGGCGTATCGACACCGATCAGGCGCAGATGCCGTTCGTCACTGAGCCGTACGGTATCGCCGTCGATGACCTGTCTGACATGCACTTGCGCATCGATTCGATCCGGCGCGCAGACAACGGCTGCGTAGCCGGGTCCGGTGGTCCCGATCAGGATGCCGGCGCAGAAAACAAAAAGGGCGCCCGCCAGGGACGCCCTTCCGTTCGTATCGAAGCCCGGCATCAGGCGTTGGTTTTGATTCCGTACTTGCGACGGAATTTATCGACGCGACCACCGGTATCAAGCAGCTTTTGCTTGCCTGTGAAGAACGGGTGGCAGGCAGAACACACTTCGATGTGCAAATCCTTGCTCGCCGTGGTGGAACGGGTCGGGAAGGTATTGCCGCAACTGCAGGTCACGGTGATATCGGCATAACTGGGATGTATTTCGGCTTTCATCGGTATCGTCTCTGGAGGCAGCCACGGCGTGGCGCGCAGCCTTGTGCTGTAGGGGCGGGAATACTACGCGAAACGTCCAGGACGGGCAAGACCGTTCAGTGAGATTTGCGTCGGTCCGGAAACAACAGAACCTTGGCATCGAGCCGCGGCAGGGGTGCTGACCGGTCTGCGGAGCAGTCACCCAGGGCGATATTCAAAACCTCGTGCAGCCCACCCGCGCCCAAAACCGAGTCCCACATCATACGGCTGATACGGATACAGGAGGCCAGCGGTGTACGGGAGGTGCGACGGATCTGATCAATGCGCCATTGCAGGCCACGCAGACGCGGTTGTCGTTCCGCCGGCGCACTACTGATGAAATCCTCGATGATACGGCTGCGACGCGCTTCGAAGGCTTCCGGGTCGGTAACCGCGAGCTGCGCCCAATGGTCGAATTCGGCGAGATTGAAGCGATTTTTTTGTTGTGTCGGTTCTGGCATGGCCCCTCCAGGAAATACACCGCGCTGGGCGATAATTTTTTGTTTTACAAGGCAGCAGGTAGGTTGAAAAGTATCACATCGAATTTCTCTTGTCCCCCTCCCTTAAGTACAACAGCAATCGCTTCCCCGCAAAACAAATCACTGTCGTCGCGCGCTTGGAAACAGGCGTACAACACCATGCCCAAACACAACAATGGCTTGGGCACGAGCCCGTAAGTAAAACTGTAGAGCCTGTGGATAAGTTTGTGGAGTAATTCCGCCATCGGCGCTTTGCCGGCAGGCACATTGGGCATTAACATACTGATGAGTATGTGAACAATATCTAATAGTCAAGCATATTCAGTTAGATACAGTAATTCAGTACACACTAATGTAGCCATGTAATACACGTGTAGCACGGTTGTGAAGCATGCTCCTGGCTGTGCACAACTTTCGGGAAAAGTCTTTGTTGTTTGCAGGTTTAACCTGTTGAGGCAATTCTTCACGGCAACTCGAGAGGCAGTGCCTGGACGATCCTGTCCAGGCGCAATTCGATGCGTTGGCCGGTCTGCATGTCGGCCAACAGATACTCCGCACCGTTGCGCGTTTGCAGGTCCCTGGGACAGAGGGTTTCGACATGCTGCCTGGCCTGCTCATCATGCCAAGTAACGCGCAGGCGTTGACCGTGAAGAATCGCGATCTCGAAGTGATCGTAACTGTCGCAAGGAATCGATCGGTAATCACTCATCTTGGCTGAAGGTGTTGACTGTTAGCAAACCACCTTGGGCGTCGACGCGTACCTGGAATTCAATCGGTCGGCAGCACACCGGACAATCTTCGATGTAGTCCTGGTCGCCGGCGCTGATATCGGTGACCGTTTCAAAATGTTCGCCGCAGTACGGACAGTCAGCGGCGATTTCCTCAAGCATGTTCGCTCTCCGGCACGAACAGTCCGAGCAGATCATTCAAGAATCGCTGGCCATGGGTGCTGGCGCGCCAGACATCGCCTTCATTTTCCAACAGAGTCTGCTCAAGACCGGCATGCAGGGTCGTCAAAATCGTCTCCGGCACCAACCCGGTGCGTTCCTGATAAAGGCTTTCGGTAAACCCGGCATTCAGACGCAGTGCGTTGATCATGAACTCGAAGCTGACATCTTCCGGCAACAGCCGTGTATTACCGCCCCGGTCGTTGTGCTCGGCCATGGCTTGCAGATAAGCCTTGGGCTGCTTGTGCTTCCAAAATCGTCGAACCTGCAGGGTCTTGTGATCTGTGAGCTTGGCGTGGGCACCGGCGCCGATGCCAAGATAATCACCGAACTGCCAGTAGTTAAGGTTATGCCGGCACTGCCGCCCTTGCCGGGCATAGGCGGACACCTCGTATTGAGTATAGCCGTGCTCGGCCAGGACACGCTGGCAGGCCTCCTGCATTTCCCAGATTTTCTCATCATCGGGCAGTTGCGGCGGATGATGATGAAACCAGGTGTTCGGCTCCAGCGTAAGCTGGTAATGCGACAGGTGTGCCGGCTCAAGATCGATCGCGGTTTGCAGATCGGCCATTGCCTGGGCATGCGTCTGCTGCGGCAGACCATACATTAGATCGAGATTGAAATTGGCAAGACCGGCATCGTGCGCGGACTCGGCGGCGCGGATCGCTTCGCGGCGACCGTGGATGCGACCGAGGCGCTCCAGCAGTTCGTCATGAAAGCTCTGCACACCGATCGACAGGCGATTGATGCCGGCACTGCGAAATTCCGCAAAGCGGCCTTGTTCGACCGTGCCGGGGTTTGCCTCCAGCGTGATTTCCATTTCCGGCACGGCAGCCAGGCGTGCACGCACGCCAGTCAGTAGTCTGTCGATGGATTCGGGTGCGAACAGGCTGGGCGTACCGCCGCCGATGAAGATGCTTTGCAGGGCCCGGCCGTCGGCAAGCGGCAGGTCGAGGTCGAGGTCGGCGAGCAGGGCGTCTATATAGCCCCGCTCGTCAATGGGCGCGCGGACTTCATGCGAATTGAAATCGCAGTAGGGGCATTTGCGCACGCACCAGGGTATGTGCACGTATAAAGTGAGCGGTAGCGGTGCGGTGAAGGCGAATGCCGGAGCATCCCTGCGCGCATCGGCTTTGATGCCGCGGCCGCTCAATTGTTGCCATCCTCCGCCAAATTGTCGTAGCAGGCGTCGAAGTCGCGGGTATTGCCGCCCACCTGACGAAATGCAATCTCGCCATGACGCTTCGCTACGCGCTTTTCAATGGTGTCCTTCTTGACAGGCATGGTCAGTTCGCCAAACAGCACCTGTTTGAGAAAGCGCGCCCCAAACTGTTCGCGTTCGGCCTCGCTGGTCTTGAGAAGCCTCAGCGTGGCTGCCTCCAGATCATAGACCACATTAAAGCCTTTACTGAGAATGAATTTAGAAAGGTATCCATATTGTAGCTGGCCAAGAACAACAACAACTGGTAGCTGCGCGGCAAAGCCCGGTACAAGCGGTACTGCCACCGGAAAATGATACCCCGGGTTTCGCCGCGCTCAACGCAGGCTAAGGTGCAAACCACGGTTTCCCGGGCTCCCGGAAATCATGGTTTGTACCTGTAAAAAAAAATGTCCGGGCATCAGGGTGATGCCCGGACCAACCATCTGGTAACAACCTTGGAGGGTACTCGTTAGACCAGATGAAAAATCG
>JBBQDK010000142.1:0-6765 GCA_038319625.1 Gammaproteobacteria bacterium
CGCTCGAAGCGCTGGCAGCGGACCTGTCGATCGAGGTGCCGATCTTCGCCCATCCGGCGCTGGCCGGCGCACTGGGCGGGGCGGCCGATGGCAGCAGTCCTTACGGTATTGATTACGCCGTGTTGCTCGGCACCCTGATGCGACATGCCGGCGCCGATGCCGTGCTTTATCCCACGCACTACGGGTCACTGCCGTTTGCAGCAGATACAGAATTCCATATTCGCGATATTCTGCGCGCACCACGCGAGCGCAGCCCGGCGGTTATGCCGGTACCCTCCGCCGGCATCCATCCCGGCGTGCTCGGCCATGTGTTGCACGACTACGGCGACGATGTGGTGTTGAATGCCGGCGGTGCGATCTTCGATCATCCGCAAGGCCCGGCGGCCGGGGTGCGGGCCTTCTTTGCGGCGCTGGAGGTGGTGCGCAACGGCGGCAGCCTGCGTGAGGACAGCGTCAGCGACGAGGCCCTGCGTGCGGCCTTGCACAAGTGGGGCGGTGAGCGACGCGGCGCCGCCTGAATCGCCCTGTTATGCCGTCGATGACCTGAAACCCGCAGCCCGTGATCGAGAAATCCGTTTGCCGGCCGAGTACCTGACGGCAGGGCAGGTTATTACCCGCCAGACGCAGCACCTGCGCAGCACGGGTCTGATAAGATAAGCCGAATGACGAGAATCGATGCCGCCCATGCCGGATACCTTTGACGCTTTGGGCCCGCGCGCTGCGCTGTGTGCGATCGCACGGGATTTTCATGCCCGTGGCTGGATGGCGGGCACCAGCGGCAATCTCAGCGTACGGCATGACAGGGGCAGTTTCTGGATAACGGCCAGCGGCTGTCCCAAGGGACGCCTGAACGACGGCGACTTTGTGCGCGTGGCGCTCGAGACCTGTACCGAACTGGAACGCATCGATCCACTGGCCAGGCAGTCCGCCGAGTCGTCGATTCACTGCGCGGTCTATCAGCTGTTCCCCGAGGCGGGCGCCTGTCTGCATGTGCATACCGTGGATGCGACGCTGGCGTCATCACGTGCACCGGCGAACGCCACCAGTCTTGCGCTGCCACCCATCGAGATGATCAAGGGCCTGGACATCTGGGAGCAGTCTCCCCAGGTTGAATTGTCGCTGTTCGAAAACCTGCTCGAAGTGCCGCACATCGCCGCGGCTATACAACAACGCTTCGGCGCGCAGCCGCCGCGCGTTCCGGCCCTGCTGATTCGCGGTCACGGTGTCACAGTATGGGGCGAAAATCTGCAGCAGGCCTACAATCGTGTGGAAATCGTCGAATTCCTCCTGAGCTGTCTGGCGCGGACCTGACGCATGGATGTCTTGCTCCTGACCGTACCGCCGCTGGACAGCTTCGACAACCCGCTGGTCGAGCGTAATCCCCGTGCCATTGCCAAGTGGCTGGATCAGTTGCCACTGTTGAATCCGGCCGAAACCATCATGCAGTTGCTCAACGCGCTGCGACCGTTGAATCGTCAGGATATGACGGAAAAGGATCGACTGCGCCTGCTGGAGCTGTATCGGGAGGCGGCGAACGCGGTGTTCAACGCCTTCACGCTGCGCGCCTTGCGCCAGGTGCCACTGGCCGCCGCGCGCCGCGAACAGATCAAGCAGGCGCTGACGCAGTTGTGCCTGGAGTTGGCCGGTGGCTACAAGAGTCTGGTGTTGCCGGCGTATGCGGCGGGCCGCGGCCCGGCCCTGGAGCCGGCCCTGCTGCTGGCGGCGTATTGTGCGATGCAGCAGTTGATCCATGCCTTGCTACATTGTTTCCGTATCTACGAGCCGGTACCGCCGCGCGTGTATCTGGAGATCCACCAGCTTTATGCCTGGGTGGAAGAGGCCGGCGTCTGTGAGCAGTCGATCCGATTGGGGCGCGAAACGGTGACCTTGGGTGGTCTGTATCGACGCGCTCTGTTGTTGTGCTGCTCCGATCCCGCCCGCCTTAGCGAGGACGAGGTGCTGCGTGTCTATGCGCAGCTCCTGCAGTATGAGGTACATTCCCACATCGTGGCGGGTCGCTGCGCACCACCGCACGAAGGGCAGTTTGCCTTCGATCTGTATGCCGATGCGCCACCGCGCCCCTGTGCCAGATACGATGCCCATGGCCATGCAAGCCAACCACGCCTGCTCGATGCGCGCGACGTGGCGGCCGCGGTACGTGCCCACATGCAGGGTGAAAATGAGACCACGGCGGATGAGGAGCGGCGGCTCTTGCGCATGTTGTTGCCACATCTGGAGTCGACCCCGGAGCGTATCCAGCCACGCCAGAACAAGCAACAGAACGCGCTGCTCGCCACCGGTATCGCTGCAATCTACTATTACCTGAGCGATCCCCGTCGCCTCAAACACGACATTGCCACGGCCAGTCACGGCATTTCCGTACAGCTTATCGAGACCAGCGATATCGATCACCACAGCCTGGATGCCTGGGAGATCAGTAACGAGAGTGACAGCGGCTACCTGTTGAAATGCGCGCGGCGGCACACCCCGATGCGTGTCGGAGAATTGCTCGGTGTGACGGTGCTGGAGCGCGCCGATGCGGTCGCGGCCCTGGAATTGACCGTGGTGCGCTGGATGCGCCATGCTGTCGATGGGAGTCTGGAGGCCGGCGTCGAGCGCATTCGCGGTGCAGCGGCGCCGGTGCAGTGCCGCTTGTTGACCGACGACGCGGTGGCGCGCCAGTGCCTGTTTCTGCCGTCCAGCAGTCGTCAGGACCGTCATGCCACACTGCTGGCACCGAAGCGTTTCTATCGGCGCGGTCAGCGACTGCATGTCGAGGTCGGTGGCAAGCCCATCATCGTGGAAGCCGGCCACCTGGTGATGGACACGGCCTGTTTCGATCGTTTTGTGTTTCATGCCCAGGGCGAAACCACGGACGTGCCATCCTGAAGAATCTCATGAGACACCGTCTTATGCTTCCAAACCCGGTGACAAGCTCGCTATAATCACGGTCTACTTTGCATCGGTACTCTTCCTATGGACATGAAAAAGACTTGGCCGTTGCTACCGGCGAAGATCAAGATAACGCCTGAGAACAAATGCGGTTTTTGTACCAACAGTAAGTGCTGCACCTACATCACACAGGCGATCGATACACCGCGCTCGAAATACGATTTTGAACATCTGCTTTGGCAGCTGGCGCACACCAATGTGCAAGCCTACAAGGACGATGAAGGCTGGACCTTGCTGGTCAATTCACGCTGCACGCATCTGCAAAGTGATGGCCGTTGCGGAATTTATTATGAACGCCCGGGTATCTGTCGCGAGCATTCCAATGATCATTGCGAGTTCGATACCCCGGCCGAAGACGGTTTCGAACTGTTCTTCGAGGGCTATGACTCACTGTTGAAATATTGCAAGAAGCGCTTCAAGACCTGGGGCCAGCAGCACAAGTAGAAAAACGCGGCCCGGGGTTCGCCTCGCACAACCCGGGCTACTTGTCACGGCATGATGTCGCGAAAGCTATCGATGGCCGGAAACTCCGTCACATCGCGCACCGGGCCGCGGGTATCCGGCTGGCGTACCGCCAGCAGATGCGCGATGCCATGGCGCTGCGCCGAACGCAGCACCGGCAGGCTGTCATCGACCAGCAGGGTATGTTGCGCGGCGAACGGCTCGCGTGCGGCGAGCAGATCCCAGAAGGCGGGATCCTCCTTGGGGCGGCCCAGGTCGTGGGCGCAGATTACGGCATCGAAGTGTCCGCCGAGCTGTGTGCGCTCCATTTTCAGTGTCAGACTCTTGCTGTGGGCGTTGGTGACCAGCACCACGCGACGGTCACTGGCCCGCAACGCCTCGAGGAATTCGATGACATGGGGGTGCACGGCGATCAGGTGCCCGACTTCCTGTTTTAGCAGGGCGATGTCCAGGTCGAGTTCGCGGCTCCAGTAATCCAGGCAATACCAGTCCATGGTCCCCTCGACGCTGTGAAAGCGCGGGAAGAGTTCTGTCTTGGCACGCTGCACATCGCCGCCCAGGCGTTCGGCGTAGCGCAGCGGCACATGCTCCTGCCAGAAATGGTTGTCGAAGTGCAGGTCGAGCAGTGTGCCGTCCATGTCCAGGAAAACTGTGTGGATCGAGGGCCAGGGAAGCATGGGAGGCAAGATAAAAGTGCAAAGGGATAAAGAGTAAAGTAAAAAAAACCGGAAACCAGTGTATATGATATCCTTCTTTCTCACTTTTATCTTTTCCCTTTTATCTTTGCCTTGAATTTATGCACCACGACCCTTGCGCGCTCCTGCCCGAGATATGCGCCTTGGCCCATGAGGCCGGACTGCGTATCCTGGAAATCTACGCCACGGATTTTGCCGTTACCGACAAGGACGACGCATCGCCGCTGACGGCGGCCGATATGGCGGCGCATCACACCATCATCAATGGGTTGGCAAAACTGACACCGGACATTCCGGTATTGTCCGAAGAGGCGGCGGTCATCCCGTTCGAAGAACGTTCGCGTTGGCAGGACTACTGGCTGATCGATCCGCTCGACGGCACGCGCGAATTCATCAAGCGCAATGGCGAATTCACCGTCAATATCGCCTTGATTCATGCGCAAAGCCCGGTGCTGGGCGTGGTGCAGGTGCCGGTGACCGGTCTGTGCTATTTCGCCTGCACTGGCGGCGGTGCCTTCAAGCAAATGCCGGGTGAGGCGCCTCGGCCCATCCATGTCAGGCCGCTGGGCGATGGACCGGTTATGGTGGCGGGCAGCCGTTCGCACCGCGGCGAATCATTGAACAACTTTCTCGACCGCATCGGGCCGCACGAGATCATCAGCATGGGCAGTTCATTGAAGACCTGTCTGGTCGCAGAGGGCAAGGCCGATATCTATCCGCGCCTCGGGCCGACCTCGGAATGGGATACGGCGGCCGCGCACTGCGTAGTGGTCGAGGCGGGCGGCCAGGTAACCGATACACAGTTGCAGACGCTGCGTTACAACACCAAGGCCTCGCTGCTGAATCCATACTTTCTGGTGTTCGGTGACAGCAGTCGTGATTGGCGGCAATACCTGTAAAATTCCGCACTGGGCAGAACGGCTGACTGCGGCCTCTGCCGCTGAGGTTCACTTCGCGATGTGTGATCTGCGCAGCGAGGTCATCACCAGCAAGGCACTGGCCAGCCCGCCACAGGTGTCAGCTACCAGATCCAGGATATCGGGACTGCGGCCCGGTACAAAGGACTGGTGGTACTCATCGAGTCCTCCGTAGCCCGTCACCAGCAGACCCACCGTCAATACGTGCCACAGTGTCGGCCGTGTACCATCGCTCATCAGCAACAAAGCCAGAAACAATCCGAGTATGCCGAACAACAATGAATGCAGGGCCTTATCCTGCTGGAAGAACAGGTCTGGAATCCGGATGGATGATTGTGCAGAGAGAGTAAAAATTATAGCTATCCAGGCCAGTGCCATAACAAGCAGCCAGCGACGGTGATGTATCAATAGTGTTGGAAACGAGTTGGTCACAAGTCTTCAGCCTTACGCCTCACCCCTAAATAGGGCTTTGCTGGAGTCAAACTTATATTGAGAACGAAGTAGCGTGCGTTGTGCCGGAGTTGGATATCAAGATTACCTGCGGCCTTTAATGATCTGTCCGTTGTCCGGGAATGTCGGTGTGGCAGGAGTACCGGTGGGTTGCATAGAGATCAGCTTGAGGGAGAGATTTCTGTCCAGATCGCCGGTGGAGGTAATGCCGGAGCCATCGTTGTACAGGATCGGGATATCGAGTTGCTCCAGGATGTCGTTGATGAAATACAGTTCACTGCCCATTTCATCGTTAAGGTCGACCAGCAGTACATCGACCTGTTCGCGGCTCAGACTGCGCAGCTCATCTTCGGCAATAGCGAGGGTGGCCACAACCTGCATACCGGCCTTTCCCAGTGTTTCGCGCAGTCGCATGCGCTGTGATTCGGAGTCGGATGCAACCGCAATGCGCAGTTTGCTTCGGTCGGCAGATGCGGTGGGTGGAGAGGATTGTTGCGCGCTTTGCGTAACTGTATCCGCTCCGCTTGCCGGTGGCGGGTCTGGACGTCGGGTCGGGAATATTCCGCCCTGAACCTTGTCGTGAGCGACGTCCGCGGCCAATTGGCGACTGATGTGCGAGACCTGTTCCGCGTAGCCGTAGACCAGCGCGGTATCGGCTAACAGGTTGATAAGGCGGGGCGTACCGCCGCTGTGTTCATAAATGACTTCGCAGGCGCCGTCTTCAAACAAGTCGGGATCGCCACCGGCCACGGTAATACGATGGCGAATGTATTCACGAGTCTCATCAGCGTTGAGCGGTTTGAGATCGTAGTCCACGGCGATGCGTTGCGCGAACTGTTCGAGGTCCGGGCGGCGCAGCGTCGCGCGCAATTGCGGCTGGCCGACCAGGATGACCTGCAGGACCTGATTCTTGTCGGCATTGATATTGGACAACATGCGCAGTTCTTCCAGCGCGTCCGGCGACATGTTCTGTGCCTCGTCGACGATCAGCATCGTGCGCCGGCGATGGGCGAATTCCTTGATCAGGAAGTCGACCAGGGTTTCGTACATCTGCACCTCGTCCTTGCCATGGTGATCGAGGTTGAGTGACATCAGCACCCATTGCAGCAACACGCCGAAGGAGCGGTGGGTGTTGGTGATCAGTCCGACGGTGACATCGCGTCCCACCTGGTTGAGCAAATGGCGGATCAGGGTGGTTTTGCCGGTGCCGATATCGCCGGTGACCACTGAAAAACCGGCCTGATTGGTCAAACCGTATTGGAGCAGCACCAAGGCCATGCGGTGTTGTT
>JBBQDK010000143.1:0-6743 GCA_038319625.1 Gammaproteobacteria bacterium
AATGCGCTGTCGATAATTTTGGGTATTGAACCCTCATCGGTCACCGAGTCCATACGCAAAAGCCTGCTTTCCTGAGTTTCATCCGTAACATCTTTCCCTCGTAGTCCAATCGATTAATCAGCTCCACGCCTGCGACTGGTGGCAGGAGCTGTATTTTTCCTAGCTGACCCCCGTTCTCTTGAATGCATCAAATCCAAGTGGTTTGCGCAGTAGGCCTAAATGGCATGTTCAGGTACGGCTTTCCTCATGATTCACAAGAAAAAATCCCGGCACTATCCGCTTCCCGACCGCCATTTTCTATTTCCGAATCTGTAAGTCATCTGTAGGTCCTCAGGTGGCACCCTGCAAGTGAGAAAAATTCCATATCAATAATATTTATAGGGGGCTCAATGGAAAATTACATTGTACGTGTCTACAGACGAGACATTCAGAACACGTGCGGAGTCACGGGCCTTGTTGAGAACGTCGAGAACGAAGAGAAATTGGTTTTTCACAGTCTCGAAGAGCTTTGTTCGATCCTTTCCATAAATCCTGTGAGGGCACAAGGCGAGCAGCGGTTTGAAGCAGTGCGTGTAGTTCCACAGCAGCGAAGTCATACGAAATATTAAGTTTGTATTCAGTCATGAAGCGTGTCGAGGAGTCGGTTGTCGACTTTGCCATATAAGAACAGTGATCCATTAACCATAATTATCAAAAAAAGGACAATTCAGATGAAAAAGATAAAAAGTAGTGCCCTATTAGGTGCGGTGGTATGTCTTGCAGTAAGTGGTTCTGCGTTTGCCAACTCAGTGAGCTACTACCTTGATAAGTCGAACCTGTCCAGCCAGTTCCCGAATAACACGAATTATCTGCAGGTGACGATTGATGATAACGGAAAGAAGGGAAAAATTAACTTCACAGTTACGCCACTTGAACCGTTGACATCGATCGCCGGCTCCCATTTCGGTGTCGA
This sequence comes from Gammaproteobacteria bacterium, assembly GCA_038319625.1. GTDB lineage: Bacteria > Pseudomonadota > Gammaproteobacteria > JBBQDK01 > JBBQDK01 > JBBQDK01. Next base: position 953 of record JBBQDK010000143.1, read on the forward strand.
CAAATTCGCGTTCATAGCGCCTTTCAGCGGGTTGAGTTTCGTGAAATCAAATAATGACTGGTTATCCGGCTGGTCTTTGAAAAAGGACAAAAAAAACTCTATCTTCGGCAAGTACGACATGCTAGCTAGCGGAAGCGGGAATAATAACAGCAATCCACTGGCCTTCTCTCTGAGGGCAGGCAAACACACGTTGGAAGATTACATAGATGCGCTGACGGATGGACCTGCATTTTTCACCGCACACGTTAGGGGGCTTAGTGCCGGATGCGGAAATTATCAAGGCGAATGGTGTGGTTGTGATACGGTCAAAAGCGGACTCTTCGGCGGGTCTACCCTTGCGTCAACGAGCGCGGTACCGGTGCCTGCCGCTGCGTGGTTGTTCACAAGTGGCCTGATTGGCATGGTGGGCGTGTCGCGTCGTGCTCGTACAAAATTACAAAATACGTGAACTATTCGATTGAGAAATAGCTATCGGATGTAAGGCAGCCGGACTGGCCTCAGTCACTGCAGGAACGATGGTGCGGCGCGCAACGCAGGGCGCCGCGGGCTGCAGAGGCATAGCTGTGACGAATTATTTTCTCCAGAGGAATATAGGGATATCCCGCAAGGCTTAGCGAGAAATTGCGACACGCCAATGCACGTAATGTGGGTAAATCGCTATTGTAGTAACTGAAATGGCAATGTCCATCCGGGGTGTTCTTGAATGTTAGGCAGAGCGAGGGCGTTTATGTTTCTTATACACGTCAAACACCGATAATTACAGTGGCGACCCGTGCTTCAGGCCGTGGGTTTACCCACACGATTTCACGATGACCCATAAAACTATGGCACTTTCTAGGGAGAGAAGGCTATGAATAACAAAACCAATATCCATTTCTTAACGATTTCAGCGATCTTGTTGGCGCTTCCATATACGGCACAGGCGTTGCCACTCTTGCCCGTTCCTCTCACGCTCGGGGATATTTCTGGCAGTTACACTCTTAGCTCATGGGATTACAACTGCCAGTGCTATCAATCAGACTATCAGACCTTTACCGGGCCGATTGCACACTCCAATACACTGCCGCTGGGCCCCGTCATTGGGTCGTTCACGGTCACAACCAGCCCAACACCGACGATAAACGGCACAGCGACTTTAATTGGAGGAGTCGCCAATGTATTTGGAGGGGAGTACCCCTTGCAAGAGGGGGCGTCCATGTATACCGCAATGAATTATTCGTTCGAAATCACGGGGCCCACAGCCACTGCATCCGTGCTGGTCAACGCGCAGGGGGGCATGAGCATTACTTCGTTAATACCGAATACAAATGCTACGGCAGCCGTAACTCTACAAATATACGATGTAAGTAACGGGCCGGCCACTGTGAATGAGATCCATCAAGTCGGACCGTCGTCTGGGTCGTCGGACAGTTTCACGATTGCGCGGGATTATACGTTTTCTACGAATACTCTCTACCATGTGGATATGATGGCTAGCTTATCCGGCGCAGTTTACGGGAGCAACACCTTGTCGCTATCCGCTTTTATCGACCCTAGTTTCACAATCGATGGTCCCAATGCGGGAGACTACGGCATCTTTTTCTCGGATGGCTTTGGCCCCTCCCCTGTGCCTATTCCAGCTGCTCTCCCTCTCTTTACCACTGGGCTCGGCGCTTTGGGCCTGCTTGGCTGGCGCAGGAAGCAGAAATCTGCGGCGCTCACTGCCTGATCGTTAGCAACAACGTTTAGACGACAAAGCCCCGGCGTAAATGTCGGGGTTTTTCTTTCGGTAATGCTGCACCGCATGAGTCCGCTTATGGCCCATCGCTACCGAATTTGGCAAAATTCCGCAACTGTGCATGGGTGTGGATAAGGCGCTATCGCGGTCACTCTGATGGCATGTTCAATCCGCGGTAGTCTTGAAAGTTTGGCAGGCTGCGCCTGAAGATGCGTGGCAACCCGAGGGTTTGCATCAGAACGACGGTGAGTCCGGCTTAAACTCAGTTCTTCGCTGCCAGCCCCAGATTGACGATACGCTGAATGAATTGTTCGTAGCTGACGCCGGCTCTCTCCGCCGATCGCGATGCTTCTTCATAGCTGGCGATGCCGGGATTCGGGTTCGCCTCCAGAACGAAGAGTGTTCCGTCAGGACGCAGTCGCAAATCGATCCTAATGTATCCATTGAGATCCAGTACACGGCAGATACGCCGGCAGGTCTTGACGATGGTTTCCGGCATCTTGTCCGGCAGGTTGCGTGCAAACTGGAAATTGATACCCCAGCGTTCGCGGTAATCACCATCCCATTTTACTTTGTATGTGGCCATGCGTGGTGCACCGACCTCGACCTGATCGAAGGTCAACTCGCGAATCGGATATGCCTGCAGACGCGTGTTGCCGACCAGAGTGACGTACAGTTCCCTGCCTATGATGTACTGTTCGGCAATGGCATCGGTTTTGGTTGTCTCATGAATGATGCGGATGCGTTCCTTGAGCTGATCTTCATTTTCCACGAACGATGCCTGGGCGATGCCAACCGATCCCTCTTCCGTGAGTGATTTGACGATCAGTGGATACGGCAGGTTGGAATGGTGTTTGTAAACGCGGTTGCGGGGGAAAACCGCGAATTCCGGTGCATGAATATGGTGGTACTTGAGCAACTTCTTGGACAGTGCCTTGTCGCGCGCCAACAGCAGTCCGCGCGGTTTGCAGCCGGTGTAGGGGACGCGCATCATTTCCAGATAACTGACGACATAATAATCGAAATCACCGCGGCCGGCGAATTCCTCCAGCAGATTGAAGACGATATGCGGTTGCCATTCCTCCAGTGTCTGACGGATCGGTGCCAGTTCGTCGTAGGCGCCGACCACGCGTACCTCATGACCCAGTGCCAGCAGCGCCTGTTGTACATCGTATTCGGTATCGCATTCATCCAGGCGCGGATCGTTGGGATCGGTGACATCCTCCGGTGGGACCAGACTGCTGTGCACCAGCAACATGATGTGCAATTTTCTCATAGGGCGACGTGAAAGCCTCCGTTATTGAGATGGTTCATGACCAACATGGTGACGCAGGCGACTGTTTCCAGCTTCAGTCGCGGGTCATCATGTGCCACGTGCAGCTTGAGACGGTCACTGCGCTGAATCAAGACCTTGATGATCTGATCGACGCGATAACGATATTCATAACTCCAGCGTGAAATAACCTCGCTGATCTCCGGTCGCAGACGTTGCAGGTAATGGGCAGCCGTTTCGTGGCGGCGGTGCTCCACCTGATTGGAGAACAGGCGCAGCATGTGCCGGTCGTAAAAGTCGGGTGTCTCGACGATGTAGGTGGCTTGCTTCTCGGCATAATATTCACCGAGCGTCATACGCAGATTTCCGACCGGCTCGACAAATTTTCGCGATCGCACGCGCGCCGGTTGGTCATGGATCTCCGCCATCAGTGTGTCGACGTAGCGTAATTTCTTCAGTGCCGACCAGCCGCGATAGCGCTGCCGCCAATCGGAATTAGGTTTGAGCCAGACGGCGAAGGTCTCGGCCCAGTCTTCGTGCGGATGGCTCTGCGCATACCAACCGTTCAGATGCACCACGAAGCGCTTGCTGTAAGGCTTGGGCAGATAGGTCTCGGGATAGGTTTGGGTGGGGCTGCCGAAATGATCCCGCCACAGTTTGCGCCGGTGCACCTGATAGGCATTGGCGATGGCATGCCCGGTTTCATGGCGCAACAGCTTCATGCACCAGTCACGGTTGCCGCCCTCAACCTCGAGCATGTGCGCCTTTTCCAGTATCTTCAGGCGGGGGTGAGCAAGATAGAAAGGAATCGCCACGCCGGGCACGCCGTCCGGGCTGAACCATTCGCTGGACAACCAGAAGTGCGGACGGAAACGGATGTCGCGTCGTTCCAGATCGGTGTTGAGTTGCAGGATGCAGTCTTCGAGTTCGCTGCCCGGGATCTTCAGATCAAGATCGCAGATGCGCCATTTGAGCAACGCTGCATCGGATAACCGCGGCCACTGGTGCCGCCGCGTGGGTTTTATCTTGCGTCGGGTAGCTATGATCGGGTCTCCGTACGGTCAGCGGCGCGCCGGCCGGTGCAGGCATAGTACCGGTAATGATTCCGGATAGGAACCCGACCCGCCGCTGACGTCCGGTGCGCTCAGTTGAATATGCCGAAGGTCTTGCTGTGGCGTGCGTGGTGTTTTTCAAGCGTATCGAGAAGATCCTTACGGCCCGAATTCCTGGCAATACTCAGCGCGGTCTCGCGCTTCTTGTTGCGCAGATTGCTGTCGGCATCGGCATCGAGCAGGGTCTGTATCGCAGCTATATGGCCGCGCCGTACAGCGAATATCAGTGCGGAATTACCCAACGTATTGCGGCTGTCGACGGCCGCGCCGCCCGCCAGCAGCGCTGCGAGAATTTCCGCATGGCCTTGGTCGGCGCCCAGCATCAGTGCGGTATTGCCCTGCGAACTTGCGGCGTCGACATCGGCATGCGCGGACAGCAGGATATTCACAGCATCGATATCGCCACGCCAGGCGGCGCGCGCCAAGGCGCTTTGGCCATCTTTGTCACGGCTGTTCACTGCGGCGCCGGCTGCGACGAGTACGCGCAACACGGCGGTCCGGCCATTATCCGCTGCCAGCCACACGGCGTCGTGCCCCTCGCCATCGGCGAGGGTGCTGTTTGCGCCGTGCCCAAGCAGGGCGCGTATGCTACCGACGGCTCCGCCACGTGCCGCGTACAATAAGGCGGACATTCGTCCAGCTGCGCGCGCATCGACAGCGGCGCCGCCGGCAATCAATGCGGTGACAGCGGCGTCGTGGCCGCTCCGTGCCGCTTCTATCAGTGCCGTTGTTCCGTCACGTTGCCGCGCATTCACATCGACGCCGTGTCCGATCAGGGCCGACAAGGTGCTGCTCTGGCCTTCCCGGGCAGCGAGCATCAGTGCCGTGGTGCCATCATCGAGGGATAATGTGGCATCAGCATCAGCATGAGCATCCAGCAGCAACTGCAGCAACATTGCATGGCCTTTTTCCGCGGCGCGCATCAGGGCCGTATGACCTTCCGGATCACGCGCATCGAGCGAAGGATTGGCTGCGAGCAGCGCGCGCGCCACATCGGTCTGACCGCGCCAGGCCGCCACATTGAGTGCGGGCCAGTCGTGGTAAGGCTGTCCGGGGGCGATTGTCGGCGGTGTCGGCAGGCGAGTGGTGGGTTTCTCGGCAGCGTCCCGAGTCGCCGGCACTTGCGCGCCCGCCGCCAACAGGCGGCGCAGCACCGTTTTCCGGTCGCGAAGTTGGGCGAACTGCAGCGCGTTGCGCCCTTCGCGGTCGGTGGCATTGACGTCGGCATGTCCGGCAATGAGCGCCTCGACCAGCGCAAGATTACCGTTGCGTGCCGCCAGCATCAGTGCCGTAGCACCGAGTTGATCATGGGCGTTGACATCGGCACCCGCGCTGATCAGGCGCGTACCGGTCGCGGTCTGGTCGAGGTCGGCGGCTTCCATGAGCAGCGTTCTACCACCGCCGTTGCGGGTATCGGCAGCAGCGCCGTGCCGTAGCAGTGCATCGAGTTGCGTCACGTCGCCGCGCCGTACCGCCGACCACAATGATTCGGCATCCGGCGTTGCCGCAGCGGGTGCCGCTTGCAGTGCCGCAAGCTTGCTGCGCGCCATGGCCACGTCCTGTGCGGCGGCCAGCTCCAGCCAATGACGTCCCTGTGCCGGATCGGCTGTGGTGCCCCAGCCATTCAGATACAGCATGCCGAGATTGTATTGTGCCTGTGCATGCCCTTGCGCGGCGGCCTTGCCTAAC
>JBBQDK010000144.1:0-6496 GCA_038319625.1 Gammaproteobacteria bacterium
AAAGACGGACTCAAGCGCGCCACCGAAGCCGGGGTCAAGCTGCCGGCCGCGCCGGCGGATCTCGAAGGTGCCAAGCTGGCTGAGGCGCTGGTGTCAGCCGGCACCATAGCGGATGGTACTTGGTGGTCCGGCCATCTGTTCGATAAGGCCTTGTCGCACGATATTCATGTGCAGGTGATGGCCGATATCGACGCCAAGTTCGGCCATGGCGCCGATGAGAATACTCACAAGATTCTCAATCAGGCGATGTACGATGTGGCGCACGCCTTGGGCCACAAGAACGTCAAGCTGGCACCGTTGCACTGAGGGCACGAGGCCGCTAAGGTGGCAGTCAACCAAGACACAGGCCGGGATTTCGGCCTGTGTCTTGGTTGTCATGGGTGATGAAGCGGGGAGTATCGGATGAGAAATGCATTCAAAGTGGGTGGCCACGTGGCATGGAACTCCGAGGCCGGCCGGGTCAGCGGTACGATCACCAAGGTGCATACGCGGGATTTCGACTACAAGGGCCATTCCCACCGCGCATCAAAAGAGATTCCGCAGTACGAAATCAAAAGCGACAAGACCGACCATATCGCAGCCCACAAAGGGCATGCGTTGAGTAAGATTGAATCCGCGTAATATGCTTGACCTTGGGAATGCATGCCTGGATACGCAAACCAGCTCGCTGCGCGGCCCACGCAACAGGGCTACACTCATCGCATGAGCAGGTGTTGCTGCGCCAAAGACCAATGTGCGGGATACATGCCTCACCCGTGATCGAGCACATCCAGAAAGCCGGACTCCAACTGCGAGGAGCTGTGATATGACGACGGACACCACTCCGGTTCTGGAGGGTAATCAAAAGGCACCCAAGCGCCATCCGCTGGGTCAGGATCAGGAAGCCTTCTGGGACGGCGAAGCGCTGTACAAGGAGATGGAACGCCAGTTCGACATCTGCCATATGTGCCGGCGTTGTTTTTCGCTGTGCGATTCGTTCCCGACACTGTTCGACCTGATCGACGAATCGCCGACGCTGGAACTCGATGGCGTGGACCGTGCGGCGTACTGGACGGTAGTCGACCAATGTTACCTGTGTGACCTGTGCTTCATGACCAAGTGTCCGTACACGCCACCGCATGTGTTCAACATGGATTTCCCTCATCTCATGTTGCGGGCCAAGGCGGTGCGCAATCGCAAGGAAGGATCGAAGCTGCGGGATCGAGTGCTGACTGCCACCGATGCGGTCGGACGTCTGGCCGGCATCCCGGTGGTGGCGCAAACGGTAAACGCCGCCAACCGCATGCCGGCCGCGCGGTATGTGCTGGAAAAAACGTTGGGCGTGCATCGCAAGGCGAAACTCCCCGTTTACAGTTCGTGCAGCGCACACCGACGTCTTGCGAAACACCGCCCGCTGGAGACCGCTGTGAAACCGGCGGGACGTACGCACGGCAAGATGGCAATCTTTGTGACCTGTTATGGCGAGCACAACTTGCCGTCGCTGATTGAAGATATGGTGTGTGTATTCGAGCACAACGGTATCCCCACCCGTCTGGTGCTGGAAGAACGCTGTTGCGGCATGCCCAAGATGGAACTGGGCGACTTGGAGGCTATCGATGAGCTCAAGAATTACAATATTCCGCGCCTGGATACACTCGCCGCTAAAGGTTGGGATCTGATCGCACCTATCCCTTCCTGTGTGCTGATGTACAAGCAGGAACTGCCTATGATGTATCCCCACGACGAAGCAGTGGCGCGCGTGAAGGCGGCCTTTTTCGACCCTTTCGAATACCTGATGTTGAGGCACGAAGGCGGACTGTTGAATACGGATTTCAGGCAGGAGTTGGGCAAGGTGGTGTGTCATGCCTCCTGTCACCAGCGCGTTCAGAACATAGGGCCAAAAACGCAGGAACTACTGGCGCTGGTGCCAGGGACCGAAGTCGAACTGATCCAGCGCTGCTCAGGCCACGACGGGACCTACGCGATCAAGCGCGAAACCTACGACAAGGCGATGAAGATAGGACGCCCGGTATTCAGGCAGATTGCGACGGCGGCGCCGGACTGGTATGGCAGCGACTGCCCGCTGGCCGGCGACCAGCTGGAACATGGTACCAAGGGCAAGTTCGGGGCCGTCATCCACCCCATTACCCTGTTGCGTCAGGCCTACGGTATTTGAGTGTATCCTGGATCGAGTCACTATGGTGCGCTCACATCACGACCAGATCGGCGCTGCTCTCATTGACCATCTTGATCAGGCGCAGTCCGCTCTCAATACGAATATCGATCTCGGTAACACCGACTACCTGTTTTGCAATCGCAGTCTCGATGCTTTCACGGCTGTCGAGGCGTTTTTGATACTGGATACGCCGCAGGTCCGAGGACGCATAATCAAAACCAGTGAGGCTGTCGATGACATGAGTAATAGTGAGTCTTGCCCGGTGCGCGCGCCAACACCGGACCATCCTCCGGGAACTGACCCACAACCCCTCCTTTGGCTGCTGTAGTTCTGTCCAGCGATAGTAAGTACGATCTTCCGTATACCAAATCTTAAAATCATATTTATAGAATATACTTTGTAAATATCGTATTAAATTATGAAATATAAACATAATATAAGTACATCGAGGACGGCGAGGTTGCGCTTGTATTCTTGAATAAGAACGATTATCATTAACACATGAGTCAGTCAGCGACATACACGGCGACGTATTCGGTAGATCCGGTGAGAACAGCAAACAGTGCACGAGTAGTTACATATGGCGTCGATTTTCACTTCTGTGGAATCTGCGTGCTGGGCCGTTCGACCCGACGCGTTGTTTCTCTGGTGGCTGTGCTCTGTATGACCGTGGCCAGCCCGATCATAGCCAGCGCCAGCGAGACCAAGCAGCCTTCCGATGATCCAACTGCGAAAGTTGCGGCGCTGGAAGTCAGACTAACCACCCTGGAACAACACATGTCAGCGCCCGAACTCGGTCAGCAGATGCTGGAATTGCAGATTCGTCATGATCGATTGTGGTGGGCAGGCGAGGCCGGAAACTGGAATCTGGCCTATTACATGATCGGTGAACTCGGAGAAACATTGCGCAATATCGAGGCAAGTAACGGCGATGCACCCGAACTGCAACCGCAAAAGCTGTCAGAGGTGATGCCGGCAAAAATGAATCCGGGCATTAATACTGTGCAGCAGGCGCTGGAGCAACGCGACAAAGCCGCGTTTGCGCGCGCCTATGATCGGTTGTCGGCGGCTTGCAACGCCTGCCATACGGAGGCGGGCGTCGAGTTTCTGCACATTCAGCGCCCCAAGACACTGTTGCTGGACAATCTTCGCTACGCACCATTGAGAGGAGAGTAACCATGTTCGATACCTTCATCACACGTGCGATAACAAAGACCGGCCATCGGTCCCTGAAGCGCGTAGCAAAAGTCAGTCTGCTGGCCTTGCAGATCGCCGTGTTGCCCTTGGCCGCTGTAGCGGCCGAGATGCCCGTGTTCGCGCTGACGATCCACAACCACCGTTTCGATCCAGCCACCCTCAAGGTGCCCGCCGACACCAAATTCAAACTGCGAGTGACCAACAAGGACACCACGCCATCGGAGTTCGAAAGTAACGAACTCAATCGCGAGAAGATCGTGCTGCCGGGCAGCACCGTCACGGTGTTCGTCGGGCCGCTCAATCCGGGACAATACAAAATTTTCGATGACTTTCACCAGGACACCGGGCAAGGCGTCCTGATCGCGGAGTAACTCATATGCTCGCTGTTGCATTGCTGGTGTTTCGAGAGGTCCTGGAAGCGTCTCTGATCGTGACTGTGGTGGCTGCCGCCACGCGCGGCGTGGCGAGACGCAGCACTTTCATCGGCGGCGGTATCGCGCTGGGTGTGATTGGCGCGATCGTCGTCGCGATCTTCGCGGGTGTGATCGAGGAAGCGGTCGGCGGCGCGGGCCAGGAGCTGTTCAATGCCAGCGTACTGCTGGCGGCGGTGGTGATGATCGGCTGGCATGTGACCTGGATGTCCAGCCACGGCAAGGAAATGGTCAGGCACATGCAGCAGGTCACCGCTTCGGTGAAAACCGGGTCGAGCTCAGTGGCTATACTGCTGGCAGTAGTAGCACTGGCGGTGTTGCGCGAGGGTTCGGAGGTCGTGCTGTTCCTGTACGGCATAGCGGCAAGCGGAGCGGGTAAGATGGACCTCCTGACCGGCGTACCGCTGGGCCTTGCGGGCGGCACGGCGGTGGGCTTCGCGCTGTATTTCGGTCTGCTGCGGATCCCGCTCCATTACTTCTTCAACGCCACCAACTGGATGTTGGTGTTGCTGGCGGCCGGCCTGTCCTCGACCGCTGCGGGCTTCCTGATTCAGGCCAACTGGCTGCCGACTTGGGACAACCAGTTATGGAATACCTCATGGCTGATCAGCAACGGCTCACTGTTCGGACAGGCGCTGCACGTATTGGTGGGCTATGAGGCGCGCCCGGCCGGGATGCAGTTGGTGTTCTGGTTGACGACCGCTGGTGTGTTGTTTATGGGCATGCGTCTGATGGCGATACGGCAGACAGCCTTGCGCGCACGTGCGAAATCGTCACAGGCTGAACCGGCGCACAACGCGGCATCCACAAACACGGCCTGACTGAAAACCGGAATGGTGACAACGCCGGCCAGCATTCCGCGCGAGAGAGGGCCTGCGCCCGTTTTGTACTGGTGTAATGGCTTTTCGTACAGCCGGGTGCGCTGCACGGCAGCGAACATTTAACTTTCATATCCAGCTACAACTAATGGTAAAGGCAATGAAAAGTAGTGCGCATAAATGGTTGGCAATCTGGTCTTTAGTGAGCGTGATCGGTCTGGCTGGCGCGTTCGCAGTACCGATGACCGCGATTGCCGGTCCGGCATCGACGATTTATTCGCCGATTGTTGATTACCGCGAGTGGGAGCTGGAGCTCAAGGGTGGTATGCAGGACTGGAACAACCCGGACGGCGAGCGCGCCGCCAAGCTGGCGTTGGGGTATGGTTTACTGCCGCGCTGGGGCGTCGAAGGTGAAGTTGAGTATGCGCAGACGCCCGGACAGACTGCCCGCGTCGAGGAATACGAGTTCGAAAACATCTTCCAGTTGACCGAACACGGCGAACACTGGTTGGATGTGGGCATCTTCGCCGAGCTGGCGCGTAACAGACTCGAGAACAAAAACACCCTGGTACTGGGGCCGATGTTCCAGAAGGAGACAACACGCACGCAGACCAACCTGAACATCTACTGGAATCGTCGCCTCAGTGCATTGTCCGAGGGTACATCTAACGACGGCAGGCGCAACGAGCTTGAGTACCAGGCACAGTGGAAATACAATCTGCGCGCGCGTTTTCAGCCCGGCGTGCAGGTATTCGGATCCCTGGGCGACCCTGCGCACATGTATTCCGAGCAATTGCGCGTCGGCCCTGCCTTCTTCGGCCGGACCAGCCTCGGCAACGCGAAAAGTCTGCGCTACAACGCGGCAATCCTCGCCGGACTGACGCATGGAACACCAGACACAACCTTCCGCTTCCAACTTGAATATGAATTTTTCTAGCCGGAGCCCTGCAGGCGATGCATGCCATGGCGTAGTGATATTCCGACAGCCTGCAGCCGCGCACCGACCCGTTATTTAGACATCGATTCTTGCGTATTACACAGAAGTCAGTAAATAGTGCTACATCGAACCCGTGTTTTATGCGGTTGCCAAGCGTGTTGTTGTAGTAATAATGCTTTGAGGTAAACCCCCGGCTCTGTCAGGTGCTAGATTAGGTTTGACTGGTACGGCGGTCGGTAGTCAATGAACAGGCGTAACGAATAGCACGGCGACCGAAAAGAAAGTCCCTTCTCCCGGAGGGAGAGGGAGTTACAGTAGCAGAGAAGGTGCACCTGGACAAATGCCGCAAATGATTAATGAATTGCCGGGATGAGCGGCCCTTGCCCGCAAGCGCTGCCTGACGCAATCAAAAATTCCTTACAGTCGTTGTCAAATCTCCCCGATAGACCCGAAACCCTTCTTGCCATAGTTTGAACGTAAACCTGTTGGGCTGTATTCATAGAAATATGTAGCTACCACGGCAGAAAATGTCACAAATACGTACGTGTTACGTTGAGGGCACGATTCGCAGGAGTTTCGCGCTAAATACTATGGTCTTTTCTCTCGAAACGGCTCCGCCATTTCAGCTGGATTTAACCTCTTGGGCTTTATATCGCCAGCCCGACAATCTCGTGGACGGGTGGGACGGACAGACATACCTGCAATACCGGTGACAGGATTTCACGACGACAACAATCCCATGGTCAGAAATGATAAAACGAGCCTGGAACTAATCAACCCCGAGGAGCAGGTGCGAATCGAGCGGACTTTTTCCGCGCTCGAGAAGCGCGGCGTGTGTCCGCACTTCGCCGCCGACCGCAAGGCAGCGCTCGCTACTCTATTGCAGCTAATGCCTCACGGCGCGACTGTGGCGCATGGCAGTTCGACGACGCTTTATGAGATCGGCCTTGTGGATTAT
>JBBQDK010000145.1:0-6258 GCA_038319625.1 Gammaproteobacteria bacterium
GTGGCTATCAGAGCTTTCTGGCCGCACATAGCCACTGGCTGGATGTCTATGCCTTGTATCGGGCGCTGCGTGCCGCGCACCGGGGGATGGCCTGGTGGGACTGGCCGGAGGCCGTGCGCGATCGCTTGGACACTGCGCTGACGCAGGCGCGAGAGGAACTCGCCGAAGCCATCGAACAAGTCCACTTCGAACAGTTTCTGTTTTTCCGGCAGTGGGAAGGGCTGCGTCATTACGCCAATACCAAGGGCGTACTGTTGTTCGGTGATCTGCCGATCTTTGTCGCTCACGACAGTGCCGATGTCTGGGCGCAGCGCGAATATTTCGCCATCGACGCGCACGGCAGACTGCTGACGGTGGCCGGCGTACCACCGGATTATTTTTCGGCGACCGGGCAGCGCTGGGGCAATCCGCATTACCGCTGGGAACGCCTGCAGGAGGATGGCTTCGTCTGGTGGCTGGATCGGTTACGCACCCAACTGGAACTCTACGATCTGGTACGCATCGATCACTTCCGCGGCTTCGAGGCCTATTGGGAAATTCCCGCTGAGGAAGAGACGGCCATCAACGGTCGTTGGGTGAAGGCGCCAGGCGAAAAACTATTCGCGGCATTGCGCCGGGAGTTCGATCCCTTGCCGCTGATTGCCGAGGATCTCGGCGTGATTACGCCCGAAGTGGACGCGCTACGCCACAAGTACCGGTTGCCGGGCATGAAGATTCTGCAATTTGCTTTCGACGGTGGCCCCGACAATCCTTACTTGCCGCACCGCCACGAACGCAATAGCGTGGTCTATACCGGAACACACGATAACGACACATCGCTGGGTTGGTTCGAGTCGCTCAGTACTGAACTGCGCGCGCATATCATGGAGTATCTCGGTGCCTGCACCGACCAGGCCATGCCCTTGCCCTTGATCCGCGCCGCGCTGGCCTCCGTGGCGAGTCTCGCGATGCTGCCGATGCAGGATGTGCTGGAACTCGGCGCGGGTTATCGCATGAACACCCCCGGTACCACCAAAGGTAATTGGAATTGGCGTTTTGCTTGGGATCAATTGCCGGAAGGACTGGCCGACAGGCTGAAAATGTTGACGTGGATGTACGGCAGGTAAAACGCGGGTAGAAAAAGCGCGGTCAACTTTGTCTTTGAGGCGCTTAAAGAGACTCTAATAAAATATAATTGACCACGGGGAACTCGGGGACAGCCATGTCAATGATACTCCCGGTATTCCCCGTGGTAATTACTTGCTGGCAATTCCTACAGCCAGATCATGCAGCCCGTTTCGAACGGGTGACTGAGCAAGGTGTGATACGGATACATGCGCAGCTTGTAATACTGCAGGCCAGGCAGGCGCGGCTGCAGATTGAGGACGAAGGTGGTTTCGCCGCTTTCGACCTTGCCTTCAGCTTGCAGCGTATAGCGTTCGTGAGTGACGAAGTCGCCGTTTTCGCTGTTGACTCCCACCAGGCATTCGACCACCACATCGTCCGGTTTGAGTCCATCAAGTACCGCTGCGATCCGGATCGGCAAGGCCGCGCCTGCTTTGAGTTCTTCGACAGGCGCATCCATGCGACGCACCTTCACCTTGGACCAGAGTCGCGCGACCTTGGTTCTCCATTGCGCCAGCTCAGTGGCGCCGGCAGCATTGCGTTCGGCGAGGCGTTTGCGCTGCTGAATGGCGATGCCATAGAAGCGTGTGACGTAATCCATGGCCATGCGCAGTGAGTTGAAGTGCGGTATGGTGGACTTCATCGAGGCCTTGGACATTTTCACCCAGCCCGCCGAGTAGCCATGGCCGTTGCGGTCGTAGTACAGCGGCGCAACCTGCTTTTCCAGAATATTGAGCAGCTCCTGGGCCTCTTCGCGGTTGCGGTAATTGGTATCGTACTGCGGACCGTGCGGGGTGATGGCCCAACCGTTTTCGCCGTTGTAGCCCTCGCCCCACCAACCATCCAGCACACTGAGGTTGATCACGCCGTTGATGCCGGCCTTCTGTCCCGAGGTGCCACTGGCTTCGAGCGGGTACTCCGGTGTGTTCAGCCAGACGTCGACGCCGGTGACCAGCTTGCGCGCCAGTGCCAGGTCATAGCCTTCCAGCAGGATAATCTTGCCTTCGAATTCCGGACGGCGTGTAAAGTCGTGAATCACCTGGATCAGATGCTGACCGGGCAGATCGTTGGGGTGCGCCTTGCCGGCGAACATCAGCACCACCGGCCGCTTCGGATCGTTGAGCAGGCGTGCCAGGCGCTCGGGATCGCTGAACAGCAGGGTGGCGCGTTTATAAGTGGCAAAGCGACGAGCGAAGCCGACGGTGAGCACATCGGTTTCGTGTGGCGAGAGGTTCTGGATGACGCGTTCGATCTGCGCCTCGCTGCACAGGTTGCGGCGCAACTGGAACACCAGGCGGCGGCGCACATCTTCCAGCAATTCGGATTTCAGCGACTGGCGCAGACTCCAATAGCTGTGGTCGGGGATATCATCGATGCGGTCCCAGTATTCGGCGTTGTACAACTCGTTGCGCCATTCGCCGCCGAAGCGCATATCGAACAGGTTGACCCATTCGCGTGCCAGGAAGGTCGGTACATGCACGCCATTGGTGACGTAGGAGATCGGATTCTCTTCGTGCGGGATCTGCGGCCAGATGTAACTTTCCATTTGTGAGGCGACACCGCCGTGGATGCGGCTCACTCCGTTATGGAAGCGCGAGCCGCGCAGGGCCAGCGCGGTCTGGTTGAACCCGCCCTGGGCGCTGGGGCTGGAACCGAGTTGCAGAAAGCTGTCCATGTCGATGCCAAGATCGTTGACGAAGTCGCCAAAGTACTGGTGTATCAGGTTGTGATCGAAAATGTCATGGCCGGCGGCGACCGGAGTATGCGTGGTGAACACCGTGCCCGAGGCGACCATTTCCAGGGCGCTGTTGAAGTCCATGCCCGCCTTGACGCGTTCGCGGCAGCGTTCCAGGATCTGGAAAGCAGCATGGCCTTCGTTGATGTGCCAGACGGTCGGCTGCAATCCCAGCGCGCGTAGCGCGCGCACGCCGCCGATGCCAAGCACGATCTCTTGGCGTATGCGGGTGCTGGTGTCGCCGCCATAAAGCAGATAGGTGATCGAACGGTCGGCCGCTTCATTGGTGGGCAGGTCGCTATCGAGCAGATAGAGGTTGATGTGTCCGGCCTTGGCCATCCAGACCTTGAGCTTGACGGCGTGCCCGCCCATGTCGACCTGCACCTGTACTTCTTCACCCTTGTCATTGAGTGCGGGCACAATCGGCAGATCAGCGAAATTGGTCGGTGCGTAATGCGCGACCTGGTTGCCCTGGCCGTCGATGGTCTGCGTAAAATAGCCCTGACGATACAGGATGCCGACGGCGACGAACGGCAGGCCGAGATCGCTGGCCGCTTTGCAGTGATCGCCGGCCAGAATACCGAGACCGCCGGAATAAATCGGCAGGCTTTCATGAAAGCCGAACTCGGCGCAGAAATAAGCGATCAGATCCTGGCCGGGTTCGATATGGGTGTCGACGCCGCTGCGCAACTGTTCCTGGTGATAACTGTCGTAGGCCGCCAGCACACGACTGTAATACTCCATGTAGATGCGGTCCTGCGCGGCCTCGTCGAGGCGCTGCTGAGAAACGCGGCGCAGGAATACCTTGGGATTATGGCCACAGCTTTCCCACTCGGTCTGATCCAGACGGAAGAACAGCCCGCGGACATTGCGGTCCCAGCTATAGAGTAGATCGTTAGCAAGTTCCGGCAGTCGTGACAGCCGTACAGGCAGGACGGGCTGGACTTCGAGGGTATAGCGGGTTCCGGTCATGTCGGTCCATATGAAAGTTGCTAGTTGCTAGTTGCTAGTTGCGAGGAAGTACTAGCTGCTAGCTACTCGCTACTCGCCACTGTTGTTAAGTGGTACCGGGAGGGAGAATCGAACTCCCATGGTGTCACCACCACTGGATTTTGAGTCCAGCGCGTCTACCAATTCCGCCATCCCGGCACTCAGGCGGGCAAGTATAGCAACTGCGGTGGACCGGGAACAGATTCTATTGTGTGCGGATTCGCTGTGTGCAGGGCAAGCAATTTCGGCCGTTCGCGGGATGACCCCTGTCCGATTCCCTGCTATCGTGTCGCCCCTATGCAGTTGTCCGATTTCCACTATATTCTCCCGCCGGAACTGATCGCCCAGCAGCCCCTGCCGCAACGCAGCGCCAGTCGGCTGCTGCACCTAAATGGGGCTGATGGTGCCGTGCATGACGGGCTGATCGCCGCGCTGCCCGCTCTGCTGAATGCCGGCGACCTGCTGGTATTCAACGACACGCGCGTGATTCCGGCGCGTCTGCATGGCAGGAAAGACAGCGGCGGAAAGATTGAAGTGCTGGTCGAGCGTGTGCTAGATGCGCAGCGTGTACTGGCGCAATTGCGCGCCAGCAAGCCACCACGTACCGGCAGCGGCTTGCTGCTGGAGGAGGATGTGCAGGTCACGGTACTTGACCGACACGATGATTTGTATGAGTTGCGTTTCGAGACCGATGAAGATGTGCGTGC
This sequence comes from Gammaproteobacteria bacterium, assembly GCA_038319625.1. Taxonomy (GTDB): domain Bacteria; phylum Pseudomonadota; class Gammaproteobacteria; order JBBQDK01; family JBBQDK01; genus JBBQDK01. The sequence goes on from JBBQDK010000145.1 coordinate 4,537, forward strand.
CATATTGGAGCGCAAGGGTCATATGCCGCTACCGCCGTATATCACGCGCGCCGACGCTGACGCGGATCGCGAGCGCTACCAGACTGTGTATGCCCGCAATCCGGGCGCCGTGGCCGCGCCCACCGCCGGACTGCATTTCGATGCCGCATTGCTGGAACGGCTGCGCGACAAAGGGGTACAGAGTGCCTACGTCACACTGCATGTTGGCGCCGGTACCTTTCAGCCAGTGCGCGTGGCACGCATCGAGGAACACCGCATGCACAGTGAATACATCGTGGTCGATGTCACTGTCTGCGAACAGGTGCGCGCCGCACGTGCGCGCGGGTCACGGGTCGTGGCGGTCGGCACTACCGCGGTACGCAGTCTGGAAAGCGCGGCACGCGGTGGCGAACTGCTGCCATACAGCGGCGAGACTGATATCTTTATCTATCCAGGTTATCAGTTCCGGGTGGTTGACGCCCTGCTCACTAATTTCCACCTGCCGGACTCGACACTGTTGATGTTGGTATGTGCCTTTGGCGGCCACGCCAATGTCATGGCCGCGTACCGGCATGCGGTCGCACGGGATTATCGGTTTTTCAGTTATGGCGACGCGATGTTGATAGATAAAAGGTAAAAGAGGAAAGTAACACCGGCGCGCCGTTCCTTTCCTCTTGTATCTTTACACTTTGCTTTGGCTGCTATGAAATTTGAATTGATGAGCACCGATGGCCTCGCCCGTCGCGGCCGCCTGCACTTTCCACGCGGCGGCGTCGACACACCGGCGTTCATGCCGGTCGGCACCTATGGTACGGTCAAGGCGATGACGCCGGAGGAGCTGCGCGACATCGGTGCGCAGATCATACTTGGCAACACCTTTCATCTGATGCTGCGGCCGGGCACTGACATCATCGCGCTGCATGGTGACCTGCATGACTTCATGCACTGGGACGGGCCTATCCTCACCGACTCCGGTGGTTTCCAGGTATTCAGCCTGGGGGCGCTGCGCAAAATCAGCGAAGCGGGCGTCGCGTTTCAGTCACCGATCGACGGCAGTCCGGTATTTCTCGATCCTGAGCGCTCCATGGCCGTGCAAAGAGCGCTGGGCAGCGATATCGTCATGGTGTTCGATGAGTGTACGCCCTATCCGGCGACCGAGGACGAGGCGCGTGCCTCCATGGAAATGTCGCTGCGCTGGGCTGCGCGGTCACGCGCCGCGCATGATGCGCTGGGAGCGGCGGGCGTGAATGCAGCGGCCCTATTCGGTATTGTGCAGGGTGGCATGTATCAGGCGCTGCGTGCGCAATCTCTGCACGGCCTGCTCGATATCGGCTTCGAGGGCTATGCCATCGGCGGATTGTCGGTGGGCGAGCCCAAGGATGACCGCGAACGCATCCTCGACGAACTGCTGCCGCAGATGCCTGCCGACCGACCGCGCTATCTGATGGGCGTGGGCACGCCCGAGGACATCGTCACGGCGGTGAGCCGTGGCATCGACATGTTCGATTGCGTGCTGCCGACCCGCAATGCCCGCAATGGCCACCTGTTCACCCGTAACGGCGTGATTCGCCTCCGCAACAGCCGCTACCGGGACGATGTCCGGCCCCTTGATGCGCGGTGCGGCTGCTATACCTGCCGCCATTACAGCCGGGCCTACCTGCGCCATCTGGATAAATGCAACGAGATACTTGGCGCCCGCCTCAATACCCTACACAACCTCTATTACTATCAGGAGCTGATGCG